>DASSOK010000109.1:0-2489 GCA_035700665.1 Marmoricola sp.
CCGAGCCTCTCGGCGACCAGCCGGCCCACGGTGGTCTTGCCGGCGCCCATGGAGCCGACAAGGACGACCAGCGGCCCCGGTGCTGGGCTCACCGGAACCTCAGCGTGTCCAGGTAGCCCTCGACGTTGCGCCGCGTCTCGGAGAGCGCATCGCCGCCGAACTTCTCCAGCACCGCGTCGGCGAGCACCAGCGCCACCATCGCCTCGGCGACGATGCCGGCGGCCGGGACGGCGCAGACGTCGGAGCGCTGGTGGTGCGCCACGGCGGCCTCCCCCGTGGTGACGTCCACGGTGCGCAACGCCCGCGGCACGGTGGCGATCGGCTTCATCGCGGCACGCACCCGGAGCGCCTCACCGGTGGACATCCCGCCCTCGGTGCCGCCCGAGCGTGCGGAGGTGCGCCGGAAGCCCTGCTCCGTGGGCTCGATCTCGTCGTGCGCCTGTGAGCCGGGTGTGGCGGCGAGCTCGAAGCCGTCGCCGACCTCGATCCCCTTGATGGCCTGGATGCCCATCAGCGCTCCGGCCAGGCGCGCGTCGAGCCGCCGGTCCCAGTGCACATGCGACCCGAGGCCCGGCGGCAGCCCGTGGACGACGACCTCCACCACACCACCGAGGGTGTCGCCGTCCTGGTGCGCCTGGTCGATCCGCTCGACCATCAGCTTCGAGGCGTCCGGGTCCAGGCACCGGACCGGATCGTCGTCGAGCCGCTCCACGTCCTCGGGGGCCGGCACGGAGCTCCGGGGAGCCGGCACCCCGCCGAGCTCGACGACATGGGAGACGATCCGCGCGCCCGTCGCCTGCTCCAGGAACGCGGAGGCGACGCGGCCGAGCGCCACGCGGGCAGCGGTCTCGCGGGCCGAGGCGCGCTCCAGCACGGGCCGGGCCTCGTCGAAGCCATACTTCTGCATGCCGACCAGGTCGGCGTGCCCGGGTCGGGGCCGGGTGAGTGGCGCGTTGCGGGCCAGCGCCTCGAGCTCGACGGGGTCCACCGGATCGGCGGACATCACCTTCTCCCACTTCGGCCACTCGGTGTTGTCCACCTGCACGGCCACCGGTCCGCCGATCGTCTCACCGTGCCGGACACCGCCGAGGAAGGTCACCTCGTCCTGCTCGAACTTCATCCGGGCGCCGCGCCCGTAGCCGAGTCGACGGCGGGCGAGGGCGTCGGAGACCTCGGCCGTGGTGATCTGCACGTGGGCGGGCAGGCCTTCCAGGATTGCGACGAGCGAGGGGCCGTGGGACTCGCCCGCGGTCAGCCAGCGGAGCATGCACAGAGTGTTTCACGCAGCCGTCCCACGGGAGGTGCTGCCGTCACCAACCGAGACTCTCCGCCACGCCGGGACCGGCGACGACACCGATCACCGCGCCGACCAGCATGAAGGGGCCGAAGGGGAAGCGCTTGCGGTCGACGATCCGGAGCACCGACAGCAGCAGGCCGCCGACGCCCCCGATGACGAAGGCGGCGTAGATGCCCACCAGGAGCGTCGCGTAGCCGACCTGGCCCAACACCATCCCGAGGACACCGGAGAGCCGGACGTCGCCGTAGCCCATGCCGCGCGGATAGATGAACCACAGCAGCAGGAAGAACGCGAACGCCGCCAGCCAGCCCACCAGTCCGCGGATCGCGACGTCGCGGTCCTGCATCAGGACGGCGGCGAGGAGCACCAGCACGCCGGTGAGGACGTACGACGGCGCGATCAGCCGCGTGGGCAGCAGCGTCGTCTGCCAGTCGATGACGGCGAGCGCCACCCCCACCGGCGTGAGCGCGACCAGCGGGAGCAACCGCCAGTCCCAGCCCAGGACGAGGCCCATGAGTCCGGCCGCGACGCCGCTGGCGACGGCCGCCTTCCAGGCCAGGCCCGGCGAGGCGCCGATCTCGGCGTACAGTCGCTTGGGGTTCTCCGGCGGTTCGTCGTCCGGCGCCGGCTCGGGCTCGGGAACCGCGGCGACCAGCCGCGGCACCAGCGCACCGAGGGCAGCGGCCACCACCAGCGCCGCCAGCCCGGCCTGCCACTGTCCCGCGTCGATCGCCATGGCGGCGAGACTAGGGGATCCGGCCGTCCGGCTTGGGCAGATGTGCACAGGACGGCGCCCGGCATGCCGCTGGCCCCGCTCGGTCGTGCCGGGCGGGGTGCGGGGCGGTGCAGCTAGGTGTCGCTGGTCCCGGAGGTGTCGCTGGTCCGCGAGCTTGTCGAGGGGCCCGGCACCGGGGGTGGGGTGAGGTCGATGGTGCCGGAGGGGTCGCGGATGTAGCGGTAGCCGTGCGGGCTGGTCCACTCATAGGTCCCGGGTCTGATGATCCGGTAGCGCCAGCCGCCGTGGGTCTTGGCGCGGTGGTGCTTGCAACACATCTTCCCGGTGTTGTCACTGGCCGAGGGTCCGCCGGCGTCGTAGGGGATGCAGTGCTCGTCCTCACAGCCCCGGGCGGGTCGGGTGCAGTGGGGGAAGATGCAGGTCCCATCACGCAGCACAGCCTGCTCACTCATCCGG
>DASSOK010000110.1:0-26486 GCA_035700665.1 Marmoricola sp.
TGGTCCGCGAAGGAGGCCGACAAGGCCGTCGACGCAGTCGCCCCCGACGCCGACGGCGCCGCGCAGCCCGACGTCGCGGGCCTGCTGCGGGCCGCGCTGCGGACGCTGAGCAAGGCATGAGCCGCGAGCCCGACCAGCTCACCTCGGCCGAGGCCTCGCTGCGCGCCCAGGAGGAGGCGTACGTCGAGAGCCGGGCCCTCGTCGACGCGGAGGCCGACGGCGACGAGCGAGCCGTCGAGGCGGCGCTGCGGCCGCGCAGCCTCGACGAGGTCATCGGGCAGGAGCGGGTGCGCGAGCAGCTGTCGCTGGTGCTGCAGGCCGCCCGCGGCCGCGACCGCACGCCGGACCACGTGCTGCTCTCGGGCCCCCCGGGGCTGGGCAAGACCACGCTGGCGATGATCATCGCGGCCGAGATGCACAGTCCGCTCCGGGTCACCTCGGGGCCGGCGATCACGCACGCGGGCGACCTGGCCGCGATCCTGTCCGGGATGAACGACGGCGACGTGCTGTTCGTGGACGAGATCCACCGGATGTCCCGCCCGGCCGAGGAGATGCTCTACATGGCGATGGAGGACTTCCGCGTCGACGTCGTCATCGGCAAGGGCCCGGGCGCCACCGCCATCCCGCTGGAGATCCCGCCCTTCACGCTCGTCGGCGCGACGACGCGGGCCGGCCTGCTGCCCAGCCCGCTGCGCGACCGGTTCGGCTTCACCGCCCACCTCGAGTTCTACGAGGCCGACGAGCTGGACCTGATCGTCCAGCGTTCCGCCCGGCTGCTCGAAGTCGAGGTGCGCCCCGAGGGCACCGCCGAGATCGCCTCGCGTTCGCGGGGCACGCCGCGGATCGCCAACCGGTTGCTGCGCAGGGTGCGCGACTACGCCCAGGTCCGCTCTGACGGGGTGGTGACGCTGGAGACCTCGCGCCGGGCGCTGGAGCTGTTCGAGGTGGACCGCCGTGGTCTCGACCGGCTCGACCGCGGTGTCCTCAACGTGCTGTGCCGCCGGTTCGGTGGCGGGCCCGTCGGGGTCAGCACGCTGGCCGTCGCCGTGGGGGAGGAGCGGGAGACCATCGAGGAGGTGGCCGAGCCCTTCCTCGTGCGCCTCGGCATGCTCGCCCGGACGCCGAGGGGCCGGGTCGCCACGCCGGCGGCCTGGGGGCACCTCGGGCTCGAGCCGCCGGCCGATGCCCCGTTCGTCACCGAGCCGACGCTGTTCGAGAGCCCGGACGAGTCCGGGGACGGAACGATCCGGTAACGCCTGCGGCGGCCGTCGTCGGGGCGCGCTGACGGTTTCCGTGGCGGCCGTTACACTTCACCGGCGGCAGCCCCTTGCGGGTTCCTTGTCTGCGCCCACGGCGCGTCGCTGCCGTCCCGAACACGTCTGGAGTCGATTCGCATGCCCCCCGAGCTACAGCTGCTGGTGATCGTGATCGCCTTCATCGGCTTCTGGGCGATCGTGATCCGTCCGGCCCGCAACGCGCAGCGCCGAACGGTGCAGCTGCAGCAGGCGCTCGAGGTCGGTGACCGGGTGATCATCTCGGCCGGCATCTTCGGCACCGTTGCCACGATCGACGACGACCGGGTCGGTCTCGAGATCGCCCCGGGCACGACCATCACGGTGGCGCGTCAGGCCGTCGTACGCCGGATCGAGGACGAGACCGCTGCCGACGACCCGGGCACCGGGCACGACGCCGTCAGCCCGGCCGAGACGCGCGCCGACACCGAGGAGTAGCAGCAGGTGGCATCCAGGATCTCCCGGCCGGCGCGGACGCTGCTGGTCTTCTTCATCGCGATCGCGGTGCTCTACGGGCTCGCGGCCCTCGGTGGCACGTGGAAGCCCGCCCTGGGTCTCGACCTCGAGGGCGGCACCCGGATCACGCTCACCGCGGTCGGCGACGGCATCACCCCGGAGAAGATGAACCAGGCGCGCCAGATCATCGACGCCCGCGTCAACGGCAACGGTGTCTCCGAGGCCGAGGTGACCGTCCAGAGCAACAAGAACATCGTCGTCGAGATCCCCGGCAAGAACCGGCAGAACCTCGTGGACTCGGTCAAGCGCACCGCACAGCTGCGCTTTCGGCTGGTCGCGGGCCAGCCGATGGGACCGGTCGGGCAGCAGCCGACGACCACCCCGAGCCCGAACCCGAGCGCCAGCCCGAGTGGCAAGGCGAGCCCGTCGGGCACGGCGTCGCCGAGCGGCTCGGCCTCTCCGAAGGCCACCAGCTCCTCGACCTCGGGCAGCAACCGGCCGGCCCCGGCGTTCGACCTGCGGGCCGCCGACCCGACGCCGACGCCCACACCGACACCGACCACACAGACGCCGGGCGGCGACCAGACTCCGGCAGGGCCGGCCGGGACCGACGCCGTGGTGCGACAGGCGCTGGCGTTCGCGCAGAACCCGCCACAGGAGTGGGTCGCCCGGCAGGCGGCCTACCGGTGCCCCGACAAGGGCGAGGCCGCCGGCGTCGAGGACGACCCCGACAAGCCGCTGGTGACCTGCGACGAGGACGGCAACCGCTTCCTGCTGACCAGGGCCGTCATCGAGGGGACGTCGCTGGACAGCGCGTCCTACGGAACTCCTCCGCAGGGCGTCGGCTGGGTGGTCCAGCTCGACCTGGAGGGCGGCGAGCCGACCCAGCGCTTCGGCAACATCAGCAAGGCGCTGTACGCCAACGGCGGCCAGTTCGCGATCGTGCTCGACGGCCAGGTCATCTCCTACGCCGGCTTCCAGGAGCCGATCCTCGACGGCAACGCCCAGATCAGCGGCGACTTCACCGAGGGAGAGGCCAAGTCCCTGGCGAACTCGCTGAAGTTCGGCGCGCTGCCGATCAAGTTCTCCAACCCTCCGACGGTGGAGACCATCGGAGCGACGCTGGCCGGTGACCAGCTCTCGGCGGGCATCCTGGCCGGCATCGTGGGCCTGTTGATCGTGATGCTCTACTGCCTGCTCTACTACCGCGGGCTGGGCTTCGTGGTGATCGCGTCCCTGCTGGTGGCCGCCGCGATCACCTACGCCACCGTCCTGGTGCTGGCCAAGGCGGCGAACTTCACCCTGACGCTGCCCGGCATCGCCGGCCTCATCGTGGCCGTCGGCATCACGGCGGACTCGTTCATCGTCTACTTCGAGCGCATCCGTGACGAGATGCGCGACGGCAAGTCGATGCGGGTGGCGGTGGAGGCCGGCTGGGTCCGGGCCCGGAACACCTGTCTCGCGGCCGACGCGGTGTCGTTCCTCGCAGCGGTGGTGCTCTACATCTTCGCCATCGGCGTCGTCCGAGGGTTCGCCTTCGCGCTGGGCATCAGCACGCTGATCGACGTCGCGGTGTTCTTCTGGTTCACCAAGCCGATGATCTCGCTGCTCGCACGGCGCAGGTTCTTCAACTCCGGCTCGAAGTACTCCGGGCTCTCGGCCGAGACCCTCGGCATCGACGAGATCACCGCGGACCGGCGGTTGGCAGGAGGGCGGGCCTGATGGGCAAGTTCAGCAGGCTCGGCAACAGCCTCTACGACGGCACCACGTCGATCGACTTCGTCGGTCGCCGCTGGATCTGGTACTCCGTGTCCCTGGTGATCATCGCGCTGGCGGCTGCCGGCCTGTTCGTCAGGGGCCTCAACTTCGGCATCGAATTCGAGGGCGGTGTCGAGTACACCGTCTCGCTGCAGTCCAGCCAGGTCACGCAGGACAACGTCGACAAGATCCGTGACGCCGTGGCGGGCACCGGGATCGACGAGGCGTCGTCCCCGATCGTGAACACGTCCGGCGACAAGCGGATCAGGGTCCAGACCGAGGAGATGTCGAACGACGACGCGTCCCGGATCCGTCAGACGATCGCCGACACCGTCGGCGTGAACTCACGCTCGGACATCTCCGTCTCGGAGGTCGGCGCGTCGTGGGGCGAGCAGGTGATCAATCGCTCGATCACCGGCCTGGTCGTGTTCCTCCTCGCGGTGCTGCTGTTCATCTGGGCCTACTTCCGCGAGTGGAAGATGTCGGTCGGCGCCATCGTGGCGCTCGCGCACGACATCATCATCACCGTGGGCGTCTACGCCTGGTCCGGCTTCGAGGTGACACCCGCGACGGTCACCGGTGTGCTGACCATCCTGGGCTTCTCGCTCTACGACACCGTGGTCGTGTTCGACAAGGTGCGCGAGAACACCAGGGACACCCGCAAGAGCCGGCGCACCTACGCGGAGCTCGCCAACCTCGCGGTCAACCAGACGCTGGTCCGATCGATCAACACCACGGTGGTCGCGCTGCTGCCGGTGGCTGCGCTGCTCTACGTCGGCGTGTTCACGCTGGGCTCGGGTGCGCTGAAGGACCTGTCGCTGGCGCTGTTCGTCGGCATGGCGGCGGGTGCGTACTCCTCGATCTTCATCGCGACGCCGTTCGCGGTGCACCTCAAGGAGGGCGAGAAGCAGATCAGCGAGGCGGACCGGCGGGCCCGCGCTCGCGCTCGTCGGGACGCCGACCGCTACGCCGACGTGCCGGTCTTCACCGACGACATGCCCGTCCTCGGCGATCGGGCCGGCCCGGTTGCCGCAGATGACGACAGCGACGGGGTCGACGACAGCGACGGGGTCGACGACGGCGACGGCGAGGAGCGGCCCGGCGGCGCCGCCCCGTCGTTCCGGGCGCCCACCACGCGGCCGTCCGCCGTCGGCTCGGGTCGGGTGGTGCCGCAGAAGAAGGCGCCGGTGGAGCGCTCCGGCTCGTCCGGCCGCAACCAGCCGAGCCGCAAGCCGCGGTCCCGCCGCGGGAAGTGAGCGAGCCGGTGGGCACCGACGTGGGTGCACTCATCGACGCCCGGATCCGCGACGTCCCGGACTTCCCCAAGGCGGGCGTCGTCTTCAAGGACATCACCCCGCTGCTGGACGACCACCAGGCGTTCACGGCCGTCGTGCACGCCCTCGCGGATGCCGGTCGGGATGCCGAGGGCCGGGCCGTCGTGGACAAGGTGATCGGGATGGAGGCGCGTGGCTTCATCCTGGCCGCACCGGTGGCGCTCGCCCTGGGCGTCGGCTTCGTCCCGGTGCGCAAGCCCGGGAAGCTGCCGTGGGAGACGCACGCGGTGAGCTACCAGCTCGAGTACGGCGCCGAGACGCTGGAGATGCACGTCGACGCCCTCGCCCGGGGCGAGCGGGTGCTGCTCGTCGACGACGTGTTGGCCACCGGCGGCACCGCGGCCGCGACGGCGGAGCTGGTCGGCCGGTGCGGGGCCTCCGTGCACGCGCTCGCGGTGCTGCTCGAGCTGTCGTTCCTGCACGGTCGGCAGGCGGTGGGGGAGATCCCGCTCACGGCGCTGCGGACCGTGTGACCGGTCGGCACCGCTTGCCTAGACTCTGGTCATGGCAGAGGAACCGGTGAGCACCCCGCGCTCCTCACTCCCTGTCCCGATGAGCGACTCCGGTAGTGTCGCGCGCAGCAGCCAGACCGGCGGCGGCCGAGGGGTCCGGGCGCGGCTGGCCCGCATCGGGACCTCCCGGCAGGTCGGCAACCCGGTGCTCGAGCCGCTGTTCCGCACGGTCCGCGCCAACCACCCCAAGGCCGACCTGGCGCTGCTCGAGCGCGCCTACAACACCGCGGAGCTGCACCACCGCGGCCAGATGCGCAAGAGCGGCGACCCCTACATCACCCATCCGCTCGCTGTCACCACGATCCTCGCCGACATCGGCATGACCGAGCCCACCCTCGTCGCTGCGCTGCTGCACGACACGGTCGAGGACACGCCGTACACCCTCGCCGAGCTCCGCCAGGACTTCGGTGACGAGGTGGCGCTCCTCGTCGACGGCGTCACCAAGCTCGACAAGGTGAAGTACGGCGACTCCGCGCAGGCCGAGACCATCCGCAAGATGATCGTCGCGATGAGCCAAGACATCCGGGTCATCGTGATCAAGCTCGCCGACCGGCTGCACAACATGCGGACGCTGCGCTACGTCAAGGCCGAGTCGCAGGAGCGGAAGTCCCGCGAGACCCTCGAGATCTTCGCGCCGCTGGCCCACCGACTCGGCATGAACACGCTGAAGTGGGAGCTCGAGGACCTCGCCTTCGCGACGCTGCACCCGAAGATCTACGACGAGATCGTCCGGCTGGTGGCGGAGCGGGCGCCGTCGCGCGACCAGTTCATGCGCCAGGTGATCGAGTCGGTCGACGCGGACCTGAGGACGGCCAAGATCAAGGCCACCGTCACCGGGCGGCCGAAGCACTACTACTCGATCTACCAGAAGATGATCCACGGCGGTCGCGAGTTCACCGACATCTACGACCTCGTCGGCATCCGCATCCTCGTCGAGACCGACCGCGAGTGCTACGGCGTGCTGGGCGTGCTGCACAACCGCTGGAACCCGATCCCGGGGCGGTTCAAGGACTACGTCGCGATGCCGAAGTTCAACATGTACCAGTCGCTGCACACCACCGTTATCGGCCCGCAGGGCAAGCCGGTGGAGATGCAGATCCGCACGTTCGGGATGCACCGGCGAGCGGAGTACGGCGTCGCGGCCCACTGGAAGTACAAGGAGGACGTCAAGTCCGGCGTCGACACCGACCGCTCGCTCGGGCAGGGCAACGGCGACATGCCGTGGGTCCGGCAGCTGCTCGACTGGCAGAACGAGGTGGAGGACCCCGGCGAGTTCCTGGAGTCGTTGCGCTTCGAGATCAACGCTGCGGAGGTCTACGTCTTCACCCCTCGGGGCGACGTCATCGGGCTGCCGATCGGGTCCACCCCGGTCGACTTCGCCTACGCCATTCACACCGACGTCGGCCACCACACCATCGGCGCGCGGGTGAACGGCCGGCTGGTACCGCTGGAGTCGCGGCTCGAGCACGGTGACGTGGTCGAGGTGTTCACCTCCAAGGCCCAGAACGCCGGTCCCAGTCGGGACTGGCTCGGCTTCGTGCAGTCGCCCCGGGCCCGGTCGAAGATCCGGCACTGGTTCACCAAGGAGCGGCGCGAGGAGGCGATCGAGCAGGGCAAGGACCAGATCGCCCGGCTGATGCGCAAGGAGGGCGTCTCCCTGAAGCGGGTGATGACCCACGACTCGCTGACCCAGGTGGCCCACGAGCTCCGCCTCGCGGACGTCTCGGCCCTCTACGCCGCCGTCGGCGAGGGCAATCTCGGTGCCCAGACAGTGGTGCGCAAGGTGATCGAGCTGGCCGGTGGCGACGAGGGTGCGGCCGAGGATCTCGCGGAGGCGGTCACCATCACCCGGCCGCGACGCGCCACTGCCCAGGGCAGCGACGCCGGGGTGATCGTGAAGGATGCCAGCGACGTGCTGGTCAAGCTGGCGAAGTGCTGCACCCCGGTCCCCGGTGACGCCATCCTCGGCTTCGTGACCCGTGGTGCCGGCGTCTCGGTGCACCGGCGAGACTGCACCAACGCCAAGAGCCTGCTCAGCCAGCCGGAGCGGCTCGTCGACGTCGAGTGGGCGCCGACCTCGCAGTCCACGTTCCTGGTGCAGATCATGGTGGAGGCGCTCGACCGTTCCCGGCTGCTGTCCGACATCACCCTCGTGTTGTCCGACCAGCACGTGAACATCCTGTCGGCCTCACTGAGCACGAGCAGGGACCGGGTCGCCAAGAGCAAGTTCACCTTCGAGATGGGCGACCCCAAGCACCTCGGCGCCGTGCTGAAGGCGGTCCGCAGCATCGACGGCGTCTTCGACGCCTACCGCATCACTCACTGACGCCGACCGGCACCGGCGGTCAGCCGGAGAACTCGCTGGCCGCCTTCTCCGCCATCTCGAGGAACGCCCGGCGCGCGGCGAGGTCGTCCTCGAGCCGCTTGACCCGTCGCTCGTCGCTCGACCCGCGCGCGGCCTCCAGCTCCGCCTCGACACCGGCGATCGCCGCGCGCAGCTGCCCGACCATGTCGTCGGCGCGCGCCGACTTCTCCGGGTCCGAGCGACGCCACTGCTCGTCCTCGAGGGCCCGGATGGCCTGCTCGACCTTGCGGATCCGGCCCTCCAGCGGCTTGACCTCGTCGCGGGGCACCTTGCCGGCCGCGTCCCAGCGCTCGGCGATCGAGCGGAAGGCGCGCTTGGCGGCGTCGACATCGGTGACCGGCAGCAGGGCTTCAGCCTCGACGAGCAGGGCCTTCTTCTTCTCCGCGTTGGCGGCGTACTCCTGGTCGAGCTCGGCGTTTGCCGCGTCCCGGGCGCCGAAGAACTGGTCCTGGGCGCCCCGGAAGCGCTTCCACAGCCGGTCATCGACCTCCTTGGGGGCCGGGCCGGCGGCCTTCCACTCCTGCATCAGGGCGCGGTAGCGACCCGACGTCGGACCCCACTCGGTGGAGTCGGCGAGACCCTCGGCCTCCTTGACGAGACGCTCCTTGACCACCCGGGCCGCCTCGCGCTTCTCGCTCTGCTCGGCGAAGTGCGCCTTGCGAGCGCGGGTGTAGGCCGTGCGTGCGCCGGAGAACCGGTGCCACAGCTCGTCGTCGCTCTTCTTGTCGAGCCGTGGGAGGGACTTCCACTCCTCCAGGAGGTCGCGAAGCCGGTTCGCGCCGTTGCGCCAGTCGCGGCCCTTCGCGAGGCGCTCGGCCTCGGCGACGATCTGCCCCTTGCGGGTCCGGGACTCCTCGCGACGGCGGGCGTTGTCCTCGCGCCGCTTCTCCCGTTGCGTCGCGATCACCGGCCGCAGCGCGTCGAGGCGGGCCACCAGTGCGGTGATGTCGCCGACCGCGTTGGGCTCCTTGAGCTGCTCGGCGAGCGCAGCCACGGCGGTCGTCGCCTCGTCAGGCGGGAGCGCGCCGTTGCGGACGCGCTGCTCGAGGAGCTGCACCTCGAAGGCGAGCCCGTCGTAGCGGCGCGTGAAGAAGGCCAGTGCCTCCTCCGGCGTGCCCTCCGGGTACTGGCCGACCGGGTGCTCCGTGTCGCCCACGCGGACGTAGACGGTGCCGTCGTCGGCCACCCGGCCGAAGCTGCGGCTCTGCTCGTCGCCGGCGTCGTGGTGGCCCTGGTTGCCCTGCGCGGTCACGTGTGGTCCCTTGTGGTCGAAGGCTTGTGGTCGAAGGCTCGTGGTCGGGGGTGGCGGCGACGGCCGAGGGGCCGTGGCGCAGGCATCATCGTACGCATTCGGGGCGCACGCAGCAGGGACAGTAGGGTGGAGCGGTCCGGATGCCGCCGACCGAGGAGAGACCGCACCGTGCTGATCGCTGGCTTCCCGGCAGGACCATGGGGGACGAACTGCTACGTCGTCGCCACCGGCCCGGGGACGGAGTGCGTGGTGATCGACCCGGGCAAGGACGCCGCTCCCGGGGTCGAGCAGGTGATCTCGGAACACCGCCTCAAGCCGGTCGCCGTGCTGGTGACGCACGGCCACATCGACCACATGTGGTGCGTCGCGCCGGTCGCGGGGTCGTACGACGCGACGGCCTACATCCACCCCGAGGACCGGCACCTGCTCTCGGACCCGATGGCCGGGATGTCGCCCGAGACCGCCGGGATGCTGCTGGGCGGGAAGCACACGTTCGCCGAGCCGGACGACGTGGCGGAGGTGGACGACGGCCGCACGCTGGAGCTGGCCGGCCTCGAGCTCCTCGTCGACCACACTCCCGGCCACACCCGCGGGTCGATCACCTTCCGGACGCCGTACCCCTCGACAGGCTCAGGGCAGGCGACGGAGGAGATCGCCGAGGTGATGTTCTCAGGTGACCTGCTCTTCGCCGGCTCCATCGGCCGAACGGACCTGCCCGGCGGGGACCATCCCACAATGCTGCGCAGCCTGCGGGACAAGGTGCTGCCACTCCCCGACAACATCGCGGTGCTCCCCGGCCACGGGGACCAGACCAGCATCGGTCGCGAACGAGCCACGAACCCGTTCCTGCTCGACCTGATCGAGCGCGATCCGGGCGACGGTCCCGGTCATGGGGCGACGGCTCCCGTGCGCCGCGGCCTGTGACCGCCCCGACTCCGCTAGGAACCAGATGACCAGACCCACCCCGCTGAGCGGGTTCCCCGAGCTGCTGCCGGCACAGCGCACCGTCGAGCGCCAGGTCGTCGACGTGCTCTCGCACGTCTTCGAGCTGCACGGCTTCACCAACATCGAGACCCGCGCCGTCGAGCCGCTCGACCAGCTGCTCCGCAAGGGCGAGACCTCCAAGGAGGTCTACGTCCTGCGTCGCCTGCACGAGGAGGACGCCGGCAAGGACGCCGGCATCGGCCTGCACTTCGACCTCACCGTCCCGTTCGCCCGCTACGTCCTCGAGAATGCCGGCCGGCTGGAGTTCCCGTTCCGGCGCTACCAGGTGCAGAAGGCCTGGCGGGGAGAGCGGCCCCAGGAAGGCCGGTTCCGCGAGTTCACGCAGGCCGACATCGACATCGTCGGGCGTGACGAGCTGCCCTTCCACCACGACATCGAGGTCGCCCGGGTGATGCTCGACGCGCTCTCGCGGTTGGCCGACCCCGCGTCGATCGGCCTGCCCGGCTTCCGGCTCCAGGTCAACAACCGCAAGCTCATCCAGGGTTTCTACGCCGGCCTCGGCATCGCCGACGTCGACGAGGCCATGCGCCTGATCGACAAGCTGGACAAGCTGCCCGTCGATGCGGTCCGCGAGCAGCTGGTCGCCTCAGCGCTCGACGACGAGCAGGCCGACCAGTGTCTCGCCCTCGCCGCCATCTGCAGTCCCGATGACTCCTTCGTCGAGCAGGTGCGTGCGCTCGGTGTCGAGCACCCGCTGCTGGACGAGGGCCTCGAGGAGCTCGCCGCGCTCCTGAGGGCCTGCGCCCCACTGGCCGACGCGCGCGTCCGGATCGAGGCCGACCTGAAGATCGCGCGCGGGCTGGACTACTACACCGGAACGGTCTTCGAGACCCGGCTGGACGGCCACGAGTCCCTCGGCTCGATCTGCTCGGGCGGGCGCTACGACTCCCTGGCCACTGACGGACGGACGACCTACCCCGGCGTGGGCATCTCCCTGGGGGTGAGCCGGCTGCTGGTGCCGCTGATGGCCCGGACCGGGCTGACCGCCGACCGATCGGTCCCGAGCGCGGTCCTGGTCGCGCTGGTCGACGACGGCTCGCGTGCGGAGAGCGAGCGGCTCGCCGGGCAGCTGCGCGGCAACGGCATCCCCTGCGAGGTGGCACCGCTGGCGCAGAAGTTCGGCAAGCAGATCCGCTACGCCGAGCGCCGGGGGATCCCCTACGTCCTCTTCCCGAGCGACGACGGCCCGCAGGTCAAGGACATCCGCTCCGGCGACCAGCGACTCGTCGACGTCGCGACCTGGCGGCCACCCGCCGATGACCTCAGCCCCCGCATCGTGAAGGAGCAAGACCAGTGATCCGCACCCACAGTGCCGGCGAGCTCCGCGCCGAGCACGTCGGCCAGACCGTCACCCTCGCCGGCTGGGTGGCCCGCCGGCGCGATCACGGCGGCGTCGCCTTCATCGACCTGCGCGAGGCCAGCGGCGTCGTCCAGGTGGTCATCCGCGACGAGGAGGTCGCCCACCAGCTGCGCAACGAGTACTGCCTGGCGGTCACCGGCGAGGTGGCGCTGCGCCCGGAGGGAAACGCCAACCCCAACCTGCCCTCCGGCGAGGTCGAGGTGATCGCGAGCGACGTCGAGGTGCTGAGCGCTGCGGCGCCGCTGCCGTTCCCCATCGACGAACACGTCGACGTGGGGGAGGAGGCCCGGCTGAAGTACCGCTACCTGGACCTTCGCCGCGCCGGCCCGGCCGCTGCCATCCGGCTGCGCAGCAAGGTCAACAAGGTGGCCCGCGACGTGCTCGACGAGCACGGGTTCGTGGAGATCGAGACGCCCACCCTCACCCGCTCCACCCCCGAGGGCGCCCGCGACTTCCTGGTGCCGGCCCGGCTGCAGCCGGGCAGCTGGTACGCGCTGCCGCAGAGCCCGCAGCTGTTCAAGCAGCTCCTCATGGTGGCGGGCATGGAGCGCTACTACCAGATCGCGCGCTGCTACCGGGACGAGGACTTCCGGGCCGACCGGCAGCCGGAGTTCACCCAGCTCGACGTCGAGATGAGCTTCGTGCAGCAGGACGACGTGATCGCGCTGACCGAGGAGCTCCTCGTCGCGATCTGGGGGCTCATCGGCGTGGAGCTGCAGACCCCGTTCCCGCGGCTCACCTACGCCGAGGCAATGGCACGGTACGGCTCCGACAAGCCTGACCTGCGGCTCGGCCTGGAGCTGGTCGACTGCACCGACTTCTTCAAGGACACGCCGTTCCGGGTGTTCCAGGCGCCGTACGTCGGGGCCGTCGTGATGCCCGGAGGAGCGACCCAGCCGCGCAAGCAGCTGGACGCCTGGCAGGACTGGGCCAGGCAGCGTGGCGCTCGGGGCCTGGCCTACCTCCTCGTCAAGGAAGGACCCGACGGCGTCGAGATCACCGGCCCGGTGGCCAAGAACATCTCCGACGACGAGCGCACCCGGATCGCCGACCACGTCGGCGCCGGTCCCGGCGACTGCGTGTTCTTCGCCGCCGGACCGGTCAAGCCGAGCCGGTCGCTGCTCGGAGCCGCGCGCCTTGAGATCGGCCGGCGCTGCGGACTCGTCGACGAGGACGCCTGGAGCTTCCTGTGGGTCGTCGACGCGCCGCTCTTCGAGCCTGCCGACGAGGCGACCGCAGCCGGCGACGTGGCCGTCGGCGCCGGGGCCTGGACCGCGGTGCACCACGCGTTCACGAGCCCCAAGGACCTCGAGGACTTCGACAAGGACCCCGCCCATGCACTGGCCTGGGCCTACGACATCGTCTGCAACGGCAACGAGATCGGCGGGGGCTCGATCCGGATCCACCGTGAGGACGTGCAGAAGCGGGTCTTCGAGGTGATGGGCATCGGTGAGGAGGAGGCGCAGGAGAAGTTCGGCTTCCTGCTCGACGCCTTCGCCTACGGCGCGCCGCCGCACGGCGGCATCGCGTTCGGCTGGGACCGGATCTGCGCCCTGCTCAGCGGCAGCGACTCCATCCGCGAGGTGATCGCCTTCCCGAAGAGCGGCGGCGGCTACGACCCGCTCACCGGCGCGCCGGCACCGATCACGCCCGAGCAGCGCAAGGAGGCGGGCGTGGACGCCCGGCCGACCGCGGACCCCACAGCGGAGGCAGGTCCGCAGCCGGCGGTGTGACAGCCGGCCGCATCGTCGTTCCCGGATTGTTACGTTCGCTGCACCCCCTTTTGACCCTCGCGTGATTACGGTGTCTGCGGTCGCACATGCCGACCGTCATGACCCATGAGCACAGACACCGAGGGGCTGGATGTCCGCGCAGCAGCTTCAGCAGCTGGAAGACGAGATCACCGGCGACGATGACCACTCGTCGGATTCCGCCGTCGCGGGCCGCTCGCCGCTGCGGATCGCCTGGGACCGACTGCGCAAGGACAAGGTCGCGATGGTCTCGCTGGTCGTCGTGGTCTTCTTCGTCTTCGTCGGCGTCTTCGCGCCGGTGATCGCGAGTGTGGTCGGCGTCAACCTCGACACCCCGTCCACCTGCAAGGTGCTCGAGTGCAACGCCACCAGCAGCAACTACGGCCTGCCGCTCGCCGGGCCCCCGGTGCACGGGTTCGACCCGGACCACCCGTTCGGGATCGCCCCGAAGACCGGAGAGGACAACCTGGCCCACTGGCTCTACGGGGCCCGCAACTCGCTGATGATCGCCTTCCTCGCGGCGACCTTCTCCACCCTCATGGGCATCGCGCTCGGGCTGATCGCCGGCTATGCCGGCGGCCTGGTCGACCGGGCCATCAACTTCGTGACGGACCTGTTCCTGTCGCTGCCGTTCCTGCTCGCCGCGCTGTGCCTCTCGCCGATCCTCACCGACCACTTCCTGACGGACCCGCAGGGGCTGGCCAAGGCCCAGTTCTGGGGGCTGGTGATCATCCTGTCGGTGTTCGGCTGGATGTACCTGGCCCGCCTGATCCGGGGTGAGGTGCTGTCCCTGAGGGAGCGGGAGTACGTCGAGGCAGCGCGGCAGATCGGCCAGCCGCCGTGGAAGATCCTGGTCCGCGAGCTGCTGCCCAACCTGGTGGCGCCGATCGTGGTGGCCTTCTCCCTCGGGCTACCGGCCTACGTGACCGCGGAGGCCGGGCTCTCCTACCTCGGGATCGGGCTGACCGGCCAGCCCTCCTGGGGCCAGACGATCAACAACGCCACCAACTACTACAAGCAGTACCCGCTGTACCTGTGGGAGCCGGTGCTCGGCATCGCCATCCTGGTGATCGCGCTGAACCTGCTCGGTGACGCCATTCGCGATGCGCTGGATCCCAAGACCAGACGCTGACAAGGACTTCCCGCCAACAGGCGGGGGAGGTGACCGAGGCGCCTGCCTTGGGTCGGACACGAAGAAGGAAGGCTGAGATCGAATGAGACTCAGGAAGCCACTTGCGGTCGCTGCCGCCGGTGCGCTCGCCCTCTCCCTGGCTGCCTGCGGCAGCAACGGTGGGAGCGGCGACGGCAACGGCGACGACGGCGCGAAGTACCAGGAGGGCCTGAGCGGCGCGGACAAGGATCCGACCGCCAAGGGTCCTGCGCAGCCCATCCCCAACGCGGTGAAGGGCGGCACGGTGACCGTGCTGCTGCCCAGCCCCGACACGGGTCCGGCCACGCTCGACCCGACCGCCGGCTGGTCCGTCACCGGCAACTCCATCCAGCAGG
Source organism: Marmoricola sp. (assembly GCA_035700665.1). GTDB lineage: Bacteria > Actinomycetota > Actinomycetes > Propionibacteriales > Nocardioidaceae > Marmoricola. Next base: position 14,592 of record DASSOK010000110.1, read on the forward strand.
ACCTGGTCAACCGTTCGCTGACCACGTTCAAGCAGGACCCCGAGACCGGCAACATGATCCTGGTGCCGGACCTGGCGACCGACCTGGGCACGCCGAACAAGGACTTCACCGAGTGGAAGTTCACCCTCAAGGACGGGATCAAGTACGACAACGGCAAGCCGGTGACCGCCGAGGACATCAAGTTCGGCATCATGCGGTCCTTCGACGGCAACAACGGCACCGAGGGCGGCGGTGTCGCGGGCGCGGGCACCGAGTACTCCGCGAAGTACTTCCTCGACGGCGACAAGTACAACGGCCCCTACGACAAGAGCACCAAGGGCCAGGACTACGAGGGCGTCACGGTCGAGGGCAACGACATCACCATCAAGATGTCCCAGCCGTTCCCCGACATGGACTACTGGGGCTCGTTCATGGCGATGGGCCCGATCCCGCAGGGGAACGTGAGCAACCCTCCGGGCTACGGCAACAAGCCGTGGGCGACCGGCCCCTACAAGGTCGAGTCGTTCCAGCCCGAGAAGGAGCTGACGCTGGTCCGCAACGACCAGTGGGACCCGGCCACCGACCCGGCGCGACACAACTACCCGGACAAGTGGGTCTTCAAGTTCGACCAGGACGCGCAGACCACCGACGCACTCATGCTGAGCAACAACGAGGCGTCCAAGACCACGCTCACCACCTCGGTGCTTGCTGAGAACTACAGCGACGCGAAGAGCAAGGTCGGCGACCGGTTGGTCCAGGGCTCGACCATGTGCACGGCGTTCACCACGTTCGACATGGACAAGATCACCGATCTCAAGGTCCGCCAGGCGATCGCCTACGCGTACCCCTACGAGGACGCCTGGGCCGCTGCCGGCGAGGTCGTCGGGGTCACCCGCACCATGGGTGACGCCATCCTGCCGCCGGGCACCGCGGGCCGCGAGTCCTACGGTCCGATCAACGGCGAGAAGCCCAGCCACGACCCGGAGAAGGCCAAGGAGCTGCTGAAGGAGGCCGGCATCGAGCCCGGCACCTACAAGCTGACCTGGGTCTACACCGCGAACGACCCGCAGGCCGCGGCCGGCAAGAACCAGGTCGCTCGCGCGTACAAGGAGGCCGGCTTCGTGCCGAACCCGCTCCCGTACGACGGCAGCCTGTACGACGTCTGGACCGCTCCGAAGGACGGCAAGGACACCGCCGCCCGGCTGAACCGCGCCACCAACCTCGATGGTGTGGCCTGGTGCTCCGACTGGCCGTCCGCGCTGACGTTCATCCCGGCGCTGCTGCGCTCGGGGGCGACGTACAACACGTCGGGCTTCAGCGAGAAGTCGATCGACGACAAGATGTCGGAGATCACGACGATGCCGCTCGAGGAGCAGCCGAAGGCGTGGGCTGAGCTCGACAAGGAGATCGAGACGAAGTACTACCCGATGATGAACACCGGATACATCAACAACCTGATGATCTACGGCGAGAAGATCGGTGGCTTCATGAACGACCCGGCCATGGGTGCGCCCAACTACCGGGACATCTACGTCATGAAGTGATCGACGAGGAACCGGTAGCGATACCGGTCTGAGTCGAAGTGACCACCTGTGTCGGGTGGGGTCCGGTGAGAGCCGGGCCCCACCCGACACGACCGCGATCTAGCTAGTTGGGATGGAGCGCCCTCGTGCTGGCCTACATCATCAAGCGAGTCCTGTCGGGCCTCGTCGTGATCATCCTCGTGTCGATGTCGATCTTCGCCCTCTTCTGGTTCGGCCCCCGCAGCCCAGCGGCGCCGCTGTGCCAGCAGGACCTGAACATCCGCTGCACCGCAGCCGCGCTCCAGCGCTACGAGGAGCGGATGGGCTTCAACGACAACGCGCCGCACCAGTACTGGCTGTTCGTGAAAGGCGTCTTCGTGGGCCGCGACATGAAGGTCGGCGCCGGGACCTATCACTGCGGCGCCCCGTGCTTCGGCATCGACTACCGGACGAAGAAGCCGGTGGGCGAGGAGTTCAAGGAGAAGTTCCCCGCCACGCTGAGCCTCGCGATCGGAGGGGCCGCGCTCTACTTCCTGATCGGCGTCACCGTCGGCACCCTGGCGGCCCGAAAACGAGGGACGATGTCCGACCGTGCGTTGGTGACGGGGACGTTGGTGATGAGCTCGATCCCGTACTACCTGGTCTGCATCCTGGCCTACATCTACTTCATCATCGTGTGGAACCTGTTCCCGCAGACGGGCTACCACAAGATCACCGAGAACCCGTGGCTCTGGTTCAGCGGGCTGATCCTGCCCTGGCTGGTGCTCGGGCTCTACCAGTCGACCGCGTACACCCGGTTCTCCCGGGGCTCGATGGTGGAGACCCTCAGCGAGGACTACATCCGCACCGCCCGCGCCAAGGGCCTGACCGCGCGCCAGGTGGTGTTCAAGCACGGCCTGCGCGCCTCGATCGTGCCGGTCGTGACCATCTTCGGCCTCGACTTCGCGTTCCTCCTGGCAGGTACGGTGTTCACCGAGAAGATCTTCCAGATCGAGGGCATCGGGAAGTGGGGCCTGGATGCGACCTACCAGCGCAACCTTCCCGTGGTCTCGGCGGTCGTCCTCCTCGGGGCCGTGGTGATCATCGCCTCCAACATCATCGTCGACATCGTCTACAGCGTCATCGACCCCCGGGTGAGGCTCACGTGAGCCAGGGAGTCGTGCAGGGAGGGACCGGGCAGAGCATGGACCGAGCTGACAGGCCCGCCGATCCGGGCGCGGAGAGCGAGTCGCTGGCCACGGCCGGCGGTTCGTCCGGTGAGCCGCTTCTGGTGGTGGACGGCCTCACGGTGCGGTTCCCCACCCACGACGGCCTGGTCCAGGCCGTGACGGACCTCAGCTACACCGTCGAGCAGGGCAAGACGCTCGGCATCGTGGGTGAGTCGGGCTCGGGGAAGAGCGTCTCGTCGATGGCCGTGATGGGCCTGCACGACCCCACCAGCACCCGGCTGTCCGGCTCCATCCGGCTCGCCGGGCAGGAGATCGTCGGCCTCTCGGAGCGGCGGCTGCAGAAGATCCGCGGCAAGGAGGCCGCGATGATCTTCCAGGACCCGCTCAGCTCGCTGCACCCCTTCTTCACCATCGGCGCCCAGCTCGCGGAGGCCTACCGCGTGCACCACGACGTGTCGAAGTCCAAGGCGAAGGCCAAGGCCGTCGAGATGCTGGACCGCGTCGGCATCCCGCAGGCACGCAACCGGGTGGACGACTACCCGCACCAGTTCTCCGGCGGCATGCGGCAGCGCGTGATGATCGCGATGGCGCTGATCAACGACCCCAAGCTGCTCATCGCCGACGAGCCCACCACGGCCCTCGACGTCACGGTGCAGGCGCAGATCCTCGATCTGCTCCAGGAGCTGCAGCGGGACTTCAACTCCGCCATCGTGCTGATCACCCACGACCTCGGCGTGGTGGCCGAGGTCGCCGACGACGTCCTGGTGATGTACGGCGGCCGGATGGTCGAGTACGGCCCGTGCAAGGAGATCCTGACCCACCCGGAGATGCCGTACACCTGGGGGCTGCTCTCCAGCGTCCCGGACGTCAGCTCCGACCCTGACACCCGGCTGATCCCGATCAAGGGCAACCCGCCGAGCCTGCTCAACCCCCCGACCGGCTGCCCGTTCCACCCGCGCTGCGCGTTCAAGGACAAGGTCCCCGGTGACCTCTGCCGGACGCAGCTGCCGGAGCTCACGCCGGCGAGCACCGGGGGCGAGCACGTGAAGCGGTGCCACCTGGCCAACCCGGACACCATCTACCTGGAGGAGATCGTCGCCCAGGGGGCAGCGCTGCCCCAGGCGGTCGCGACGGCGGAGGCGAACGAATGACCGAGACGGTTCCGGCGCGCGAGCACCTCGCGCCGCCGCAGGGCGCCCCGATCGGCAGCGGCTCGCTGCTCGAGGTGACCAACCTGCGCAAGTACTTCCCGGTGAAGTCCTCGGGGCTGATCCGTCGTACGGTCGGACAGGTCCAGGCGGTCGACGGAGTGTCCTTCGCGCTCGGGTCCGGCCAGGCGCTCGGCCTGGTCGGTGAGTCCGGCTGCGGGAAGTCCACGACCGGCCGGCTGGTGACGCGGCTCTACGAGCCGACCGGCGGCTCGATCCGGTTCCAGGGGCACGAGATCGGGATGCTCAGCCGCAAGCAGCTGATGCCCTACCGCCGCGAGATCCAGATGATCTTCCAGGACCCCTACAGCTCCCTGAACCCGCGCCACACGGTCGGGTCGATCGTCGGCGCGCCGATCCACCTGCACAAGACGTTGCCCAAGGACAAGGTGCTGCCGCGGGTCCAGGAGCTCCTCGAGCTGGTCGGGCTCAACCCGGAGCACTACAACCGCTACCCCAACGAGTTCTCCGGCGGACAGCGGCAGCGCATCGGCATCGCCCGCGCCCTGGCGCTGGCCCCGAAGCTGCTGGTGGCCGACGAGCCGGTCTCCGCGCTCGACGTCTCGATCCAGGCGCAGGTGGTCAACCTGCTGCAGGACATCCAGCGCGAGTTCGACATCGCCTTCCTGTTCATCGCCCACGACCTCGCCGTGGTGCGGCACTTCTGCCCGGAGATCGCGGTGATGTACCTCGGCAAGATCGTCGAGATCGGCGACCGCGACTCGGTCTACGACCACGCGCTGCACCCCTACACGCAGGCGCTGCTCTCCGCCGCGCCCGACGTCAAGCAGGCCGCCGTGGGTGGTCGTCGCGACCGCATCCGGCTGGAGGGCGACGTGCCGAGCCCGGTCAACCCGCCGTCGGGCTGCCGGTTCCGCACGCGCTGCCCGCTGGCCCGGGACATCTGCGCCAAGGTGGAGCCGCCGCTGATGCAGATCGGCCCCAGGCACAAGGTGGCCTGCCACTTCGCCGGCGAGCTCGGGCAGCACCCCGCGCGGCCCGTGACGAGCAGCGTGCTCGGCGTCGACGACAACGGCGACCCGGTGCCGGGCTCGACTCCGCAGGCCGAGCACAACGTGCCCGGCTACGAGGACCGCTGGGTGGACCTCGGCACCGGCCAGACGGTCGGCCGCTGAGTCCCCTGTCCAGCGGTTCGTAGGCTGGCGGCGTGGACGAAGGACTGTTCGACGCGCCCGCGACCGCGGACGACGGCGCGACGCGCCCGGCGGCTCACGGTGGCGGGACGCTCGCCGGCAACCGGCACGCCTCCGCCCCGCTCGCAGTGCGGATGCGGCCCCGGTCCCTCGACGAGCTGGCCGGCCAGAGCCAGCTGCTCGAGGCCGGCTCGCCGCTGCGCCGACTGATCGAGGGCGACCAGCCGATGTCCCTCCTGCTCTGGGGACCCCCGGGGACCGGCAAGACCACGATCGCCTCGATCGTCTCCGGCCAGACCAACCGCACCTTCGTCGAGGTGTCCGCCGTGGCGGCGGGCGTGAAGGAGGTCCGGGCCGCCATCGACGCCGCGCGGGCACGGCTCGCAGCCACCGGTCAGGAGACCGTGCTCTTCGTCGACGAGGTGCACCGGTTCACCAAGGCCCAGCAGGACGCCCTGCTCCCGGGGGTGGAGAACCGGTGGGTCACCCTGGTGGCGGCCACCACGGAGAACCCGTTCTTCTCGGTGATCTCCCCGCTGCTCTCCCGATCGCTGCTGCTCACGCTCGAGCCGCTCACCGACGACGACGTCCGCGACGTCATCGCCCGCGCGCTCACCGACGAGCGTGGACTGGCCGGCAGCGTCATGCTCGAGGACGCCGCGCTCGAGCACCTGGTCAGGCTCGCCGGCGGCGACGCCCGACGCGCGCTGACCTACCTGGAGGCGGCGGCAGGGGCGGCGCAGGCACAACAGCGCGAGGTGGTCGACCTGGCCACCGCCGAGACCGCGGTCGACCGGGCGGCCGTCCGCTACGACCGGCAGGGCGACCAGCACTACGACGTGATCAGCGCCTTCATCAAGTCCATCCGCGGCTCGGACGTGGACGCGGCGCTGCACTACCTGGCCCGGATGATCGAGGCCGGCGAGGACCCGCGCTTCATCGCCCGTCGGCTGGTGATCCTCGCCAGCGAGGACATCGGCCTGGCCGACCCCACCGCGCTGACCACCGCCGTCGCAGCTGCACAGGCCGTGCAGCTCATCGGCCTGCCGGAGGGCCGCCTCAACCTGGCGCAGGCCACCATCGCGCTCGCGCTGGCCCCGAAGTCCAACGCCGTGATCACGGCGATCGACGCGGCGGCCGCCGACGTCCGCGCCGGCAAGATCGGCGCGGTGCCGGCACACCTGCGGGACGCCCACTACAAGGGCGCGAAGAAGCTCGGGCACGGCAAGCGCTACCGCTACCCGCACGACGAGCCCTATGGAGTGTCGGAGCAGCAGTACGCTCCCGACGAGGTCTCGGAGGCGACGTACTACCGACCCACCAGCCTGGGCGCCGAGGCCGGCGCCCGGGAGCGGTGGGAGCGGCTCCGGCGCCTCATCCGAGGCAGGTAGGGTGCCGTTGCTGTGGGTATCCCGACGATGTCGCTGGTGATCGGCGGTGCGGCGCTGGCCGTGCTGCTGGTCGGCGTCGTCGCGCTCACCGCCGCCCGGCTCGCCACCGCCCGTCGGGAGCTGCACGAGCTCGCGGATCGCATCACCCTCCTGGAGGGCCGGATCCAGCAGCTCCGCGAGGCTCGCCCCCCGGTCGACGACTACCTGGTGGCCGAGGCGCTGCCGCTCCTGCGGCCCGCCGACGCGGACATCGAGGAGGCGGCGCCCGTGCCCGACCAGCTGGTGCTCTCCGCCACCATCGGGGAGCCGCTCGTCAAGGCGGCCGCGTTCGGGCACGGGCTGCGTCGTGCGCTCGGGGCGCAGTCCCGCAACCGGATCTGGTTCGAGGTACGGCGTGAGGTCCGCCGCGCCCGCAAGCAGCGGCGCCAGGACATGCGCACCGCCTATCGCCGGATGCAGCAGGCGGGGGAGCTGTGAGCCGCGGACTGTGGTTCCTCGCGGGGGCCGGCGCCGGTGTGTACGCGATGGTCAAGGCTCGCCGGACCGCCGAGGCCTTCACGCCCGACGGGATCAGGGACCGGATGTCCGGGCTGAGCCTGGGCGCGCACCTGTTCCGCGAGGAGGTGCGCGCCGGCATGGCGGAGAAGGAAACCGACTTGCGCCGCCGTCTCGGCCTGGCGCTGGATGGACCCCTGGCGCTGCCGGCGGCCGAGGCCGCCGTACCGGCCTCGCACGACACCCCCGAGCTGATGGAAGGCACCCGTCCATGACTGACCCGCGCACCGGGGACGGCCCCGTGCTGAGCACCGCCGAGATCAGGCGGCGCTTCGTCGCGCACTTCGAGGACGGCGGCCCGGTCGGACAGCACACCGCGGTGCCGTCGGCGTCGCTGCTCGTCCCGGACCCCACGCTGCTGTTCGTCAACGCCGGCATGGTGCCGTTCAAGCCGTACTTCCTGGGCCAGGAGACGCCACCGTTCCCCCGCGCGGTCAGTGTGCAGAAGTGCGTGCGCACCCCCGACATCGAGGACGTCGGCAAGACCACGCGGCACGGCACCTTCTTCGAGATGTGCGGGAACTTCTCGTTCGGCGACTACTTCAAGGAAGGCGCGATCGAGCTGGCCTGGGACCTGGTCACCAAGTCCGTCGCCGACGGCGGGTGGGGCCTGGAGGAGAGCCGGCTGTGGCCGTCCGTCTACGTGGACGACCCTGAGGCGCTGGCGCTGTGGAAGAAGGTCACCGGCCTGCCCGGCGAGCGGATCGTCAAGCTGGGCAGACGCGAGAACTACTGGTCGATGGGTGTCCCGGGGCCGGGCGGGCCGTGCTCGGAGATCCTCTACGACCGGGGCCCGCAGTACGGCCCCGACGGCGAGTTCGCCACCACGGAGCGGCTGGCGATGCCGGTCGAGCTGGAGGACCGCTACCTGGAGATCTGGAACCTCGTCTTCATGCAGGACGAGCTCAGCGCGGTCCGCTCCAAGGAGGACTTCGACATCGCCGGCGCGCTGCCGGCCCGGAACATCGACACCGGCATGGGCCTGGAGCGGGTCGCCTACCTGCTGCAGGGCAAGGACAACATGTACGAGATCGACGTGATGTTCCCGGTGATCGAGAAGGCCGAGGAGCTGACCGGACGCCGCTACGGCGCCAACCGGGACGACGACGTGCGCTTCCGCGTGGTCGCCGACCACGTGCGCAGCTCGATGATGCTGATCGGCGACGGCGTCACGCCCGGCAACGAGTCGCGGGGCTACGTGCTCCGCCGGCTGCTGCGCCGCGCGGTGCGCTCGATGCGGCTGCTCGGCTACGAGGACCGGGCGCTGCCCGAGCTGATGCCGGTCAGCAGGGACAAGATGGGGGAGACCTACACCGACCTGGTGACCGACTGGGAGCGGATCGCCCGGGTGGCGTACGCCGAGGAGGACGCGTTCCGCAAGACCCTCCAGACCGGTACGACGATCTTCGACGTCGCGGCGGAGCGCGCCAAGGAGTCCGGCCAGACCGTGCTGTCGGGTGACCAGGCCTTCACGCTGCACGACACCTACGGGTTCCCCATCGACCTCACCCTGGAAATGGCCGCCGAGCAGGGCCTCGACGTCGACGAGGCCGGCTTCCGCGCGTTGATGACCGAGCAGCGCGAGCGGGCCAAGGCCGATGCCCGGGCCAAGAAGGGCCACCACGCCGACACCTCGGTCTACCGGGGGATCCTCGACGAGAACGGCCCGACGGAGTGGCTCGCCTACGACACGCTGGCGACCGAGTCGAAGGCCGTCGCGCTGCTGGTGCAGGGCAGCCGGGCGGCGGCGCTGGGCCAGGACCAGGTCGGCGAGCTGGTGCTCGACCGCACGCCCTTCTACGCCGAGTCCGGAGGGCAGGTCGCCGACGCGGGCACCATCGACTTCGAGGGCGGCCAGCTCGAGGTCCTGGACGTCCAGCGGCCGGTGCGGGGCCTGGTGGTTCACCAGGTCCGCGTCCTCGACGGAGAGCTCACCCCTGACAAGCTGCTGCACGCCCAGGTCGACCCCGAGTGGCGGCTCGGCGCCCGCCAGGCGCACTCCGGGACGCACATCGTCCACGCCGCGCTGCGGGAGGTGCTCGGTCCCACCGCACTGCAGTCCGGCTCCTACAACCGGCCGGGGTACCTCCGGCTCGACTTCGGCTGGACGACCGGGCTCACCCCCGGCCAGCTGCACGAGCTCGAGCAGGTCTCCAACAACGCCCTGCGGGCCGACCTGCCCGTGGACTGGCAGTACATGACGCTCGAGCAGGCCAAGGAGTGGGGCGCGATCGCCCTCTTCGGCGAGACCTACGACGACGCGAAGGTGCGCGTGGTCGAGATCGGCGGGCCGTGGTCGCGCGAGCTGTGCGGAGGCACGCACGTCGAGCACTCCTCCCAGGTCGGCACCATCGTGGTCACCGGCGAGTCCTCGGTGGGGTCGGGCAACCGCCGGGTCGAGGCGCTCACCGGTGCCGAGGGCTTCGCCTACCTGGCCCGCGAGCGCGACGTCGTCTCGCAGCTCACCACCCTGCTCAAGGCCCAGCCCGACGACCTCGTGCCGCGGATCAGCGACATGGTGGAGCGCCTGCGCTCGGTCGAGAAGGAGATGGAGAGGCTGCGCGTCCAGCAGCTCCTCGCCGGCGCCGGGGAGCTGGCGCAGGGGGCGGAGGACATGCACGGCGTCTCCTTCGTCGGCAGCGTCCTGGCGGGGGCCGGGGGCGGCGACGTGCGCACACTCGCGCTCGACGTCCGCGGTCGGCTCCCGAGCGATCGGCCGGGCGCCGTGGTCGTGGTCGGCACCGGCGGTGGCAAGCCGTCGGTGGTCGCGGCCGTGAACCAGGCCGGGCAGGACGCCGGGGTCTCCGCCAACGACCTGGTGCGTGCCGCCACGGCACAGCTCGGCGGAAAGGGTGGCGGCAAGGCGGACGTCGCCCAGGGCGGCGGTGTCGACGCCGCCAAGGCCGACGACGCCGTCGCCGCCGCGCGACGCCTGCTGGCGGATCGCTGACCGATGACCGCGAGCGTGCCCGGGGTGCGGATCGGGATCGACCCCGGCGACGCCCGGATCGGGGTGGCCGGCTCCGATCCCGGCGGCATCCTGGCCACGCCGGTCGAGACGGTCCCACGGGGCGAGGGCGACCTCGACCGGATCGCCGCCATCGTCGCGGACCACGGCGCCGGCCTCGTCTACGTCGGGTTGCCGCGCTCGCTCTCCGGGTCAGAGGGCCCGGCAGCGGCTAAGGTGCGGGAGTTCGCCCGGCAGCTCGCGACGCGGCTCGCACCGGTCGCCGTACGGCTCGTGGACGAACGGCTCAGCACTGTGACGGCCGAGGCGGTGCTGCGCTCCCGGGGGAAGAAGGGCAAGCGACGCCGCGCGGTGGTCGACCAGGCCGCCGCCGTGGTGATCCTGCAGGATGCGCTCGAGACCGAGCGGTCCGCCGGGGCTCCCGTGGGAGAGCCGGTCGACGCCAGGGAAGAGGACACGTGAGCAACATCGGACTGAACTTCGGCGCGGGGGACCACCCGGAGGACGAGGATGCGTCCCGCGTGGCGGAGGACGACGTCGCGGAACGGTCGGGCGATCCGGTGGCGCCCCGACGAGGGCGTCGACGTCAGCGGCGCCGGTCGGGCGTCCGCGGCTGCCTCCCGTTCCTGGTGGTGCTCGCGGTCCTCGCGGCAGCGGCGTGGTTCGGAGGCACCTACGCCCTGGACCGGCTCGAATCGGCCTTCGCCGGCCCCCCGGACTATCCCGGTCCGGGGACCGGAGAGGTGACGATCGAGGTCGAGTCCGGCGCCACCTCGACCGCGATCGGGCGGACGCTGGAGGAGGCCGGCGTGGTGAAGAGCGTCGAGGCGTTCACCGACGCCGCGCGGAAGAACCCCGACCAGTCGCGCTCCATCCAGGTCGGCTTCTACACGTTGAAGAAGCGGATGAAGGCCAGTGACGCCCTCGAGGTGCTGATCGACCCCGACAACCTGGTGCAGGCGACGGTCACCGTGCCCGAGGGCGCCCGGGTCGCGGACATCGTCGACAGCATCGTCAAGAACACCGACATCCCGCGACGAGCCGTCGATCAGGCGCTGAAGAGGCCCGGGGCGATCGGGCTGCCGCCCGAGGCGGACGGCAACCCGGAGGGCTACCTCTACCCGGCCACCTACACCGTCCCGCCCAAGATGACGGCCGTGCAGCTGCTCAGCGAGATGGTCGAGAAGACCAAGCAGGTGGAGCAGGAGCTCGACATCGCCCACGGAGCGGCCCGGCTCGGGCTCTCGAAGGAGGATGTGCTGATCGTGGCCAGCCTGCTGGAGCACGAGGCGAACCGGAAGCAGGACTACCCCAAGGTCGCCCGCGTGCTCTACAACCGGCTCGAGGCGGGGATGCCGTTGCAGCTCGACTCGACCGTGCGCTACGTCAGCGGTCGCGAGGGCGACGTGTTCACCACTGACGAGGAACGGGCCGACGAGTCGCTCTACAACACCTACGAGCACACCGGCCTGCCGCCCGGCCCGATCGGCTCTCCCGGTGAGGCGACGATCCGCGCGGCGCTCAACCCCGCGCAGGGCGACTGGCTGTACTTCGTGACCGTGAACCTCGAGACCGGCGAGACGGCGTTCGCCTCGTCGTACGCCGAGCACCAGCGCAACGTCCAGCAGCTGCGGGACTGGTGCGCCGAGTCGGACTCGGACCTCTGCTGATGGCCGTCCCGGGGGCGGTGCGGCGGTGCGCCGTGCTCGGCCAGCCGATCGCGCACTCGTTGTCGCCGGTGCTGCACCGTGCGGCGTACGCCGAGCTCGGGCTGGACTGGCAGTACGACGCGGTGGAGGTCGGCTCGGACGGGCTGGCGGCCTTCCTCGAGGGGCTGGGTGCCGAGTGGCGCGGACTGTCCCTGACCATGCCGCTGAAGCGAACCGTGCTCCCGATGCTGGACTCCCTCGACCGCTGGGCCTCGCTGTCCGCTGCGGCCAACACGGTG
>DASSOK010000111.1:0-4029 GCA_035700665.1 Marmoricola sp.
CGTCCGGATCGCCGACACCCTCGGTGAAGGAGTCGCCGATCGCGACGTATCGATGGAAGACCATGGCGGGTAGGTTACGACCGTGCTGCTCTCCGACCGCGACATCCTCAGCGAGATCGAGGCCCGCCGGATCCGCGTCGATCCCTACGACGAGACGATGATCCAGCCCTCGAGCATCGACATCAGGCTGGACCGGTTCTTCCGGGTCTTCGAGAACCACAAGTACCCGCACATCGACCCGGCGGCCGACCAGTCGGACCTGACCCGCGAGGTCGAGCCGGAGGGCGAGGAGCCGTTCATCCTGCACCCGGGCGAGTTCGTGCTCGGCTCGACCTACGAGGTGGTCAGCCTGCCCGACGACCTGGCCGCCCGCGTCGAGGGCAAGTCCTCGCTGGGCCGGCTGGGCCTGCTCACGCACGCGACGGCCGGCTTCGTCGACCCCGGGTTCAGCGGACACGTCACCCTCGAGCTGGCGAACGTCGCGACGCTGCCGATCAAGCTCTACCCGGGGATGAAGATCGGCCAGCTGTGCTTCTTCCGGCTCAGCTCACCGTCGCTGCACCCCTACGGCTCGGAGAAGTACGGCTCCCGCTACCAGGGCCAGCGCGGCCCCACGCCGTCGCGCTCCTACGCGAACTTCCACCGCACCCGGATCTGAGCCGGGCAGCCGCCACCCCGAGCGCGGCGAGGACCGGCCTTGTCAGGTCGGCGGCGCGGCGGAGTGCCGGGCCAGGTTGTCGTTGACCCGGGCGGCAAGCGTCTTGTCGTCGAAGAGCCACTGCATGTCGCGGGGGTTGATGACGAGCAGCTTCATCGGCGTGCGTGCCGTGACGGTGGCCGACCGGGCTTTGTTCTGCAGCACACCCATCTCGCCGATCATCTCGCCGACCCCGCTCGTCGCCACCACGTCGCCGTCGACGCTGACCTCGGCCTCTCCGTCCACCACGATGAACGCCTCGTCGGAGATGCGGCCCTGCTGGGTCAGCACCCGCCCCGGCTGCACGCTGAGGTCGTCGAGGTGGGAGTCGATGCGCCTGAGGACCTTCTCCGGCAGCCCCGAGAACATCGGCACGGTGCCGAGGAACTCGATCCGTGAGTGCGGCACCCCGTGCCTGTCGAACATCGGTCTCCCCCTTCGCCGGGTGTCCTCCAGCGTGTCAGCGCACCGAGGAGCCGGACAATGGCCCGTTCGGGCCCTTCGGGCCTTCGCGATGAGGCCGGCCGCCTCTGCCGGGGCTCGTAGAAGTAGGTTAGGCTCACCTTCCTTAGGCAAGCCTTACTCCGAGAGGACCTCCCGCGTGAACCGTCGTACCCGTCTGGGCAGCGCGCTCGCCGCCGCGCTGGCCGCGACCACCCTGACCGCCTGCCAGACCGGAAGCACCCAGGACGCCGAGCAGGTCGCGGCCAGGACGTCGGTGGACGCCGACGCCTTCCCGGTCACCATCACCCACGCCTTCGGGAGGACCACCATCGAGCAGGAGCCCGAACGGGTGGCCACGCTGGGCTGGAGCGACCAGGACAACGCCGTCGCGCTCGGCGTCGTGCCGGTCGGGGCCACCAAGCTCACCTGGGGCGGCAACGAGCGCGGGTCCTCCGACTGGTTCGACGCGCGGCTCGCCGAGCTCGGCGCCGCCTCGGAGTCCCGGCGTCCGGTGCGGTACGACGACTCCGACGGCGCCCCGGTCGAGGAGATCGCCCGGCTCGACCCCGACGTGATCCTCGCGACGAACTCCGGGATCACCCGGCAGGAGTACGCCAAGCTCAGCAAGATCGCGCCCGTGGTGGCCTACCCGGAGGCACCGTGGACGACGCCCTGGCAGCAGTCCCTGGAGATGGTCGGCAAGGCGCTGGGTCGCTCCAGCATCGCCGAGGAGGTCGCGGCCGAGGCGCAGGCGCAGATCGTGGGCGCCCGGCAGGACCACCCCGAGCTCGTCGGGACGTCGCTCATCTTCGGCTATCTGACCACTGCGGACCTGTCCACGATCGGGATCTACGCCCCGCAGGACCCGCGGGTGTCCTTCCTGCACGACCTGGGCATGGTGGACGCGCCGGCGGTGGCGGACGCGATCGAACCGGGCCAGTTCTACGGCACCGTCTCCGCCGAGCGGGCGGGCCAGCTGCAGTCCGACGTGTTCCTCACCTGGTCGGAGAGCCCCGGTGACCTGAAGACCTTCGCGGACAACCCGTTGATCGGTCGGGTGCCAGCCATCGAGTCGGGCCACGCGTACGCCGAGGACGACAAGCAGGTCGCCCTGGCCGTCACCAACCCGACACCGCTGTCGATCCCGGTGATCATCGAGGAGTTCGTGCCGGAGGTCGCTCGGGCCGTCGCGGGCTCGTGAGCCTCACTGCCCGCCCCGCCGGGGTCCGCTCGCTCGACCGACCGCTCACCGGGCACGCACCCCGCCGGGCGGCTCTCTTCGCGACCGCGGTGACGGGTGCCGTGGTGGTGTCCCTGCTGGTCGGCTCCCGGGCGCTGGCCCCGACCGAGGTGCTCGGCGCGCTCTTCGACCCGGCCTCCCCGGTGCACGGTGTCGTCGACGCCCGACTGGCCCGGACGATGCTCGGCCTGGTCGTCGGCGGGCCGCTCGGCCTGGCCGGTGCGCTCATGCAGGGCCTGACCCGCAACCCGCTGGCCGACCCGGGGATCCTGGGCGTCAACGCCGGAGCATCGTTCGCCATGGTGGTCGCCATCGCGGTGGTCGGCGTGTCCGACCTCGACGCCTACGTGTGGTTCGCCTTCGCCGGTGCAGCGGTGGCGATGGTGCTGGTGCACGGGGTGGCGGCTCTCGGCCGCGAGGGTGCCACGCCGATGAAGCTCGCGATCACCGGTGCGGCCGTCACCGCCGCCGTCTCGAGCTGGACCTCGGGGATGCTGCTGACGGACCGCCGCACCATGGAGGTGTTCCGGTTCTGGCAGGTCGGCACCGTCGGTGGGCGAGGGTACGACGTGCTGCTGGCCGGCTTGCCGTTCCTGGCCGCCGGGGCCGTGCTCGGGCTCGGGTCCGCCCGCGTCCTCGACGCGTTGGCCCTCGGCGACGACCTCGCCCGCGGATTGGGCCGCCAGGTGTGGCGCGACCGGCTGCTGGTCGGCGTGGCGATCGTGCTGCTGGCCGGCACGGCGACGGCGCTCGCCGGCCCGATCGCCTTCGTCGGCCTGATGGTGCCGCACGCGGTGCGGGCGGTGGCCGGACCTGACCACGCCGGCCTGCTGCCGCTGAGTCTGGTCGGTGGTGCCGTCCTGACGGTGGCGGCCGACGTGGTGGGCCGGGTCGTGCTGCCGCCCGCGGAGGTCCAGGTCGGGATCATGACGGCCGTCCTGGGTGCTCCGGTGTTCCTCTGGCTGGTCCGGCGCGGCAGGGCGGGTGCGCTGTGAGCGCCGTCGGGACGTCCTGCGCCCCGGTCGCTCGGACGACCACCTCGCAGGACGTCGTCCGCCGGGCCCGGCGCCGACCCGCCCGTCGTACCCGGCTGGTGGTGGGCGGGCTCGCCGCCGCCCTGCTGCTGGCGTTCGCCGCCCGGACGATGCTGGGCGACTTCCTCATCACGGTGCCGGACTTCTTCCGGATCCTGGCGGGCGACGACATCCCCGGCGCGAGCTACATCCTGATGGAGAGCAAGCTGCCCCGCGCCGTGCTGGGTGTCCTGGTCGGCGGGGCCCTCGGCCTCGGTGGCGCCATCTTCCAGACCACTCTGCGCAACCCGCTGGCCAGCCCGGACATCATCGGCGTGAGCCTGGGCGCCAGCGCAGCGGCCGTCTTCGCGATCGTGACACTGGCCGCGCGTGGCTGGACCGTCTCCGCCGCTGCGGTGCTCGGTGCCCTCGCCGTGGCGGTGCTGGTCCGCTGGCAGGCCGGCGCGGTCGGCCGCTCGGGCGCCCACCGGCTCGTGCTCATCGGCATCGGGGTGAGCGCCGCGCTCCAGTCGGTGGTGCAGTACCTCTTCACCCGGGCGGACGTGTACGACGCCCAGCTGGTGCTCCGCTGGCTCACCGGCAGCCTGAACGCCGCTTCCTGGCCGGTCATCCGG
>DASSOK010000112.1:0-56601 GCA_035700665.1 Marmoricola sp.
TGTGCAGAACGCCGTCGTCGACGCGCTCTCCCACCTCGGCGTGCGCCACGTCGATCTCCCGTGCACCCCGGAGCGGGTGTGGCTCGCTGTCCAGGAGGGAGCGGAGCCGGCGCCGTGGCGCGAACCCCCGGACGTCTTCGACGCGCTGCCCCCACGCGGCGGCGCCGGGCAGGAGGAGTCGGCGGAGATCTGACCGCTCCCTAGTCCTGGGTGCGCCGCTGGAAGCTGCGCAGCGCCAGGGGGGCCACCACGGCGGTGATCGCCACGGTCCAGATGACCGTGGTCACCACCGGGTGGTGCAGCGGGAGGGCGGCAGCGTCCGGCGCGGGGCCGGTGTTGCCCCACAGCTCACGCACCGCCTGCACCAGCGAGGAGATCGGATTCCACTCGGCGACAGTCCGCAGCCAGGTGGGCATGTGCTCGGTCGGGGCGAACGTGTTGGCCAGGAACGTGATCGGGAACATCGTGGTGAACATCAGCCCGTTCACCGCCTCGACCGAGCGCATCGCCGAACCCACCCAGATGCCGATCCAGATCATCGCGAAGCCCCACATGAGCAGCAGGAGGTAGGCGAGCACCGCGTCGGCCAGGCCGTCGCGGATGCGCCAGCCGACGACCAGCCCGGTCAGCGACATCACCACGATGCCGATGCTGGAGTGCATCAGGCTGGAGATGCTGCGCCCCACCAGGACGGCGGCCGGGTGGATCGGCAGCGACCGCATCCGGTCGACGACGCCCTTGTCGATGTCCGCGGTCAGGCCGACCGCGACGATGAACGAGGCGAACGCGATCGTCTGCCCCATGATGCCGGGCAGCAGCCACTCCCGGTAGCCGGCCGGCGCGGCGGTCGCGATCGAGCCGCCGAACACGTAGGCGAACAGCAGCACGAACATCACCGGCTGGATGGTGACGTCCATCAGCATCTCGGGCATCCGCTTGATGTGGATCAGGTTGCGGCGCACGATCGTCATCGACTGGCGCAGAAGGCCGGTGTCGACGATCTCCGGTCGGTCCAGGGTCGTCATCGGACCAGCTCCTCTCCGCGGTCGGCGGTCTCGGCTGTGGGTTCGTCCTCGGCCTTGTGGCCGGTGAGGTGCAGGAACACGTCGTCGAGGCTGGGCCGCTTGAGGCCGAGGTCGTCGAGCTCGAGGTCGGTGTCGTCGAACGCGGCTGCGATCCGGGTCATGTCGCGCAGCCCGTTGGCCGGCGCCGTCAGCTGGCGGGCGGCCGGGTCGACGTGCACCTCGTCGACGAGGGTGCGCAGCAGCGCCTCCGCCCGGGGGAGGTCGTCGCCGTGGGACACCGTCACCACCAGTGCGGCGCGTCCGGAGCGGTCCTTGAGCTCCAGGGCCGTGCCCTCGGCGATCACGGTCCCGCGGTCGACCACGACGATCCGGTCGGCGAGCTGGTCGGCCTCCTCGAGGTACTGCGTCGTGAGGAGCAACGTGGTGCCGTCTCGCACCAGCTCGCGCAGCACCTCCCACAGCTCGACGCGCGAGCGCGGGTCGAGGCCCGTCGTCGGCTCGTCGAGGAACAACACCGGCGGCGTGGCGATCAGGCTGACCGCGAGGTCGAGCCGCCGCCGCATGCCCCCGGAGTAGGTCTTCACCACCCGGTCACCGGCATCGGCGAGCGAGAACCGCTCGAGCAGCTCGTCACCGGCCCGCTTGATGTAGGCGGCGGAGAGCCCGTAGAGCGCCCCCACCAGGCGGAGGTTCTCCCGCCCGGTGAGCAGCTCGTCGACGGTCGCCGCCTGACCGGTGAGCCCCATGCTCCGTCGTACGGCCGCCGGCTCCCGGACCACGTCGTGGCCCGCGACGCGGGCGGTGCCCGACGTGGGACGGGTGAGGGTGGTCATCATCCGCACGGTGGTGGTCTTGCCCGCGCCGTTGGGCCCGAGCAGGCCGAGCACGGAGCCCTGGGGCACGGTGAAGCTGACCCCGTCGACGGCGACCGTCTCCCCGAAGTGCTTCACCAGGTTGTCTGCCTCGATGGCGGGTGCTGTGTCCACGGGACAGACGCTACGGTGCGGCGCCGACCAGGGCGACGCGTTTTCGGCACCGAGCCGCGTCCCGCATGGTCGGGCCACCTAGAATCCCGGCGTGCCCGCTCCCGCCTCGCCCGACGCCGCCGTGGAGGTGACCGGGCTCCGGATGCAGTACGGCGCCAAGGTGGCCGTCGACGGGCTCGACCTGGTCGTCGAGCGGGAGACCATCACCGCCGTGCTCGGGCCGAATGGCGCCGGCAAGACCACCACCCTCGAGACGTGCGAGGGCTATCGCGTGCCGCAGGGTGGCTCCGTCCGGGTGCTCGGCCTGGACCCGCAGCGGGAGCGGTCGGCGCTGCTCCCCCGGATCGGCGTGATGCTGCAGGGCGGCGGCGCCTGGTCCGGTGTCCGGGCCCGGGAGATGCTCTCCCACATCGCCCGGCTGCACGCGCATCCGCTGGACGTGGACATGCTGGTCGAGCGGCTCGGCCTGGCCGAGTGCGGCAGGACGCCCTACCGGCGGCTCTCCGGCGGGCAGCAGCAGCGGCTCGGCCTCGCCATGGCCGTGGTCGGTCGCCCGGAGGTCGTCTTCGTCGACGAGCCCACCGCCGGGATGGACCCGCAGGCGCGGCGGACCACGTGGGCGCTGCTGCAGGAGCTCCGCGGCGACGGGGTCACCGTGGTCCTCACCACCCACTACATGGACGAGGCCGAGCGCCTGGCCGACCGAATCCACATCATCGACCACGGCCAGGTCATCGCTTCCGGGACGCCCGGTGAGCTGACCCGTGGCGGCACGGCGACGATCCGGCTGGTCGTCACCAAGCCGTTCCCGGACGGTGCGCCCGGCTCGCTCGGCGCCGCGCTCGGCCCGGAGGTGGTCGTCACCCCGATCAACGAGGTCAGCATGTCGATCGCCGGCCCGGCCGACGGCAGCACGCTGGCCACCGTGGCCCGCTGGTGCGAGCAGCACGACGTGCTGCCGGAGTCGCTGAACCTCGGCCAGCGCAACCTCGAGGACGTGTTCCTCGAGCTCACCGGCCGCGAGCTCGAGGCCGGCGCATGACCTTCACCCCCAGACCCGGCGCGGCGCCCCTGGGCCGCCAGGCGCTGGCCCAGGCCGGCATG
Organism: Marmoricola sp.; assembly: GCA_035700665.1. Lineage (GTDB taxonomy): Bacteria > Actinomycetota > Actinomycetes > Propionibacteriales > Nocardioidaceae > Marmoricola. The sequence continues at coordinate 3,116 of DASSOK010000112.1, forward strand.
GAGGCACGGCTGATGCTGCGCAACGGCGAGCAGCTGTTGCTCGCCGTCGTCATCCCGGTCATCGTGCTGCTGGGTGGCGTCGCGGGAGCTCACCGAATCGGCCTGCACTTCGACGAGAGCGCGGTCGACGCGTTCACCCCGGGGGTCCTGGCGCTGGCGGTCATGTCGACCGCGTTCACGTCCCTGGCGATCGCGACCGGCTTCGAGCGCCGCTACGGCGTGATCAAGCGGCTCGGCGCCTCGCCGCTCCCCCGGGTCGGGCTGCTGGCCGGCAAGGTGGGCGCACTGCTCCTGGTGGAGATGCTCCAGATCGTGCTGATCAGCATCGTCGCGCTGGTCCTGGGCTGGGACCCGCACGGCGGCTGGCTCGGCGCCGCTCTGGCCGTGCTCCTCGGGACCGCGGCGTTCGCCGGGCTGGGCCTGCTCGTCGCCGGCACGCTCAGGGCCGAGGCGACGCTGGCGGCGGCCAACCTGGTCTACCTGCTGCTGATGGCCGGCGGGGCCGTCGTACTCCCGGCCAGCGCGTACGGCGGCTGGGGCGAGGTGGCAACCTGGCTGCCCTCCGGTGCCCTCGGAGAGGCCCTGCGCGCGGCCCTGATCGACGGGGAGACACGGTGGGTGTCACTGCTCGTCCTGCTCGGGTGGGCGGCCCTCGGCTCGGTCCTGACGGCGAGGACGTTCAAGTGGGAGTGAGCAGGTTCGTCTCCTGGGGCACTGACGCCTGGCTGCGCCGCTTCGGCTGGGCCAGCCTCGTCGCCAATTGCCTGCTGGTGGTCACCGGCGGGGCCGTGCGGCTCACGGCATCCGGCCTGGGCTGCCCGACCTGGCCTCGGTGCACCGACGAGTCCTTCACCCCGCACGGTGCGCTGTCGATGCACTCCGCCATCGAGTTCGGCAACCGCACGCTGACGTTCGTCCTCGCGGCAGTCGCGGTGGTGACCTTCGTGGCGGCCGTCCAGTCCGGCCGCCGGGAGCTGGTGCGGCTGGCGCTCATCATGGGCCTGGCCATCCCGGCCCAGGCCGTCATCGGCGGGATCACGGTGCTGACGGACCTGAACCCGTGGGTGGTCAGCTTCCACCTGCTGTGCTCGCTGGCCATCATCGGCGTGGCCGTGCTGTTCCTGTGGCGCGTCGACCGGCCGGGCCCCTCGACAGGCTCGGGGACCAGCGCAGGCTCGGGGACCAGCGCAGGCTCGGGGACCAGCGCAGGATGGGGGACCAGCGCAGGCTCGGGGACGAGCGCAGGCTCGGGGACCAGCGCAGGCTCGGGGGCGCTCGTCACCCTCGCGTGGCTCACGTTCGCCGCCGCCTGGGTGGTGCTCTACGTCGGCACCGTGGTCACCGGCTCTGGCCCGCACGCCGGCGACGTCAAGGCGCCGCGCAACGGGCTGGACCCGCTCCAGCTCTCGCAGCTGCACGCCGACGTGGTGTTCCTGCTGCTCGGCCTCACTGTTGCGCTCGTGGTCGTGACGCGCAGCCGGGCCGCGTGGGCACTCCTCTGGATCGAGCTGGGACAGGGCCTGGTCGGGTTCGTGCAGTACTTCACCGACCTGCCCGAGCTCCTCGTCGGCATCCACATGCTTGGCGCCGCGTTGGTCTCCACCGCCGTCACCTGGGCGCTGCTCGACACGCGGTCCCGGGCGGCCGTCGCGGAGTAGCGTTCCGACACATGGCCAACGAGCGCGTGCCGTGGCACCGGCCGATGGACGGGCGTGACCCCGAGGAGGACAACCGCACCGCGACCCCCTTGGAGCTCCTGTTCGACCTCGGGTTCGTCGTGGCAGTGGCGGCCGCGGCACTGGCGCTGCACCACGACATGATCGAGGGCCTGGCCGGCGGCCTGGTCAACTACCTGATGGTGTTCTTCGCCATCTGGTGGGCCTGGGTCAGCTACAGCTGGTTCGCCAGCGCCTACGACTCCGGCGACGTGATCTTCAGGCTCACGACGTTCACGATCATCTTCGGCGTCCTCCTCCTCACCGCCGGCATCCCGACCGCTTCGGGGCACGACCGAAGCTTCGAGCTCATCATCGCGGGCTACGTGCTGATGCGTCTCGCCCTGGTCCCGTTGTGGCTGCGCGTCCGGCGCGAGCACCCGGACCGTCGACACACCGCCGGCCGTCATGCGGGTGGCACCCTGCTCCTGCAGGTCCTGTGGATCGGATGGGTGCTGGCACTCGACCCGGGCAGCGTCCTGGGCGTCCTCACCTTCGTGGTGCTGGCCGGTGGCGAGCTCGCCCTGCCCTACGTCGCCGAGCGGGCCGACGGGGACTTCCCGTGGCACCCGGACCACATCGCGGAGCGCTACCAGCTGTTCACCATCATCGTGCTGGGCGAGATGATCCTGGCGACCACCCAGGCCATCTCGGCCAGCGTGGACGCCAACGGGTTCTCGTTCGACCTGGTCCTGGTCCTGGTCTCTGGGCTGCTCGTCGTCTTCGGGCTCTGGTGGCTGTACTTCAAGCGACCGATGGTCCACTCGCTCGAGCGCCGCACCGCCTTCTGGTTCGGCTACGCCCACTTCGCGGTCTTTGCCGGAGTGGCGGCGGCGGGGGCAGCCGTGGCGGTCATGGTGGAGCAGATCGAGAGCAGCGACCACGTCTCGCCGCGTACGAGCGTGCTGCTGCTCTCCTCCTCGATCGGGCTCTACCTGCTGAGCGTCGCCTCCATCCACGCGTTCGCGGACCGCAGCTGGTCGACGATGCGCTCAGCGCTGCTGGTGTCCGTGACGGCGGTCGGTGTGGGACTGCTCGGCACGTGGTGGTTCGACCACGTCGGCATCTCCGCACTCCTGGTCGCCCTGGTGGTGGTCGGCGCGGTCGTGCACCACCAGCTCGTCGGCGAGGGCCGCGGTGTCGTGTTCTCCGAGGAGGAGGCCCGGCACTGAGCCGCGGAGCTGAGCCGCGTCAGAGCTTGAGCAGCGGGTCCAGCGCGACGGCCACGAAGAGCAGCGAGAGGTAGAGGTTGGACCAGTGGAAGAGCCGCATCGGCCTGATCACGCGCAGCTCGTCGCCCCGCTTCGCGCGTGACCACATCAGGTGCGCCTCGACGAGGAACAGCGCGCCCAGCACCGCGGCCGCGAGCGGGTATGTCGGGCCGGTGTCCGCGACCGGCCAGAGCAGCAGCGAGACGGCGACCATGGCGTAGCTGTAGAGCACGATCTGCCGCGCCACCTCGACCCCCGGCTTGCGCACGGGCAGCATCGGCACGTCGACCGCTGCGTAGTCCTCGCGATAGCGCATCGCCAGCGCCCACGTGTGCGGTGGGGTCCAGAAGAACACCACCAGGAAGAGGACCACCGGCGGCCAGGCCAGCTCGCCCGTCACGGCGGTCCAGCCGATCAGGGCCGGGAAGCACCCGGCGAGGCCGCCCCACACGATGTTCTGCGTCGTACGACGCTTGAGCACCATCGTGTAGACGAAGAGGTAGAACGCGGACGCCGCGAGCGCCAGGCCCGCGGACAGCCAGTTGACGAGCAGCCCCAGCACCAGCGTGGACACCACCGCGAGCACCAGGCCGAACACGAGCGCCGCCAGCGGGGAGACGATGTGGCGGGGCAGTGCCCGTCGCCGGGTGCGGCGCATCTGCTCGTCGATGTCGCGGTCGTAGACGCAGTTGAGCGCGTTGGCGCTGCCGGCGGAGAGGGTGCCGCCCAGCACGGTGGCCAGCACGAGACCCAGCGGGGGCACGCCGCGCTGCGCGAAGAACATGACCGGCACCGTCGTCAGCAGCAGCAGCTCGATGACCCGCGGCTTCGTCAGCCCGACGTAGGCGGCGACGACGTCGCGCACGGACGCGCGCGGGGTCGACCGGCCCGACCCCGGTCCCGACAGGGACAGCTGGGAGTCGACCGCGGTCACGCAGGCCTCGCTTCTCGGCAGTTCGTGCACGAGATCCTCATGCACGGCGGCCGGACGCATGCCGGCCGCACAAGGGTGGTACTGACTCGCTGAGTGTAGCCGTCCGTGAGTAGTGTCGGGGTGGGTGGCCGACAAGAGTGGCAGACCTGACAGCCCGCCCCACGGAGGGCCCGAATCACCCCCAGACAGACCCGGGACGGTCGAGAGGAACTGGCTTGAGCGACACAGGCAAGGCGCTGGAATGGACCGACATCGACGACCGTGCGGTGGACACCGTGCGCTGCCTGGCGATGGACGCCGTGCAGAAGGTCGGCAACGGCCATCCCGGCACCGCGATGAGCCTCGCGCCGGTGGCCTACCTCCTCTTCCAGAAGGTGATGCGGCACAACCCGGCCGACCCCGACTGGCCGGGCCGGGACCGCTTCGTGCTCTCCTGCGGTCACACCAGCCTGACGCTCTACCTGCAGCTCTACCTCGGCGGCTGGGGGCTGGAGCTGGAGGACATCAAGCTGCTGCGCACCTGGGGGTCCAAGACCCCCGGCCACCCGGAGTACGGCCACACGGCCGGCGTCGAGACGACCACCGGCCCGCTCGGGCAGGGCGTCGGCAACGCCGTCGGCATGGCGATGGCCGCGCGCCGCGAGCACGGCATGCTCGACCCGGACGCGGCCCCTGGCAAGTCCCCCTTCGACCACATGGTCTACGCGATCTGCAGCGACGGTGACCTGGAGGAGGGTGTCAGCGGCGAGGCGTCCTCGATCGCGGGCACCCAGCAGCTGGGCAACCTCGTGATGATCTACGACGACAACCAGATCTCCATCGAGGGCGAGACCGACATCGCCTTCAACGAGGACGTCTCCAAGCGCTACGAGGCCTACGGCTGGCACGTGCAGGACGTCGACTGGACCAACGGCGGCACCGAGTACGTCGAGGACGTCCAGGCGCTGTACGACGCCATCGTGGCCGCCCAGCAGGTCACCGACCGGCCGAGCTTCATCAACCTCCGAACCGTCATCGCCTGGCCGGCCCCCAACGCCCAGGGCACCGGCAAGGCGCACGGCGCCGCCCTGGGCGAGGACGAGGTGGCGGCCACCAAGGAGGTCCTCGGCTTCGACCCCGAGCGGCACTTCGTCGTCGAGCCGGACGTGATCGAGCACACTCGCCAGCTCGTCGAGCGGGGGAAGCAGCTGCAGGCGGCGTGGCAGCAGGAGCTCGAGGTCTGGGCCCAGAAGGACTCCTCCGACCCGGCCCTCTACGAGCGGCTGCGGACCCGGACGCTGCCCGAGGGCTGGGACGCCGACCTGCCGACCTTCGAGGCGGACCCGAAGGGCATGGCCACCCGCAAGGCCTCGGGCCAGGTGATCCAGGCGATCGCTGCGACGGTGCCGGAGTTCTGGGGCGGCTCCGCCGACCTCGCCGAGTCCAACAACACCACCATCGAGGACGCCCCCTCCTTCATCCCCGCGGACCGCTCCACCCCCCAGTGGAAGGGCGACCCCTATCAGGGCCGGGTGCTGCACTTCGGCATCCGCGAGCACGGGATGGGCGCGATCATGAACGGCATCGCAGTCTCCGGGGGGACGCGCGTCTTCGGTGGCACGTTCCTGACCTTCTCGGACTACATGCGCGGCGCGGTCCGGCTCTCCGCGATCATGCAGCTGCCGGTCACCTACGTGTGGACCCACGACTCGATCGGGCTGGGTGAGGACGGCCCCACCCACCAGCCGGTCGAGCAGCTCGCCGCCCTGCGGGCGATCCCCGGCTTCGACGTCGTCCGGCCGGCCGACGCCAACGAGACCACCGCCGCCTGGCAGACGATCATGGAGCACAACGACCGGCCCGCCGGGATCGTGCTGACCCGGCAGAACGTGCCGGTCTTCCCGCGAGGCGAGGAGGCCCCCCTCGGTGGGCACTGGTCCGACACCAGCAACGTGCACCGCGGCGGCTACGTGCTGCTCGACGTCGAGGGCGGCGAGCCCGACGTCGTCCTCATCGGCACCGGCTCGGAGGTGCAGCTCGCCGTGCAGGCACGCGAGCTGCTCGCCGCGAAGGACATCCGCGCCCGCGTGGTGTCGATGCCGTGCCGCGAGTGGTTCGACGCCCAGGAGACGTCGTACCGGGAGACGGTGATCCCGCCGACGGTGAAGGCGCGCGTCTCGGTCGAGGCCGGTGTGGCCCAGGGCTGGCGGGAGGTCGTCGGCGACCAGGGCCGGATCGTCTCGCTGGAGCACTTCGGCGCGTCCGCCGACTTCCAGCGCATCTTCACCGAGTTCGGCATCACCGCCGAGGCGGTGGCCGGAGCGGCCGAGGACAGCGTCCGGGCGGTCGGCAGGAGCGTCTGAGACCCGACGGGCACCGAGTGCCCGCCATCCGAACACAAGGAGGAAGAACAGATGACTGATCACCTCGCAGAGCTGTCGGAGGCGGGCGTCTCCATCTGGCTCGACGACCTCTCCCGCGAGCGCCTCGAGACCGGCAACCTCGCGGAGCTGATGAAGAACGACCACGTGGTCGGCGTGACCACCAACCCCTCGATCTTCGCCAACGCGCTGGCCGACGGCGAGCTGTACGACGACCAGGTCCGCGAGCTCGCCGCCAAGGGCGCCGACGTCGACACCACCGTCTTCGAGCTGACCACCAAGGACGTCTCGGACGCCTGCGACGTGATGCGGCCCGTCTGGGAGGCGACCGACGGGGTCGACGGTCGGGTCTCCATCGAGGTGACGCCCGACCTCGCCTTCGACACCGCCGGGACCCTCGCCTCGGCGCGCCGGTTCTCGCAGTCGGTGGACCGGGACAACCTCTACGTGAAGATCCCGGCGACGACCGAGGGCGCCCCCGCCATCACCGACGCGCTCGCCGAGGGCATCAGCATCAACGTGACGCTGATCTTCGGCCTGCAGCGCTACCAGGAGGTGATGGAGGCCTATCTCGCCGGCCTGGAGAAGGCCCGCGACAACGGGCACGATCTGTCCAGGATCCACTCCGTCGCCTCGTTCTTCGTCTCACGCGTGGACACGGAGATCGACAAGCGGCTGGAGCAGCTCGGCGGCCCCGACGACCTCCGCGGCAAGGCCGGCGTCGCCAACGCGCGCCTGGCCTACAAGGCCTACGAGGAGTTCTTCACCGGTGAGCGGTGGGAGTCGCTCAAGGCCGACGGAGCCAACACACAGCGTCCGCTGTGGGCTTCCACGGGCGTGAAGAACCCGGACTACCCCGACACCATGTACGTCGTCGACCTGTGCGTGCCGAACACCGTCAACACGATGCCCGAGAAGACCCTCCAGGCGGTCAAGGACCACGGTGAGATCAAGGGCGACCAGGTCACCGGGCACTACGACGACGCCGCGCAGGTGATGGACCGGCTCGCCGAGGCCGGCATCGACTACGACGACGTGATCGCGACGCTGGAGAAGGAGGGCGTCGACAAGTTCGTGAAGTCGTGGAACGAGCTGCTCGAGACGGTCGAGGACCAGCTCGAGAGGGCGAAGGGGAGCCGGTGACCGGAGCAGGCAGCGGACCGACCACCTGGAACACCGTCTCGGGCGACGGCGGCTACCAGCTCTTCTTCGGCTTCCGTGACGAGACCGCGTTCGTCACCACGGTCGAGCAGCTGGTCGAGGACCGGGTCGCCTCGCGGATCGCCCGCCAGGACGCGACCCTCTGGGGCGACGACGCCGAGGCCGAGGCGGCCAGGCGGCTCGCCTGGGTCGACCTGCCGTCGGCGTCCCGGCCCCTGGTCGAGGAGATCACCACCCTCCGCGACGAGCTCAACGGCCGCGACCTCGACCACGTCGTGCTGTGCGGCATGGGCGGCTCCTCCCTGGCGCCCGAGGTCATCTGCGCGACAGCGGGTGTCGAGCTGACGGTGCTGGACTCCTCCGACCCGGACTACGTCCGCAGCGCCCTCGCAGACCGGCTGGAGCGCTCGATCGTGGTGGTGTCCAGCAAGTCGGGCAGCACGGTGGAGACCGACAGCCAGAAGCGCGCCTACGAGCACGCCCTGCGGGAGGCGGGCCGCGACCCGGCCGAGCACCTCGTCATCGTGACCGACCCCGGCTCCCCGATGGCCAAGGCGGCCGTCGATGACGGCTACCGCGTGTTCGAGGCCGACCCCGGCGTCGGCGGCCGCTACTCCGCGCTGACCGCCTTCGGACTGGTGCCCAGCGGCCTCGCCGGCGCCGACATCGGCACGCTGCTCGACGAGGCGGCCGCCGTCCGACCCGACCTCGAGGCCGACTCAGTCGACAACCCCGCCCTGAGGCTGGGCGCCCTGCTCGGGGCCGCCAACCGGTCCGGGGCCGACAAGGTGGTTCTTGCGGAGAACGGCTCCGGGCTGAACGGCTTCGGCGACTGGGCCGAGCAGCTCATCGCGGAGTCCACGGGCAAGCAGGGCAAGGGCATCCTGCCGGTCGTCGTACCGTCCACGAAGGCGCCGAACTTCACCCCGAGCACCCACGACGAGGTGCTGGTGACGCTCGGGCCGGAGGCCTACGGCGAGGCACCGCCGAGCTCCGGCTGGGGCGCTGCGGTCAGCGCCCCGCTCGGCGCGGCGATGCTGCTGTGGGAGTACGCCGTCGCGGTGGCCGGCCGGGTCATCGGGATCAATCCCTTCGACCAGCCCGACGTGGAGAGCGCCAAGCAGGCGGCCCGCGACATGCTGGACGGCGGCGGCACGACTCCGAGGCCGGACTTCGCCGACGGGCCCGTCGAGGTCTTCGCGACCGAGGGCCTGCTCGCCGGGGCCGACGACCTGGCTTCGGCGGTCGACGCGCTGCTCGCCCGGCTGGACCCCGAGCACGGCTACCTGGCGGTGATGGCCTACCTCGACCGGGCCGCGGACGCCGCGCTCGCCTCGGTCCGGGCGCCGCTGGCGCGTCGCACCGGACGGCCGACCACCTTCGGATGGGGGCCGCGCTTCCTGCACTCCACCGGGCAGTACCACAAGGGCGGGCCCGACACCGGCGTCTACCTGCAGGTCACGTCCGAGCCGGTCGAGGACCTGGAGATCCCCGGCCGGCCGTTCACGTTCGGCGGGTTCATCCAGGCGCAGGCGGTAGGCGACGCCACGGTGCTCGCCGAGAAGGGCCGGCCGGTGCTGCGCCTGCACCTGACCGACCACGACGCCGGCCTCGCGGCGGTGCGCGAGGTGCTCGGTCGATGACGCTCTCCTCCGGCGACGAGGACGAGTGGACCAACCCGCTGCGCGACCCCCAGGACCGGCGGCTCCCCCGGATCGCCGGCCCGTGCGGACTCGTCCTGTTCGGCGTCACCGGGGACCTGTCCCGAAAGAAGGTGATGCCGGCGATCTACGACCTGGCCAACCGCGGGCTGCTGCCACCCGGGTTCAGCCTGGTGGGGTTCGCCCGGCGCGACTGGGAGGACCAGGACTTCGCCCAGATCGTTCGTGACTCGGTCCGGGAGCACGCTCGCACGGAGTTCCGGGAGGAGGTCTGGAACCAGCTGGCCGAGGGGTTCCGGTTCGTCCCGGGTGATTTCGACGACGATGCCGCCTTCGACAACCTCCGCCGCACCATCGAGGAGCTCGACCAGGCGCGTGGGACGGGCGGGAACCATGCGTTCTACCTGGCCATCCCACCGACCTTCTTCGGAGTCGTGGTCCAGCAGCTGAAGAGGCACGGGCTCGCCGACCCGAGGGGGGACGCGTGGCGACGCGTCGTGGTGGAGAAGCCTTTCGGGCACGACCTGGCCTCCGCCCAGGCCCTCAACGAGACCCTCGCCGAGGTGTTCCCGCCCGGATCGATCTTCCGGATCGACCACTACCTCGGCAAGGAGACCGTCCAGAACATCCTGGCGCTGCGGTTCGCCAACAACCTCTTCGAGCCGATCTGGAACGCGAACTACGTCGACCACGTGCAGATCACCATGGCCGAGGACGTCGGCATCGGCGGGCGGGCCGGCTACTACGACGGTGTCGGCGCGGCCCGGGACGTGATCCAGAACCACCTGCTCCAGCTGATGGCGCTGGTGGCGATGGAGGAGCCGGTGTCCTTCCGGGCAAGAGCGCTCCGGCTGGAGAAGCTCAAGGTGCTCTCCTCCGTCGTACTCCCCAAGCGCCTGGACATCACCACGTCGCGCGGCCAGTACTCCGCCGGCTGGCAGGGCGGCAAGCCGGTGATCGGGTTCTGCGAGGAGGACGGCATCGCCGAGGACTCGACGACCGAGACGTTCGCCGCGGTCACCCTGAACGTCGACACCCGGCGCTGGGCCGGGGTGCCGTTCTACCTACGCACCGGCAAGCGGCTGGGCCGGCGGGTCACCGAGGTGGCGGTCGTGTTCAAGCGGGCACCGCACCTGCCGTTCACCGCGACCTCGACCGAAGAGCTCACCCACAACGCGCTGGTGATCCGCGTCCAGCCCGACGAGGGCATGACGATCCGGTTCGGCTCCAAGGTGCCCGGGACGCAGATGGAGATCCGTGACGTCAGCATGGACTTCGCCTATGGCGGCACCTTCACCGAGGCGTCGCCAGAGGCCTACGAGCGGCTCATCCTCGACATGCTCCTCGGCGACGAGCCGCTCTTCCCACGCCACGAGGAGGTCGAGCTGTCGTGGAAGATCCTCGATCCCATCCTGGCCCACTGGGCGCGGCAGGACCGAGCCGGCAAGCGCCCGGAGAAGTACCCCGCCGGCAGCTGGGGACCGCCCTCCTCCGAGGCGATGCTGGCCCGCGACGGCAGGTCCTGGCGGCGGCCATGACGGGAGGATGCGCATGATCGAGCTGACCGACACCGACTCGTCCGGGATCGCCGCCGAGTTCATCCGGGCGCGCAAGCGCTCCGGCTCGCCCGCCATGGGCATGGTGATGACGCTGATCATCGTCGTGGCCGAGGACGAGGCGAAGGACGCGATGAAGGCCGCGCAGCGCGCCTCCCACGAGCACCCGGCCCGCGTGCTCGCCGTCGTCCTCGGCGACGGCCGCGGCAAGCCCCGGGTCAACGCGCAGGTCGGCATCGGTGATGGCTGGACCGGTGAGACCGCCGTGATCCGGCTGACCGGCGAGGTGGTCCGGCATGCCGCGTCCGTGGTGGCTCCGCTGCTGCTGCCCGACTCCCCGGTCGCCGTCTGGTGGCCATCCGACGCACCCGCTGACCCCGCCGCCGACCCGCTCGGCGCGCTCGCCCAGCGGCGGATCACCGACGCCGCGGCACAGACGCGCGGCAAGGCACGCGCGCTGGAGGTGCAGTGCGCCACCTACACGCGCGGGAACACCGACCTGGCCTGGACGCGGATCACGCCCTGGCGAGCGTTGCTCGCGGCCGCTCTCGACCAGCATCCCGGCAAGGTGAGGGGCGCCTCGGTCACCGGCGAGCGGGTGAGCCCGTCCGCCGACCTGCTCACGGCCTGGCTGAGCCTGCGGCTGCGGGTGCCCGTGCAGCGGAAGACCTCCGGAGGGCCGGGCATCACCGAAGCCGTGCTGGAGACTCGCGACGGGCCGATCAGCATCTCCCGCGGCGACGGCAAGCTGGCCACCTTCTCCTCCCCGGGCCAGCCCGACCGGCCGGTCGCGCTGAAGCGCCGTGACCTGCCCGACCTGCTGGCCGAGGAGCTGCGCCGGCTCGACGAGGACAACATCTACGCCGCCACGACGCGGCAACTGCTCAAGATGAGGAAGGACCGTTGATGGAACTGCACGTCGCCGAGGACGCCGCCGCTCTCGCCACCGAGGTGGCGGAGGCCTTCCTGGCCCGGATGAAGGCCGCTCAGGACGCTGGCGAGACGCCGCACGTCGCACTGACCGGCGGCACCATCGCAGTGGACATCCACCAGCAGATCGCCCGGCGTGCCGAGGCGTCCGGGGTGGACTTCTCCCGCATCGTCTTCTGGTTCGGTGACGAGCGCTTCGTCGCGCCCGATTCCGCGGACCGGAACGCCAGGCAGGCGCGCGACGCGATGCTCGACGCGGTCGGTGCCACCCAGGTCCACGAGATGCCGTCGACGGCGGACGCTGCCTCCCCGGCCGAGGGCGCCGAGCAGTACTCCGCCCTGATGAAGGAGAAGGGAGCCGGCAAGTTCGACCTGGTCTTCCTCGGCCTGGGCCGGAACGCGCACGTCGCCTCCCTGATGCCGCACTCGCCGCAGCTGGACGTCGCCGACCAGATCGCCGTGGGAGTGACCGACTCCCCCAAGCCACCGCCCGAGCGGATCAGCCTCACCTTCCCGGCGCTGAACCGCACCCGGTCGGTCTGGTTCGTGGTCAGCGGCGCGGCGAAGGCGCCGGCCGTCGCCGCTGCCCTCGCCGACGACGGCGACGTCCACGACGTCCCCGCCCGGGGGATCACCGTCGACGACCAGGTGTGGTTCCTCGACGACGACGCCGCCGCGGACCTCTAGCCCCAGACCGGTGAGAGGCGCTTTCTGTGCGCCGACCGATCGGTGAGAGGCGTCTTGCGTGCAGCGCACGAGCCGTGACAGGCGCCTTCTGCTTGGGTCACGGGCTCCATCTCCGGAACCGGCGCCGCGCCTCGTGGAGCATCTGCCGCAACTGGGCGTCGAGGTCGGAGCCGACGTTGTACACATCGTGCTTGGTGAACCCGCGGACGTGCCAGTCGTGCGTGAGCTCCAGGTCGGCACGACGCTCCCGGTCATGCTGAACGTCGTCCGGCTCGGTGTGGAACTCCTCTCCGTCGTACTCGGCGGCAAAGCGGAGGTCGGGCAGTGGTACGTCGAGCTGGTAGAGGAGAACGCCGTAGTCGTCCCTGATCTCGAATTGAGGCTCGGGCTTCGGGAGACCGGCCTCGTCCCACCGCAGTCGAAGCGCCGACTCACCAGCCGACGCGGCCCGTCCGTCCGCCTTCGGCGCGAGGGTCCGGAGCTGTACGACGCCCCGCTCGCCCTTGAACCGGGCCACCTCGTCGAGCAGCTCCGCATGGTCGACACCGATGCGGAGCGCCCCGTCGAGGGCTGCGAGGGCGTCGTACCTCCACAACCGGCGACCCAGGTCGAGCGCCGTCCGCAGGGGTGTGGTGACCCGCAGCCCGTGCAGCTCCTGGATGTCACGTGGCAACAGCGTGAACCTGCGCTTGCCTGCGACGCCCGGTCGGTTCACCCGGCTGTCCACGACCTTGCAGACGTCGAGCGGCGGGGCGACCAGATGCGAGCCGCGCTTGAGGATCTCGATGCCGTGCAGCCAGGCAGCGGTCTGGTCGCAGATGACTGCCTGGGGTGTGAGCACCAGGTGCAGCGCCTGGGCACGGGTGAGCACGCTGTCGGGGCACTGGCTCGCCGCATACACGCCGTGCAGGACTCGCCGTACGAGCCCCACGCGGACGAGTCCCGCGAGCAGGCGCCGGTTCGCGCCCCAGCACTCAGCCTGCTGCCAGGTGAAAGGTCGGTCCAGCGGCAGCGGACACTGGGCACCGAGAAGGCAACCGGAAGCATCCAGCCAGTTCTCCCACGACATGGGAGAGAGGATCGCTGACTCGGCGATCTCGCCGCTGCGCTTATCCACAGGGCCCCCGGGGCCCGGGATGACCGGCCGTCACCGTGCGCGCCCAGCAGGCGCCTGTCATCGGCAGCGGCGTGCACCGAAGGCGCCTGTCAACGCATCCAGCGTGTACAGAAAACACCTCTCGCCGGGTCCACGATGAGCGGGACACGCCGCTCACCGGTCCCCCGACGAGAAGATCAGAAGATGAGGTCGCCGCTCTTCCGGCGGCTGCGCAGGGTCTGCAGGGCCTCGTCCAGGATGTCCTTGGCCTCGGCGTCGGAGCGGCGCTCCTTCACGTAGGCGAGGTGGGTCTTGTAGGGCTCGATCTTGGGCGGCGGGGGCGGGTTCTCCTGGTCCAGGCTCGCAGGGAGTCCGCAACGGGGGCAGTCCCAGGACTCGGGGACCTGCGCCTCGACGGAGAACGCGATCAGGGTGCGGTGCTCCTGGGAGCAGAAGTAGGAGACGTTCTGTCGCGGTGCTGCCTCGCCCCGCTCGGCCTCGCCCATCGGTCCCGCACCGACCCGGCTACCCCGGATCGCATTTCCACCGCCAGCCACGAACTTCTCCTCGCTTGATCCGTTGAGCCGAGCTCAGGACGTGTCAGTTGCCGGACTTGAGCAGCAGGCCGAGTCCGACTACGCAGGCGAACCAGACCAGACCGATGCCGACGGTGATGCGGTCGAGGTTGCGTTCCGCCACGGAGGAGCCGCCGAGGCCGCTCGAGACTCCGCCGCCGAACATGTCGGAGAGGCCACCGCCGCGTCCCTTGTGCAGCAGCACCATGAGCACGAGCAGGGAGCTCGTGATGACCAGCAGGACCTCGAAGACGACAACCACGCCGGGAATCCTAACCGATGGAGTACGACGATCAGAGGACGGGCATGTCGTAGTAGCGGCAGATGCCGCCGAACTCCTCGGCCTGCAGACTGGCGCCGCCGACCAGCGCCCCGTCGACGTCCTCCTGCTGCATGATCCCCGCGACGTTGCTCGCCTTGACTGAGCCGCCGTAGAGGATCCGCACCCCCGCGGCCGCGTCGGCACCGAGGTTCTCGGCGATCCGCTGCCGGATGGCGGCGCAGACCTCCTGCGCGTCCTCGGGGGTGGCCACCTCGCCGGTGCCGATCGCCCAGACGGGCTCGTAGGCGATCACCAGGCCGGCCACCTGCTCGGCGGTGAAGCCCGCGAGGGAGCCTTCGACCTGCGCGAGCGTGTGGTCGACGTGCATCCCCTCCTTGCGGATCTCGAGTCCCTCGCCCACGCACACGATCGGCGTCATCCCGGCAGCGTGCGCCTGATGGGCCTTCGCGTTCACCTCGGCGTCGTCCTCGGCGTGGTACTCGCGGCGCTCGGAGTGCCCGACCACGACGTAGGTGCAGCCGAGCTTCGCCAACATCGAGGCGGAGATCTCGCCGGTGAAGGCGCCGTTGTCGTGCGTGGAGATGTCCTGGGCGCCGTACCTGATCTGCAACCGGTCGCCGTCGACGAGGGTCTGCACCGAGCGCAGGTCGGTGAAGGGCGGGATGACCGCGACCTCGACCTTGCCGAAGTCGTGCTTCTTGTCCGCCAGCGTGAGCGCCAGCTTCTGCACCAGGTGCACGGCCTCGTGGTGGTTGAGGTTCATCTTCCAGTTGCCCGCCATCAGTGGCGTGCGAGCAGTCTTTGCCATCGGCGCAAGCGGCCTTTCAGTCGTCCAACACGTCGATCCCCGGGAGCTGCTTGCCCTCGAGGTACTCCAGGCTGGCCCCACCTCCGGTGGAGATGTGCCCGAACTGGTCGTCGGAGAAGCCGAGCTGCCGTACGGCCGCCGCGGAGTCGCCGCCGCCGACGACGGAGAGGCCGTCAACCTCGGTGAGGGCCTGCGCGACGGCCCGGGTCCCCGCCGAGAACGCCTCGAACTCGAAGACGCCCATCGGGCCGTTCCAGAAGACCGTCCGCGCCCTGCGGATCGCGTCGGCGAACGCCGCCGCGGAGTCCGGCCCGATGTCCAGGCCGATCTGGTCGGCCGGCATGGCGTCCGCGGGCACGACGGTCGATGGGGCGTCCGCCTTGAACTCCGGCGCCACCACGATGTCGGTCGGCAGCAGGATCTCGACGTCCTGCTCGGCCGCCCGGCGGAGGTAGTCCGCGCAGGTGTCGACCTGGTCCTCCTCCAGCAGGCTGTTGCCCACGTCGTGGCCCTGGGCCGCGAGGAACGTGAACACCATCCCGCCGCCGATGAGCAGCTTGTCGGCCTTCCCGAGCAGGTTGTCGATGACCGCGAGCTTGTCGGAGACCTTGGAGCCGCCGAGCACCACGACGTAGGGACGCTCCGGATCCTCGGTGAGCCGGCGCAGCACGTCGATCTCGGCCGCGACGAGCCCGCCCATGGCGTGCGGGAGGCGCTGGGCCACGTCGTAGACACTGGCCTGCTTGCGGTGCACCACCCCGAACCCGTCGGACACGAACGCGTCGCCCAGGGCAGCCAGCTCGTCGGCGAAGGCACCGCGCGCGTCGGCATCCTTGCTGGTCTCGCCCGCGTTGAAGCGGACGTTCTCCAACAGGGCCACCTGTCCGTCCTGCAGGCCCTCGACCACCGAGCGGGCCGACTCCCCCACCGTGTCGGTGGCGAAGGCGACGTCCTGGCCGAGCAGCTCGCCGAGGCGGCGGGCCACCGGTGCCAGGGAGTACGCCGGGTCCGGCTCGCCCTTGGGACGACCCAGGTGCGCCATCACCACCACCCGGGCGCCCGAATCGGCGAGCTCACGAATCGTCGGCACGCTCGCGCGGATGCGCCCGTCGTCGGTGATGCGCCCCTGCCCGTCCCCGGAGTCCTCGAGCGGGACGTTGAGGTCCGAGCGGACCAGCACCCGCTTGCCGGAGACGTCCCCGAGCGTCTCGATCCCGCCCACCGTCAGAGCGTGTTGCCGACGTAGTCGATCAGGTCGACGAGCCGGTTGGAGTAGCCCCACTCGTTGTCGTACCAGCCGACGACCTTGACCTGGTTGCCGATGACCTTGGTCAGGGGCGCGTCGAAGATGCAAGACGCCGGGTCGGTGACGATGTCGCTCGACACGAGCGGGTCGGTGGAGTAACGCAGGTAGCGGCCGTCTGCGCGCTTCTCGATCGCGGCGTTGACCTCCTCGACGGAGGTCTCGCGGCCGGCCTCGAAGGTGAGGTCGGTGGCCGAGCCGGTGGGCACGGGGACCCGCACGGCGTAGCCGTCCAGCTTGCCCTTGAGCTGGGGCAGGACCAGTCCGATCGCCTTCGCGGCGCCGGTCGAGGTCGGCACCAGGTTGATCGCCGCCGCGCGGGCGCGTCGCGGGTCCTTGTGGATGTTGTCCTGCAGGTTCTGGTCGGCGGTGTAGGCGTGGATGGTCGTCATCAGGCCCTTGACGATGCCGAACTCCTCGTCGAGCGCCTTTGCCATCGGCGCCAGGCAGTTGGTGGTGCAGGACGCGTTGGAGATGACAGTGTGCTTCTCGGGGTCGTACTGGTCGTTGTTGACGCCCATCACCACGGTGATGTCCTCGTTCTTCGCCGGCGCCGAGATGATCACCTTCTTCGCTCCCGCGTCGACGTGGGCACGAGCCTTGGTCGCGTCGGTGAAGAAGCCGGTCGACTCGACCACCACGTCGGCGCCGATCTCGCCCCACTTGAGGTTCGCCGGGTCCCGCTCCGCGAAGGCGGCGATCTCGTGGTCGCCGACCTTGATCGCCGTGTCGGTCGAGGAGACCTCGGCGTCGAGCCGGCCCAGGATGGAGTCGAACTTGAGCAGGTGCGCGAGGGAGGCGTTGTCGGTCAGGTCGTTGACGCCGACGATCTCGATGTCGGCGCCGGACGCACGTACGGCGCGGAAGAAGTTGCGACCGATCCGGCCGAAGCCGTTGATGCCAACGCGAACAGTCACGGGAGTCACTCCTGGCTAGAAGATTCGGGTTCCTCTCGACCCTATCGCGGGGGCGCGGGTCCCCCGCCCTCAGCCCTCGGCGAGCATCTCGGGCGTGAGCGACGCCTCCGTGTCGGGGATGCCGAGCTCCTCGGCACGCTTGTCGGCCATGGCGAGCAGGCGGCGGATCCGGCCCGCGATGGCGTCCTTGGTCAGCACCGGGTCGTGCAGCTGGCCGAGCTCCTCCAGCGACGCCTGCTTGTGCTCCAGACGCAGCCGACCGGCCATCTTGAGGTGGTCGGGCACCTCGTCGGCCAGGATCTCCAGCGCCCGCTCCACGCGGGCACCGGCGGCCACCGCGGCGCGGGCGGACCGTCGCAGGTTGGCGTCGTCGAAGTTGGCCAGTCGGTTGGCGGTCGCACGCACCTCGCGGCGCATCCGGCGCTCCTCCCAGGCCAGCAGCGACTCGTGGGCGCCCAGGCGGGTGAGCAGCTGTCCGATGGCGTCGCCGTCACGGATCACCACGCGGTCGACGCCGCGGACCTCGCGCGCCTTCGCCGGGATCCCGAGCCGGCGGGCCGCCCCGACCAGGGCCAGGGCTGCTTCCGGGCCGGGGCAGGTCACCTCCAGCGAGGACGACCGGCCGGGCTCGGTGAGGGAGCCGTGGGCCAGGAAGGCGCCGCGCCAGGCCGCCACGGAGTCACACCCCGAGCCGGACACCACCTGGGGCGGCAGCCCGCGCACCGGCCGGTTGCGCTGGTCGATCAGGCCGGTCTGGCGGGCCAGGGACTCGCCCTCGCGAGCGACCCGGACGATGTAGTGGGTGTTGCGCCGGATGCCGTTGCCCTTGAGCATCACCACCTCGGACTCGTGCCCGAAGACCTCCGAGATGTCGCGCCGCAGTCGTCGCGCAGCCGCGCCGGTGTCGAGCTCCGCCTCCACGACGATGCCCCCGTTGACGAGGTGCAGCGCGTCCGCGAACCGGAGCATCGAGGAGACCTCTGCCTTGCGGCAGCACGTCTTGGTGACCGTGGTGTTGGCGAGCTCTGCCTTGACCTGTGCCGTCATCGCCATGCGCGCCACTCTATAGCCCTTCTTCCACGTCCCTCATGAGTTCTGCGTGCACGCGTGCGAGCTTCTCGGGGTCGTGCTGGGCGGGCGCATCCGGATCGGCGACGTCGGCCCAGACGAGCCGTGCGCCGAGCGACTCGACCAGCTTGGCGAGGGTGTCCTTGTCAGGCACGGCGGTCGTGTCGGCCACCACCGCGTGCACCGGCAGGTCCGGCGCCTGCTGCACGAGGACCTCGAGGTGGTCCTCGGGGGTGTAGCCGTCGGTCTCGCCCTCCTGCGGCTCGAGGTTGAGGGTGACCACGATCCGGGCCGACGTCTCGACGAGCGCCTGGCGCAGCCCGGGCACGAGCAGGTGCGGGATCACCGAGGAGAACCACGACCCGGGTCCCAGCACCACCCAGTCGGCGTCGCGGATCGCCTGCACCGCCTCGGGGCAGGCGGTGGGGTTGTCGGGGTCGAGACGCACCGACAGCACCTCTCCCTGGGTGGTGGCGACCTGCACCTGGCCGCGCACCACGGAGACGCCGTCCGGGTCGTCGGCGACGGCACCGCGGACCTCGGCGGCGATGTCCAGTGGCGTCACGGCCATCGGCAGCACCCGGCCGCGGGCGCCCAGCAGGCTGCCGACCAGGTCCAGCCCGGTGACGTGGTCGCCCAGCAGCTCCCACAGGGCGACGATCAGCAGGTTGCCGGTGGCGTGCCCGTCCATCGGCCCGTCGGAGGCGAACCGGTGCTGCAGGACGCGCGCCCAGGTCTGCCCCCACCGGTCGTCGCCACACAGGGCGGCGAGCGCCATCCGGAGATCACCCGGAGGCAGCACGCCGAACTCCTCGCGGAGCCGGCCCGACGAGCCGCCGTTGTCGGCGACGGTGACCACGGCGGTCAGCTCGGAGGTGATGCGGCGCAGCGCCGCCAGCGAGGCGGCCAGCCCGTGGCCGCCGCCCAGGGCGACCACGCACGGCTCGCGCTCCCAGACCATCGGCATCACTCCCGGCCGAGATCGCGGTGGGTGGCCTTTGCCGCGATGCCGAGGTCCCGCAGCCGGGCGGCGATCTCCTCGGCCATGGCGACGCTGCGGTGCTTGCCGCCCGTGCAGCCGATCGCCACCGTCATGAACCGCTTGCCCTCGCGCAGGTAGCCCTCGCCCACCGTCTCGATGACGGGGAGGTAGCGGTCGAGGAACGTCTGCGCGTCGGGCCGGTCCTTGACGTAGGTGGCGACCGCGGTGTCGCGGCCGGTGAAGTCGCGCAGCTCCGGCACCCAGAACGGGTTCGGCAGGAAGCGCATGTCCGCCATCAGGTCGGCATCCACCGGGACGCCGTACTTGAAGCCGAAACTCACCACGTTGACCTGCAGCTGCATCGCCTCAGGGGTGCCGAACGCGTCGGCGACCTTCTCCTTGAGCTGGTTCACGTTGAGCCGGGTGGTGTCGATGATGACGTCGGCGCTGCCGCGCAGCTGCGTCATCACCTCGCGCTCGCGGTCGATGCCCTCGAGCAGCCGTCCGGTGCCCTGCAGCGGGTGCGGTCGCCGCGCCGCCTCCTGGCGGCGGACCAGGATGTCGTCGTCGGCCTCGAGGTAGAGCAGCGTCGTACGACGGCTCGGGAGCTCGGTCGCGAGCTGGCGGCGCAGCGACTCGAAGTTCGAGCCGCCACGGACGTCCACGACCACCGCGATGGGCTGCCGCCGCCCCTTCTGGTGGTCGACCAGCGCGACGACCTCCCCGACGAGCTCCGGCGGCAGGTTGTCGACGACGAAGTAGCCGAGGTCCTCGAGCTCCTTGGAGGCGGTGCTGCGTCCGGCACCGGTCATCCCGGTGACCACGACGAGCTCACCGAGCTCCTCGTCCATGGGGTCGGTGGTCATCAGGACTCCTCGAGCTCTCCGGTGGCGGTGTTCACGGACACGGTCTTCGCGCGCGCCGGGGTCTGTGCGACGGCCTCGGCGATCGCGGTCGCGGTGCGCGGCCCGATGCCGGGCACCTCCGCGATCTCCTCGATGCTTGCAGCCCGCAGCCGCTTGAGCGAGCCGAAGTGCTTGATCAGGGTCTTGCGACGCACCTCCCCCAGGCCGGGCACATCGTCGAGGAGGCTCTCCACCATGGTCTTCGAGCGCCGCGAGCGGTGGTGCGTGATGGCGAAGCGGTGCGCCTCGTCGCGGATCCGCTGCAGCAGGTAGAGCCCCTCGCTGCTGCGCGGGAGGATCACCGGGTCGGCCTCGCTGGGCAGCCAGACCTCCTCCAGCCGCTTGGCGAGCCCGCACACGGGGATGTCGTCGATGCCCAGCTCGTCGAGGGCACGCTGGGCCGCGGCGACCTGCGGCGGTCCGCCGTCGACGACGACCAGTCCCGGGGTGTAGGCGAACTTGCGGGGCCGTCCGGTCTCCGGGTCGATCAGCATCGGCCCGCCGTCGTCCGTGCGGTCCACCTCACCGGACTCGAGGACCGGCCGCTCGATCCGCTCGTCGAGGAGCCGGCGGAACCTCCGGGTGATCACCTCGTGCATCGACGCGACGTCGTTCTGCCCGTCGACGCCACGGATGACGAACCGGCGGTACTCGCTCTTGCGCGGCAGCCCGTCCTCGAACACCACCATCGAGGCCACCACCTCGGTGCCCTGCAGGTTGGAGACGTCGTAGCACTCGATCCGCAGCGGCACGTCGGCGAGCTCGAGCGCCTCCTGGATCTCCTCCAGCGCGCGGTTGCGAGCGGTCAGGTCGCTGGCGCGCCGGGTCTTGTGCAGCGCCAGGCCCTGCGCGGCGTTGCGCGCGACCGTCTCCTGCAGCGTCCGCTTGTCGCCGCGCCGGGGCACCCGGACCTGCACCTTCGCGCCGCGGGCGTCCGCGAGCAGCTCCTCGAACGTGTCGACGTCCTCGGGCAGCGCCGGCACCAGGATCTCGCGGGGGATGGCCTCACCCTCCTCGCCGGCGTAGAGCTGCAGCAGGAACTCGCCCACCAGCCCGCCGGTGTCCAGGTCCTCGACCCGGTCGGCGACCCAGCCGCGTTGCCCCCGGATCCGGCCAGAGCGCACGTGGAAGATCTGCACGGCCACCTCGAGCGGGTCCTCGGCGAGGGCGATCACGTCGGCGTCGGTGCCGTCGCCGAACACCACCGCCTGCTTCTCGAGGGCCTTCTGGAGCGCGCCGAGGTCGTCGCGGAGCCGGGCGGCCTTCTCGTAGTCCTGGCGGGCGGACGCGGCGTACATCTCGCGCTCGACCCGCTTCACGAAGGCGTCGGTGCGGCCACCCATGAAGTCACAGAAGTCCTCGGCGATCCGCCGGTGCTCCTCGGCGTCGACCCGGCCGACGCAGGGAGCGGCGCACTTGTCGATGTAGCCGAGCAGGCACGGTCGGCCGATCTGCTGGGACCGCTTGAAGACGCCGTTGCTGCACGACCGCATCGGGAACACCCGGAGCAGCAGGTCGACGGTCTCCCGGATCGCCCAGGCATGGGAGTAGGGCCCGAAGTACTTCACGCCCCGCTTCTTGGCGCCGCGGCCGACCATCACGCGCGGGAACTCCTCGTCGAGCGTGACGGCCAGCCAGGGGTAGGACTTGTCGTCGCGGTACTTCACGTTGAAGCGTGGGTCGTACTCCTTGATCCAGGAGTACTCCAGCTGCAGCGCCTCGACCTCGGTCTTCACCACCGTCCACTCGACGCTCGCCGCGGTCGTCACCATGGTGGCGGTCCGCGGGTGCAGGTGTGCGATGTCCTGGAAGTACGACGACAGGCGGGCGCGCAGGTTCTTGGCCTTGCCGACGTAGACGACCCGGCCGTGCCTGTCGCGGAAGCGGTAGACGCCCGGCTGCGTAGGGATCGACCCGGGGCTCGGTCGATAGGTCGCGGGGTCGGCCACGTGTCGAGGCTATCGAGTGCCCGGGCATGCCCGCGTCCGAGTGGCCGTAGCCACGGTGCCTGGCCCAGCGAGGATCACGGAGCAACCCTCCGGGCGGCCCGACAGGTCCGCGCGGCCGGCTATCAGGCGCACGTCCGTGACAACAGCTTGTTGTCACCTCGGCGTATGGGGGCGCCGACCAGTGACTCGGTTGACAGCACCCTGTTGTCAACCGAACCGGCGGAGCGCCCGGGAGCGGCCCCATGGCAACAGCCTGTTGTCGTCCGCACGAGCGCCCGAACGACAGCGGACCGGTAGCCAGGCGGGGAGGTGAAGCGCGGACGACGTCGTTGCTCTGGACGTTCACGAGGGCGGTGATCAGTGATCTCGTTGACTACACCATGTTGTCACCAAGTCGTGAGAGGGCCCGCCAGTGATCCGGTTGACAGCACCCTGTTGTCACCGAAACGGCGGAGCGCCCCACCGGCAGCCCGATTGACAACACCCTGTTGTCGTCCGCACGAGCGTCCGAGCGGCCCGACAGGTGACCGGGCGGGCAGGTCAGGCGCGGACGACGTCGTTGCCCTCGACCCGGACCGGGACCTCGGCCAGCGGTCGGGTGGCCGGCCCGTGCACCACCGAGCCGTCGGTCAGTGAGAACTCGCTCCCGTGGCAGCTGCAGTGGATGTGCCCGTCGACGGCCGCGCCGTCGACCGTGCAGCTCTGGTGGGTGCACACGGCACTGAACGCCTTGAACGTGCCCTTCTCGGGCTGGGTGACGAAGACGGCAGCCTCCGCAGCGAGGGCGCCGCCGCCGACGGGGACCTTCGCAGTCCCGATCAGGACGTCTCCGGTGGTGCCGGTCGAGGTGCTCGATCCCCCGCCGCCGGCGCCGCAGGCGGCGAGCAGCGGTGTGGCGAGGCCAGCGGCGGCGAGCCCGCAGAGGACACTGCGCCGGGAAGGGTCAGTCATGGTGACGAAGCGTAGTGAGCGAAACTGAGCGCACCCTGAAGCTCACCCGAGCAGCGGCGCCAGGAACTCGCCCGTGAAGCTCTCCGGCACCTTCACGACCTCCTCCGGGCTGCCCTCCGCCACGACGGTGCCGCCCCGGTTGCCACCGCCGGGACCCATGTCGATGATCCAGTCGGCCGTCTTGATGACGTCCAGGTTGTGCTCGATCACCAGGACGGTGTTGCCCTTCTCGACCAGGCTGGTCAGCACGCCGAGCAGCTTGCGGATGTCCTCGAAGTGCAGACCGGTGGTGGGCTCGTCGAGGACGTAGACCGTGCGGCCGGTCGAGCGCTTCTGCAGCTCGCTGGCCAGCTTCACGCGCTGCGCCTCACCGCCCGACAGGGTGGTGGCGGGCTGGCCGAGGCGGACGTAGCCGAGACCCACCTCGACGAGGGTCTTCAGGTGCCGGGCGATCGCCGGGATCGCGGCGAAGAAGTCGACGGCCTCCTCGATCGGCATGTCGAGGACGTCGGCGATCGTCTTGCCCTTGTAGTGCACCTCGAGCGTCTCGCGGTTGTAGCGGGCACCGTGGCAGACCTCGCACGGCACGTAGACGTCGGGCAGGAAGTTCATCTCGATCTTGATCGTCCCGTCGCCCGAGCACGCCTCGCAGCGGCCGCCCTTGACGTTGAACGAGAACCGCCCGGGCAGGTAGCCCCGCATCTTCGCCTCCGGCGTGGAGGCGAACAACTTGCGGACGTGGTCGAAGACGCCGGTGTAGGTGGCCGGGTTGGACCGCGGCGTGCGGCCGATCGGCGACTGGTCGACGTGGATGACCTTGTCGACGTGCTCGAGCCCGGTGATCTTCGTGTGCCGCCCCGGCACGGTGCGGGCGTTGTAGATCTGCTTGGCCAGCGAGGTGTAGAGGATGTCGTTGACCAGCGTGGACTTGCCGGACCCCGAGACCCCGGTGACGGCGACGAAGCAGCCCAGCGGGAAGGACACGTCGATGTCCTTGAGGTTGTTCTCGCGCGCACCGTGCACCGTGAGCTGGCGGTCGGGGGCCGGCGGGCGGCGTACGGCGGGCACCGGGATCGACTTGCGGCCGGAGAGATAGAGCCCCGTCTCGGAGTCGCGGTGCTTCAGCAGCTGCTTCACCGTTCCGGAGTGCACCACCTGGCCACCGTGCTCGCCGGCGCCGGGGCCGATGTCCACCACCCAGTCGGCCGTCTTGATGGTGTCCTCGTCGTGCTCGACGACGATCAGCGTGTTGCCGAGGTCCTTGAGCCGCACCAGGGTCTCGATCAGCCGCTGGTTGTCCCGCTGGTGCAACCCGATCGACGGCTCGTCGAGGACGTAGAGCACGCCGACGAGGCCGGCGCCGATCTGGGTGGCCAGCCGGATCCGCTGGGCCTCCCCGCCGGACAGGGTGGCCGACGGCCGGTCGAGGGAGAGGTAGTCCAGTCCCACGTCGAGCAGGAAGCGGAGCCGTTCCTGGATCTCCTTGAGCACGCGCTCGGCGATCTGGCGCTCGCGCGCGGAGAGCTCCAGGTCGGCGAGGAAGGCGGCGCACTCGTTGATCGGCAGGGCGCAGATCTCGGCGATGTTCTTGCCGCCCTGCGCCGGGTCGCCGAGGGTGACCGCCATGGAGACCGGCTTCAACCTGCTGCCCTCGCACGCCGGGCAGGGCACCTCGCGCATGAAGCCTTCGAAGCGCTCCCGGCTGGTGTCGCTCTCGGCCTCGCGGTGCCGGCGCTCGATGTAGGGCCGGACCCCCTCGAAGCTGGTGTAGTAGGAGCGCTCGCGGCCGTAGCGGTTGCGGTGCCGCACGTGCACCTTGGTGGGGTGCCCCTCGAGGATGGCCCTCTGCGCCTTCTTCGACAGGTCCTTCCAGGCGGTGTCGAGGTCGAAGCCGAGCTCCTCGCCGAGTGCGCCGAGCAGGCGGATGAAGTAGTCGGCCACGTGGGCGCCCGACCACGGCCCGATCACACCCTCGCCCAGGGTGGCGTCGGGGTCGGAGACGACCAGCTCGGGGTCGACCTCCATCCGGGTGCCGATGCCGTGACACTCCGGGCAGGCGCCGTAGGGAGAGTTGAACGAGAAGGAGCGGGGCTCGAGCTCGTCGGTCTCGATGTCGTGCTCGTTGGGGCAGGCCATCCGCTCGGAGAACTTCAGCTCCCGGTGCGGGTCGTCCGCCGGCGCGTCGACGAGGTCGAACAGCACCAGCCCGGAGGCCAGGTTGAGCGCCGTCTCCACCGAGTCGGTGAGCCGCCGCTTGGAGCTCGGCTTGGCCGACAGCCGGTCGACGACCACCTCGATGGTGTGCTTCTTCTGCTTCTCGAGCTTGGGCCCCTCGGACAGCAGCGTGTCGAGTGCGTAGGTCTCCCCGTTGACGCGGACCCGGCTGAAGCCCTGGGACTGCAGGCTGCGGAACAACTCGACGTACTCACCCTTGCGCCCTCGGACCACGGGCGCGAGCACCTGGAAGCGGGTGCCTTCGGGCAGCTGCAGGATCCGGTCGACGATCTGCTGGGGAGTCTGCCGCTCGATCGGTGCGCCGCAGACCGGGCAGTGCGGCCGGCCGGCCCGGGCGAACAGCAGCCGGAGGTAGTCGTAGACCTCCGTGATCGTGCCCACGGTGGAGCGGGGGTTCTTCGACGTGGACTTCTGGTCGATGGAGACCGCCGGGGAGAGGCCCTCGATGAAGTCGACGTCGGGCTTGTCCATCTGGCCGAGGAACTGGCGGGCGTAGGCCGACAGCGACTCCACGTAGCGGCGCTGGCCCTCGGCGAAGATGGTGTCGAAGGCGAGCGACGACTTGCCGGACCCGGACAGCCCGGTGAAGACGATCAGCGCGTCGCGGGGAAGGTCGAGCGAGACATCCTTGAGGTTGTGCTCGCGCGCTCCGCGAATGATCAGCTGGTCTGCCACTGGTCCACCGTCGTCGCCCGCCTGCCGCGGGCCCGCCTTCCGTCATACGTCCTTCGAACAGATGTTCGCCATCCTAGGGCCTGGCCGCAACCCCGCGCGGCAAGCTCCGGCGCAATTCACCGCCGCGTCGCCGCCGACCCGCCACGGATCGTGCAACGATCCCACGCGGCACCGACATTCCCGTCCGGGAGTGCTTGAATCGCCTGCATGACCCACGTCACCCAGCCGACCCGTCACAATCCGCTCCAGGAGGCCAGTGACCGCCTGGTGCGCACGGTGGACGGGCTCACCGACGAGCAGCTCGCCGGCCCCAGCCTGCTCCCGGGCTGGTCCCGCGCCCACGTGGTCGCGCACCTCGCTCTGAACGCCGAGGGGCTGGCACGCGCCCTCGAGGGCGTCGTACAGGGCGATCCCGCGCCCGTCTACGACTCCGGGGAGGCGCGGGACCGGGACATCGACGACCTGTCCGCGAGGGCGTCGACCGAGCTGCGGGAGCGGTTGATGGCCGCGGTGACCCGGCTCGCAGAGGCGGTCGAGCACCTGACGACCGAGCAGCAGGCAACCGGCATCGAACGCGTGCCGGGCGGACCGGTGTGGCGAGCGGGGGACGCCGCCGCCAAGCGCTGGGTGGAGGTCGAGGTGCATCACGCCGACCTCGACGCCGGCTACGGCTGTGGCGACTGGCCGCAGGAGTTCAGCGAGCACCTGCTGGGGAACTTCGCGCAGCGCCCGCCGCACTGGGAGCCCGCGTTCGTCGCCGACCCGTACGGGCTGGACGGCACCTGGTCGCTGGGTACGACGGACGACCGCTCCCCCGTGGTGTCCGGACCCGCCGGCGCGCTCGCCTGGTGGGTGACCGGCCGCGGCGACGGCTCCGGGCTGACCAGCACGACGGGCGCCCTCCCGACCATCGGCAGGTGGTGAGCATGACCTACACCGGCAACGTCACCCCCGGCGGCACCCCCGACGTCCGGGAGCTGGCCGGCATGGTCATCACCAAGGTGGCCGTGGACGACCAGATGTCGAACAACTGCTACCTGCTGCGCTGCCGCGCGACGGACCAGCAGGTCCTCATCGACGCGGCCGACGACGCCGCCACGCTGCTGGAGGTCGTCGGCTCTGCCGGCCTGGGCAAGGTGGTGACCACTCACCAGCACTGGGACCACCATCGCGCCCTGGCGGAGGTCGTGGCTGCGACCGGTGCGGTGGTCGTGGCGGGTGAGCCGGACGCAGCCGCGATCACCGAGCAGACCGGCGTCCCGGTCGACGACCAGGTCCGCGACGGGGACACCGTCGAGTTCGGCAACTGCCGGCTCCAGGTCATCCAGCTCGTCGGACACACGCCCGGCTCGATCGCGCTGCTCTACGACGACCCGGAGGGCACGCCGCACCTGTTCACCGGGGACTCGTTGTTCCCGGGCGGCGTGGGCAACACCTTCGGCGACGCCGACGCCTTCCGCTCGCTGATCCACGACGTCTCGCGCAAGCTGTTCGACCGGCTGCCCGACGAGACCTGGTTCTACCCCGGCCACGGCAACGACTCCACACTGGGCGCCGAGCGGCCGCACGTCGAGGAGTGGCGCGAGCGCGGCTGGTAGCTCGGGGCAGGTCAGCGCGCGAGGGTGCCGCGGACGACGCGTGCGCCCGTGACGACGAACAGCACGGCCAGAGCTGCGGCGACGAGTGCCACCAGCGGGCTCGTCAGCGCGTCGATCGCGGCACTGCCGGCGAGCAGACGGTCCAGCGAGGCCATCGCCGCCATCGAGCCGATGTAGAGGTAGACCGCGCCCACCGGCAGGAGCAGCGCCCTCACCAGCGTCCAGCGGCGCCGCGCCGCCGAGGTGTCCGGCCCAGAAACGGGCCCAGAGACGGGCCCAGAGACAGGCTCAGAGAAAGGCGCGGTGGCCGGCACCGGCAGGACGTCGTCCGGCGCGGTGCGCTGCTGCGGGACGGCGCCGAGCACGTCGACGACGGTGACGGGGATCTCGGGGTGGGTCATGCGTCGAGAGTAGGGGCGCGCGGACGCACCGTCGCTGTTGCGGGACGAAATCGGTTCAACCGGTCCATACCACTCAAAATGCGACATCGACCCCGGGCGCGGCCGGGTGGCGCTTCCCCAGCCGGTAGGTTGTGCCGGATCATGTCGACGAGCATTGACCGCGAGGCCTGGCTACCGGCGGCGATCGGCGCACTCCCGGCCGGTGCCGCCGTGCTGGCGGGGCGACCGCGGGTGGCCGCGGCCCTGCTGCTCCTGCCGGCGGGGCTGCTGGCCTTCTTCCGCGACCCCGAGCGAGACGCGGACCGGCACCCGGTCGACGAGGACACCGTCCTGTCCCCCGCCGACGGCAAGGTGATGTGGGCGGGGCCTGCCCAGCAGGGCGTCGCACCCGAGGGCGACTGGCTGCAGGTGAGCATCTTCCTCTCGCTCTTCGACGTGCACGTCAACCGGGCGCCGTACGGCGGGACGGTGGAGTCCGTGGACCACCGGCCCGGCAAGTGGCTGGCGGCGTACCGATTCGAGAGCGCCTTCGAGAACGAGCGCAGCGACATCGTCGTACGACGAAGGGTGCGCGGCGAGGACCGCCGCTACGTCTTCCGGCAGGTCGTCGGGCTGGTCGCCCGGCGGGTGGTCACCCGGATCTCGCCCGGTGAGGAGATCAGCACCGGCCAGCGGATCGGGCTGATGAAGTTCGGCAGCCGGATGGACGTGTTCCTGCCGCCGGGCGCAGAGCTGCTCGTCGACGCGGGCCAGCGGGTCGTCGGCGGCGAGACCGTGCTGGCACGGTGGCCCTCTCCTGCGGCGGCGGGGCTGCGCCGGTGAGGGAACGGGTGCGTCCCCGACGGCGGATGTTCGCCCGGTGGCGGCTGGAGTCGCACTCCGGCGCCGAGGTCGTCTCGTTGCGCCAGCTCGGCCACCGCGAACGCCTCCGGGTGACCGCTCCGAGCATGCTCACCACCGCGAACCTCGCGTGCGGGTTCTCCTCGGTGCTGATGGCTGCGAGCGGCCACTTCACGCTGGCCGCGCTGTTGATCGGCGCCGCGATCGTCTTCGACATCTCCGACGGCGCGGTGGCACGGCTGGTCGGGGCGACCTCGCCCTTCGGCGTCCAGCTCGACTCGCTGGCTGACCTGGTGTCCTTCGGACTGGCCCCGGCCATCCTCGTCTACACCTGGGTGCTGCCGGAGTGGCCGGTCATCGCGTGGGTCGCGGCGTTCCTCTGGCTCGCCTGTGCTGCCTTCCGGCTGGCGCGGTTCAACTTCACCATCGACCCGACGGCGGACAAGCGCTACTTCGTGGGCCTGCCCAGCCCCGGCGCCGCGGCCGTGGTGATGGCGACCGTGTTCGCCCTGAACAACCCGGACGTCGGCGGCCTCGAGACGACGGTGGGCCCGGCGATCCTGCTGCCGGCGGTCATCAGCGTGGTGCCGGCACTGCTGATGGTGAGCACGATCCGGTTCCGGTCGTTCCGTGACCTCGTCACGCCCCGGACCCGTCAGGCCCGCATCGGCACGCTCGTCGGCGCCCTCGCCGTCGCAGCCGGTCTCGCCACCGTGCCCGCCGCCACCGGCCTGTGCCTGGCCTACCTCTACGTGCTCACCGCACCGCTCGGCGTGCTGACCGCACCGCTCCGTTCACGGCTCTTCGGCCCTGAGTCGGTGGCGCCACCGCGTCGACGCCAGCAGTCGGTGTTCCTGCCGCTCGCGGGCGACGAGGACGTCAGCCCGAGTAGCTGATCTTCAAGGTGTCCGAGGCCGGCATCGCCTGGCAGGCGAGCCGGATGCCCTCGGCCAGGTCGTCGGCGTCGAGCACCTCGTTGTGCCTCAGCGTCACCTCGCCCTCCAGGACGACACAGGCGCAGGCGCTGCACTGCCCCTCGCGGCAGGAGAACGGCGCCGGCACGCCCTTGTCCTCGAGGAACTCCAGCAACGGCTTGTCGCCCTGCCAGTCGTCGAAGGCGTACTGCTGGCCGTCGAGCTCGACCTCGACCGCGACCGGCCCGACGAAGGCGGGCTGGTCGTCCTCGCCCTGGTCGTCGCCGTCGTCGGCCTCCGCCAGCGTCTGCTGGGCGGCGAGCACCTCCTCGACGTCGCCGAAGGGGTTGCCGCCGAGCGAGACGAACTTCTCCTGGTGCCGCCGGTCCCGCGGGAAGCCGAGCTCCTTCAGCGCGGAGGTGACCGCCTTCATGAACGGCGCAGGGCCACAGACGAACGCCGTGAACGTCGAGAAGTACGACGCGAAGGCGCCGAGCTGTTCCTGCGACGGAAGCCCCTGCACGCTCTCGAGCCAGTGCACGACGGTGAACCGGTCGGCGTACTCCCCGGCCAGCTCGGCCAGCTGGCGGGCGAAGATGACCGACTGCTCGTCGCGGTTGGCGTAGAACAGCACGACCTTGCCGCTGCCCTTCTCCAGGGCGGTCCGGGCGATCGACATCACCGGCGTGATGCCCGAGCCGCCGGCGAAGAGCAGCAGGTCGGCGTTGATGTCCCTGGGCGTGAAGATGCCGCTCGGCGGCAGCACCCGCATGGTGTCGCCTGCCTTCAGGTTCTCGACGATCCAGTTGGAGGCGTAGCCGTCCACGGTCCGCTTGACCGTGATCTGGTGCCGCCCGGAGTGCGGAGCGCTCGACAGGGAGTAGCAGCGCGCGGCCAGGCCGGTCTGCTCGCTGGGCACCGCGACCGTCAGGAACTGGCCCGGCGTGAACGCGAACGTCTCCTGCAGGTCGTCCGGGACCTCGAAGACGACCGAGCGCGCGTCACCGGTCTCCTCGACCACCTCGAGCACCTTGAGCACGAAGCTGTCACCAGCCATCCTCGGCTCCGATCTCGAGGGCCCCGTCGGCCACAGCCCGGTCGATCGAGGATCGTAGCCGCGAGCAGGTGTCGTAGACCTTGCGTCCCCCTGGCTGGGACGCCATCCGACGGAACTCCTGGCAGGCGGCCAACGAGTCGGCGTCCCACTGGATGGAGGTGTGGTGCTCGCTGTTCTTCTTCACGCCCACGCGGGCCAGGCAGTCCAGGCAGGCGACCTCGGCCAGCCGGGCGCGGGTGTAGCGCTGCTGGTCCTCGACGGTCTCCGTGCTGGTCGGCGCGAACGAGACCATCAGACGCCGCCGCCGGCAGTCGGCGTCCCGACCGCCGCTGCCTCCTCCGCGGTGGCGCCCGCGCCGTCCGCTCCACCCTGCTCCGCCTCACGACGAGCGAGGTTCTCGGCCACCTCGGCGCGCCAGTACTCGTTGGCCTTGGTGGTGTCCACCTCGAACTCGAAGCGCTCGACCATCTCGGGGGCGACGTCGGCCTTGTCCACGTAGAACTGCTCGTACCAGCGGCGCAACTGGTAGACGGGGCCGTCCTCCTCGCACAGCAGCGGGTTCTGCACCGGCGCCTTGTTGAGCCAGATGTTCACGTCCTGCATGAACCCGTCGCCGAACATCTCGGTGTACTTGCGGCCGATGTAGTCGGTGGTCTTCTCGTCGACGCCCTCGGGCTTCCTGACCTTGAGGCCGTACTGGAGCACGAACGAGTTGTCGCTGGTCGGGACGTGGCAGTTGACGAGGACGACGTCGGTGAGGAACCCCTTGTAGTCGTTCTGCAGCCAGTTGATCATGAAGGAGGGTCCGAAGTAGGTCGCCTCGGACTTCAGCGTCAGGCTCTCGTCGCCGTACCCCTCCCCGGCCATGTCGGGGCGGCCGGTCGACTCCATGAACTGGGTGGCCATGTGGCCCTCGAACACGTTGCGGAAGTTGGTGGGGAAGGCGAAGTGGATGTAGAAGAAGTGCGCCATGTCGACGACGTTGTCGACGATCTCCCGGCAGTGTGCGCTGGGCACGTCGATCGTGTTCCAGGTCCACTCGGTGTAGGCGTCGGGGTCGCAGATGTCATCGAGCTCCGGCGGCAGGATGTCCAGGTCGGCCTCCGAGCCCTCGGGGTCGTGCCAGACCATCACCAGGCCGTTGCGCAGCACGACCGGGTACTTCTGGGTGCGGGCACGCAGCGGGATCCGCCGGGCGTAGGGGATCTGCTTGCACTTGCCGTCGCCGCCCCAGCGCCAGTCGTGGAACGGGCAGGCGATCTCGTCGCCCTTGACGGTTCCCTGGGTGAGGTCGCCGCCCATGTGCCGGCAGTAGCCGTCGAGCACGTTGATGTCGCCGTTGCCGCCCTGCCAGACGACCAGCTTGCCGCCGAACGCCGGCACGGGGTGCGGCTTGCCGTCGGCGAAGGTCTCCACGGGGCCCAGGCAGTGCCAGCCGCGGGCGAACCGCGTCGGCGCGACACCCCGGTCGAGGGCCCTCGCAGCAGTGGTGGGGACGGTGTCGGTGCTGCTTGCCGGGCTCATCTGGACCTCCACGAAGTCTGGTCGAAAACAAGAACAGGTTATAGTTTTGCGCGGGAAGACACCAGTCCCGTCCCGGTGAGCCGAAGGATGTCCCCATGAGAATCGCACTGACCGAGGACCAGGAGAAGCTCCGGTCGGAGCTGCGTGACTACTTCCGCGCGCTGGTCACCCCGGAGGTCCGGGCAGGCCTCGCGTCGGCGACCGGCGAGTTCGGCGAGGCCGGCGTCTACAAGGAGGTCATCCGCCAGATCGGCCACGACGGCTGGCTCGGCATCGGCTGGCCCCAGGAGTACGGCGGCCAGGACCGCTCGATGATGGACCAGCTGATCTTCACCGACGAGGCGGCTGTCGCCGGGGTGCCGATCCCCTACCTGACGCTCAACACCGTCGGCCCGACGATCATGCGCTACGGCACCGAGGCGCAGAAGTCGGAGATCCTGCCGAAGATCCTCAAGGGCGAGATGCACTTCTCGATCGGCTACTCCGAGCCCGGGTCCGGGACCGACCTCGCCTCCCTGCAGACGCGAGCCCGCCTCGAGGACGGCGAGTGGGTGATCAACGGGCAGAAGATGTGGACCTCGCTCATCCAGTACGCCGACTACATCTGGCTCGCCTGCCGCACCGACCCCGACCTACCCCGCCACAAGGGGCTCTCCATCATCCTGGTGCCCGCGGACAGCCACGGCTTCTCCTACACCCCCGTGCACACGGTGGCCGGGGTGAGCACCAGCGCCACCTACTACGAGGACGTCCGGGTGCCGCAGGAGAACCTCGTCGGCGAGCTCAACGGCGGCTGGTCGCTGATGACCAACCAGCTCAACCACGAGCGGGTCGCGCTGACCTCCGCCGCGCCGCTGGTGCACTCGATCGCCGAGGTGCGCACCTGGGCGCAGGAGACGAAGAACCCCGACGGCAGCAGGGTGATCGACGCCGAGTGGGTCCAGGTCCTGCTCGGGCGGGCACATGCCCGGGCGGACATGCTCAAGCTGCTCAACTGGAAGCTCGCGTCCGCGACCGGCGACCTGTCCCCCGCCGACGCCTCCGCCACCAAGGTCTACGGCTCCGAGCTCGCCACCGAGGTCTACCGCTCACTGATGGAGATCGTCGGGCCGGACGCGATCGTGTGCGGTGACTCCCCCGGGGCGGTGCTGCGCGGTCGCCTGGAGCGCTACTTCCGGTCGTCGCTGGTGATGACCTTCGGCGGCGGCACCAACGAGATCCAGCGCGACATCATCGGCTACGTCGGCCTCGGCCTGCCGGCCGCCCCTCGCCAGGCACAGAGGAGCTGACATGGACTTCACCGCCACCGAGCTGCAGCAGGACGCCATCGCCCTGGCCGCCATGGTGTTCAAGAACGAGTGCACCCCCGAGCGACTCAAGGCAGTGGAGGCCCGGGAGGACCGCTTCGACGCCCAGACGTGGCAGCGCTGCGGCGAGGCCGGCCTGCTCGGGCTGGCACTCCCCCACGACCACACCGGCAGCGGCATGGGCCTGCTCGAGCTGTGCCGGGTGCTCATCGAAACGGGCCGACACCTCGCCCCCGTCCCGATCGCGACGCACGTGCCGACCGCCATGGCGATCGCCCGGTTCGGCACCACCGCCCAGCAGGCCATGTGGCTCGAGGGCGCCGCCAGCGGCCAGGTCGTCATCGCCCCGGCCATCGCCGAGGAGCGCGCCCACGTCCCGGAGTTCCCCGAGACGCGGGCCGACAACGACGGCACCAACTGGCAGCTCAGCGGCACGAAGACCGTCGTGCCCAGCGCCACGATCGCCGAGCTGTTCGTCGTACCCGCGATGACGCTGGACGGCCCGACCGCCTTCCTGGTGCATCCCGACGATCCTGGTGTGACCGTGCTGCCGCAGCGGGTCTCCGGCGGTGACCAGCTCGGCCAGCTGCAGCTCGAACGGGCCGTGATCCCGATGGACCGGCACCTCGGCACGGTCGGCCAGGGCGACGAGGTGGTGCGCTGGCTCGAGCAGCGATTGATCGTGAGCGCGTGCGCGCTGCAGCTGGGCACCCTCAAGGGAGCGCTCGACCTCACCGCGTCGTACGCCCGCAGCCGCGAGCAGTTCGGCCGCCCGATCGGTACCTTCCAGGCGGTGTCGCAGCGGCTGGCCGACGGCTACATCGACGTCCTTGGCGCCGAGCTCACCCTCTGGCAGGCCGCGTGGCGCCTCGACGAGGGACTGCCCGCCGAGAAGGAGGTCTCCGGGGCCAAGCTGTGGGCGGCCGACGCCGGCCACCGGATAGCGCACACCACCGTGCACGTGCACGGCGGCGTCGGCATCGACCTCGACGGTGAGGCGCACCGCTACTTCACCCGGGCGAAGGTCAACGAGTTCACCCTGGGCGGTGCCACCGACCACGCCCGCCACATCGGCCGCCTCCTCGCGGCCGAGCCGGTGTGACGTCTTCTGCCGGACCGGCCACGGTCCGGGACCTGCTGCTCGCCCGGGCCGACGACGACCGGCCCGCGCTGCTGGCCGGCGACCTGCGCTGGTCGTGGCGGGAGTACGTCGGCAATGCCCGCGTGCGCGCCGGCCAGCTCGACGCGCTGCTCGACACCGCCTCCGCCGATGGCCGGCCGCGGCACGTCGGCGTGCTGCTCGACAACACCCCGGAGATGGCCCTCCAGCTCGCCGCCGCAGGCCTCGGCGGCCACGTGCTCGTCGGGCTGAACACCACCCGCCGGGGCGCGGCGCTCGCCGCGGACATCCGCAGGGCCGACGTGCAGGTCGTCGTGGTCGAGGACGCCCACGCCGCCCTGCTCGTCGGTCTGGACCTGCCCGGTGTCCGAGTGGTCCATGCGCGCGAGCTCCACGAGCCACCGGTCCCGGGTCCTGACCCGGTCCCCGAGCCCGACGGCCTCTTCATGCTGATCTTCACCTCGGGAACGTCCGGCGACCCGAAGGCGGTCCGCGTGACCCACGCCAAGATCACCGGCCCGGCCGAGTACATGACCGGCCGGCTCGGCCTGGGCCGCGACGACGTGCACTACGTCTCCATGCCGCTGTTCCACTCCAACGCAGTGATGGCCGGGTGGAGCACGGCCCTGTTCACCGGCGCGACGATCGCGCTGGCCGAGCGGTTCTCGGCGAGCGGCTTCCTCCCCGACGTTCGCCGCTACGGGGCGACGTACGCGAACTACGTCGGCAAGCCGCTGTCCTACGTGCTGGCGACGCCGGAGCGCCCCGACGACGCGGACAACCCGCTGCGGCTGGTCTTCGGCAACGAGGCCGGCGACCGCGCCACCGCCGAGTTCGCGCGCCGGTTCGGCTGCACCGTGATCGACGGTTTCGGCTCGACCGAGAACGCCGTCGTGATCAGCCGGACGCCGGACACGCCGCCCGGCTCCCTCGGTCGGCCGATGCCCGGCGTCGCCGTGCTCGACCCCGGCACGCACGAGGAGTGCCCACCCGCCGTTCTCGACGCGCACGGCCAGGTCACCAACCTCGATGCCTGCGTCGGCGAGCTCGTCAACACCACCGGAACCGGCCAGTTCGCCGGCTACTACAAGGACGAGGCGGCCACGGCCGACCGGATGCGCGGCGGGATGTACTGGAGCGGCGACCTCGCCTACCGCGACGCCGACGGCTGGGTCTACTACGCCGGGCGCACCAGCGACTGGCTGCGCGTCGACGGCGAGAACGTCGCGGCCGCGCCGGTGGAGCGGATCCTCGTGCGGCACCCGGCCATCAGCGAGGCGGCCGTGTACGCCGTGCCGGACCCGGACTCCGGTGACCAGCTGGTGGCGGCGCTCGTGCTCGACGGCGACATGACGTCCGCCTCCTTCGAGGAGTTCCTGGCCGCCCAGCCGGATCTCGGGCCCAAGCAGTGGCCGCGCCACGTGCGGCTTCTCGACGCACTCCCCCGGACCGCCACCAACAAGGTGCTCAAGCGCGAGCTCCAGGCGGCGCTGCTCCCGGACGGCGCCGACGGCCGGGTCTGGACCAGGGACGACCGCGGGACGTCGTACCGCTGAGCGCCCACCACGGGTGGCCTCTGCCGCCCTCGCTGCTGTGTCCGTCCAGCGCCCCTCTGCTGCTCGACAAGGGGCCCCGGACGAACACAGCGCGACCGCGCGGGTTACTCCGCCGCGAGCTGGACGCCGAAG
This sequence comes from Marmoricola sp., assembly GCA_035700665.1. Taxonomy (GTDB): domain Bacteria; phylum Actinomycetota; class Actinomycetes; order Propionibacteriales; family Nocardioidaceae; genus Marmoricola. The sequence goes on from DASSOK010000112.1 coordinate 39,527, forward strand.
CCGACGAGCACCACCGCCGTGGCCGTGTCCAGCCGCCGACGCACCGTCGGCGTGTTCATCCAGGCGGTGACCCGGGCCGCGAGTCCGAGCAGGACGACCCAGTAGAGCGCGGTCAGCGCGATGAAGATGGCCCCGAACACGACCGTGGTCCAGAGCACCGATGCCCCGTCGGGCACGAACCCCGGCAGGAACGTCACGAAGAAGACGCCGACCTTGGGGTTGAACAGGTTGGTCAGCACGCCGGCACGGAAGCCGGTGCCCAGGACGCCGCGGCGGGCGGCGACCCGATCATCTCCCAAAACGGCCTCGTCGACACGGCCGCGCGAGCGCCATGCCTGCACGCCGAGGTGGACGAGGTAGCAGGCCCCGACCACGCGCAGCACGGTGTAGCCCACCTCGCTGGCCTCCAGCATGGCGGCCAGCCCGAGCGCCGCGGCGGAGACCCACACGGTCAGGCCGCACAGGTTGCCGAAGGCGGTGAGCAGCCCCTGCCGCCGGCCCCCGCGCAGGATGCTGCGTACGACGACCAGGGTGTCCGGCCCGGGGAGCAGCACGATGAGGGTCGCGGCGCCCACGAAGGCCAGCAGGGTCAGCAGCATGCGAGGAGTGTAGGTCTCCGGGAACGGCCGTGCGGCACTCTCACCCGCGGATCTTGTCGAGGCGCGCCACCGTCTCGTCGTACTCCGCGACGAGCTGCGCCATCACCTCTGCCACCGGCCGCACCTCGTTGGTGCGTCCGACGATCTGGCCCGCCGGCATGGAGACGGTCTCGGGGTCGTCGCCGGAGTTCATCCGGTTGTGCGCCTCCGCCACCAGCAGGTTCTGCAGCGGCATCGGCAGCGGCTCGGGAGCGTCCTCCTCGGCCCATGCCTCGGTCCACTTCGTCTTCAGCAGCCGGGCGGGCTTCCCGGTGTAGACGCGAGTGCGGACGGTGTCGCCCGAGCCGGCGCGCAGCAGTGCGTCCCGGATGCCGGTGCCCTCGGAGAGGTCGTACTCGTCCACCGTCAGCCACAGCGACCCGGTCCAGACCCCCTGGGCGCCGAGCGCCAGCGCGGCCGCGACCTGCCGGCCGCAACCGATGCCGCCGGCCGCCAGCACGGGCACGTCGGGCCCGACCGCGTCGACGATCTCCGGGGTGAGCACCATCCCGGCGATCTCACCCGTGTGCCCGCCGGCCTCGTAGCCCTGCGACACGATGATGTCGACGCCGTTGGCGACGTGCGACAGCGCGTGCTTGGCCGCGCCGGCGAGGGCGGCCACCTTGACGCCGTGCTCGTGCGCCTTCTCGATGACGTCCACGGGCGGCGACCCGAGCGCGTTGGCGATCAGCACCGGTCGGTGGGCGAGCGCCACGTCGACGTGCGAGCGCGCCACGCTGTGCAGCCAGCCGAGCACGCCCTCGCGGCCCTCACCGTCGGGCAACGGCGGCACGCCGAGCTTCTGCAGCGTGCGCTCCACGAAGGAGATGTGCTCCGGCGGGATCATCGCCTTCAGGTCGACCGCCTTGCCTTCGGTCGGCACCTTCATCGGCATGACCACGTCCACGCCGTACGGCTTGCCGTCGGTGTTGTCGTCGAGCCAGGTCAGCGTGCGGTCCAGGTCGTCGGCGTCGTTGAACCGGACGGCGCCCAGCACACCGAGGCCGCCCGCGCGGGACACGGCCGCGGCGACCTTCTCGGACGGGGTGAACGCGAAGATCGGGTACTCGATCCCGAAGGCCTCGCACAGGTCGGTGCGCACGTCAGCTCCTGACCGGCTCGGCGAGCGACGCCACCGCCAGCTCGCGAGCCCGCGGGTAGTTGGCCTTGCCGGTCGCGTTGCGCGGGATCTCGTCGACGTAGGTGACCGACCGGGGCAGCTTGTAGCCAGACAGGTGCGCGCGCAGGAAGCTGCGCAGCTCGTCGAGCTCGGGCCGGCTCTCGCCACGGGGCTGGATCACCGCGGAGACGGACTGGCCGTAGTTCTCGTCCGCGACACCGACCACCAGCACGTCGTACACCTCGGGGTGGCCCTTCAGTGCCATCTCCACCTCCTCGGGGTAGACCTTCTCCCCGCCGGTGTTGATGCAATTCGAGCCACGGCCCAGGAGGGTCACCTTGCCGTCGGCCTCGATCCGGGCGAAGTCGCCCGGCACCGAGTAGCGGACCCCGTCGATCTCCAGGAACGTCTGCGCCGACTTCTCCGGGTCCTTGTAGTAACCCAGCGGGACACAGCCCGACCGCGCGAGCCGGCCGATCTCCCCCACGGCGGCGGCGTCGATGATCCGGTTCTGCTCGTCGAGTACGACGGTCTGTGGGCCGAGCGTCACGAGGGGGCCGTCGCCCTTGATGTTGTCGGCGTCCTGCATGCCGGTGCCGGAGAAGCCGGTCTCGCTCGCCCCGACGGAGTCGGTGAAGACGGCGTTCGGGAAGGCCGCCATCCAGCGTTCCTTGACGGGCCGGCTGAAGATGGCCGCGCTGCTGGCCACGACGAAGAGGCTCGAGGCGTCGTAGTCGCCGTTGTCGTAGGCCTCGATGAGCGGGCGGGCCATCGCGTCGCCGGTCATGAAGATGCCCTGCACCTTCGCGTTCTCCACCGTGCGCCACACCGCGTCGGGGTCGAACTTGGGGGCCAGCACCGTGAGGTGGCCGGCGAAGAGGTGCATCAGCAGCGCGGCCTGCGCGCCGCCGTGCATCAGCGGGCTCAGCGGGAACATCACCATCGGGTTCTCCGTGGCGGCGGCGCCCCTGGACTGGTCGTACTCCTCCAGCCAGGCGCCGGTCATGAAGTCGATGCCGCCACCGAGGACCCGCCAGAAGTCCTCGTGGCGCCACATCACACCCTTGGGGAAGCCGGTGGTCCCGCCGGTGTAGACGATGTAGACGTCGTCGGGCGAGCGCTCCCCGAAGTCGCGCTCGTCCGACTGTCCGGCCAGCGCGTCGTCCCAGAGGACCCCGCCGTAGGAGGAGACGTCACTGGCGTCGTCGGGGGCCATCGGGTCGGTCATCACCACGGCCAGCTGGAGGGCGTCGTGCTTCGGGAAGGTGGCGGCGACCAGCGGCGCGTAGGCCCGCTCGTGGAGCACCGCCTTCATGTCGGAGTTCTCGAACAGGTAGTCCAGCTCGCCCTCGACGTAGCGGTAGTTGACGTTGATCGCCACGGCCCGGATCTTGAAGATGGCCAGCAGCGCGACGACGTGCTCGATGCTGTTCTTGGCGTAGATGCCGATGTGGTCGCCCGCCCCCAGGCCTCGGGACTGCAGGAAGTGCGCCAGCCGGTTCGACTCCGACTCGAGCTCGGCGTAGGAGACCGAACGGTCGTCCACCCGGAGAACGGGCCGGTCGGGGACGGCGTCCACGGCATGCTCGAAGAGGTCAGCGATGTTCAGGGCCATGGCCCAGAGACTAGAACACGTTCTCGTTTCTGACTAGCATGGTCCGCATGACGCAGACCACCACCCCGGAGACCGCGCGCGACGACCAGCCGCACTGCCTCGTAGAGCTGCAGGGCCACACGCTCGTCGTGACGATGAACCGGCCGGAGGCTCGCAACGCCCTCTCCGGCGAGATGCTCGCGATCATGGAGCAGGCCTGGGAGCGGGCCAACACCGACCCGGACGTTCGGGTGGTGATCCTGACCGGCGCCGGTGGCTACTTCTGTGCGGGTGCCGACCTGAAGGCGATGTCGGCCTCGGCGCCGTCGGACCGGTTCGAGTCCGGCGAGTTCGACCCCTCGGTGATCAAGGCGCTGCTCAAGGGCTACCGCGTCACCAAGCCGGTGATCGCGGCGGTGGAGGGCCCTGCCATCGCGGGCGGCACCGAGATCCTCCAGGGCACCGACATCCGGGTCGCGGGCGAGTCCGCGAGGTTCGGGGTCTCCGAGGTCAAGTGGGGTCTCTACCCCCTCGGCGGGTCCGCGGTCCGCCTGGTCCGGCAGATCCCCTACACGGTGGCGGCCGACCTCCTGCTGACCGGCCGGCACATCAAGGCGCCCGAGGCCAAGGAGATCGGGCTCGTCGGGCACGTAGTCCCCGACGGCCAGGCCCTCGCCAAGGCGCACGAGATCGCCGATCTGATCGCGGCCAACGGACCCCTCGCCGTGCAGGCGGTCCTGAAGACGATGCGGGACTCCGAGGGACGGCACGAGGACGAGTGCTGGCAGGACGACGCGCGGGTCGGCGCAGCGGTGTTCGCCTCGAAGGACGCCAAGGAGGGGCCGCGGGCCTTCGCCGAGAAGCGCACTCCCGACTTCACCGGCAGCTGACCGGGGACCAGCTCTCCTGCAGAGCGGACCCGTCCGAAAATGGCCCGTTCTGGGGGCTGTCATCCGGCTGGCGCGGTCCTACAGTCGACGGATGGAGCTCCTCGAGCGCGAGCCCTTCCTCGCGGCGCTCGGTGACTACGCCGCCGACGCTGCCTCGGGCAACGGCCGCCTGGTCCTCGTCACCGGCGAGGCCGGCATCGGCAAGACCTCCCTCGTGGAGGCCTTCCGATCGTCGTACTCCCTGACCGACTGGTGGTGGGGCGCCTGCGACGGCGGGTTCACCCCGCGGCCCCTCGGTCCGGTGCTCGAGATCGCCGAGCAAGCGGGCGGGCCGTTGCGCGAGGCGGGCACCGTCGAGGGGAGCCGCAGCGACCTGTTCGCGGGGTTCGTCAACGCACTGGCGTCCCGCACCGGCGGCACCGGCGTCATCGTCGAGGACCTGCACTGGGCCGACGAGGCGACGCTGGACTGGCTGACCTACCTGTCCCGCCGGCTGTCGCGCCTGCCTGTCCTGGTGATCGTGACCTATCGCGACGACGAGCCGCACGCCGACGAGCTGCTCGCGTCGGTGATGGGCCGGATCGCGACCCATGCCTCCACCCGGCGGATCCGGCTTCCCCGGCTCACCGCCGCGGGAGTACGACGCCTCGCCGCCGGCCACGACGCCACGGCACTCCATGCCGCGACCGGCGGGAACCCCTTCTTCGTCCACGAGGTGCTGGCCTCACCGTCCGGGACGGTGCCGAGCTCCATCGCCGACGTGGCCCGCGCGCGGGTGCGGCAGCACTCGCCGGCAGGGCGACGGATGCTGGCGGCTGCCGCCGTCATCGGCCGGCCCGCCCCGGCTCGCCTGCTCGCAGCCGTCGCCGGCGTGCCCGCAGCCGTCCTCGACGAGTGCCAGGCCTCCGGCATGCTGCGCGCCCACGGGCAGCTGCTGGCCTTTGGCCACGAGCTGGTCCGCCAGGCGGTCGAGCAGGACGTCCCGGTCGTGCAGTCCGAGGAGCTCCACCGCATCGCCCTGATGGCCCTGGACAACGAACACGCAGACGCGGCAGAGCTGGTGCACCATGCCGTCGCCTGCGGTGACGTGGAGGCCACGCTCCGGCATGCCCCGGTCGCGGGACGCGCTGCCGCTGCGGCCAGCGCCCACCGTGAGGCGGTCGTCCAGTTCCGCAGGGCCCTCGAGCACGCCCACCTGCTGACCGTGCCCGAGCGTGCCGACCTGGAGGAGGCGATCGCCGAGTCGCTCTCCGCCCGCGACGAGTGGGCCGCCGCGAGAGAGCACTGGCAGACGGTCGTGGCCCTGCGCCGCGAGCTCGGTGACCAGGTGGCTCTCAGCCGGTGCCTGCTCCGCTACAGCACCGGCCTGTGGCGGCTCTGCGACACGGCGGAGTCCCGGGCCGCGGGTGCGGAGGCGTTCCAGCTGATGCGGGACGCCGACGACCACCCCCAGAAGGCTCTCGCCTACTTCAGCGAGGGCAACAATGAGGACGTGCCGGTCGAGGAGCGGCGCCGGCTTCTCGACGAGTGCCACCGGATCAGCAAGGCGCTCGACGACCAGGCCCTCGTCGCCCGGGCGATGTTCGCACTGGCGTTCGTCGACAGCCTCTCGGGCTTCATCGACTTCCCGCTGATGGAACGAGCGCTCGAGCTGGCCCGGGAGAACGACGACGCGTTGCTCACCGCCTGCATCTACACCAACCTCTACGAGTCCTCGATCGACCAGCTGCAGCTGGACGCACAGGCGGCGCGCTACGAGGAGGGGCTGGCCTACTGCCTCGATCACGAGCAGCACACCTACAGCGTCTGCCTGCGCGGGTCGCGGGTCGCGGAGCTCCTCAGGCGGGGCGACAACAGGGCGGCGGTCGACCTCGCGCTGGCGACCATGCAGGAGACGATCTCCCCGGTGAACCGGATGCACCTGGGCATCGGCCTCGCCACCGCCGCCTTTCGGCTCGGCCTGCCTGAGGCGGCCGGCTGGCTGGAGGAGGCGTGGGAGCTTGGCGAGGGCAACGACGAGACGTTCTGGCTGGTCCAGCTGGCGACGGCCGCAGCCCAGGGCGCCTGGCTCACCGGTGACGACTCGCTCGTCGACGAGCGGGTGCACGCCGCCCACCGGCGGGGGCTCGTCTCGGACCCGTGGGTGCACGGAGAGCTGAGCGCCTGGCTGGCCCGTCTCGGGCACCGGGTCGAGGCTAACCCCGACCTGTCACCGCCCTACACCCTGGAGCTGGCCGGCGACCACGCGGGGGCAGCGGCCGTGTGGCACGAGCTCGGCTGTCCCTTCGAGGAGGCCGTGGCGCTGACCTGGACCGGGGACGCCGACGCGCGTCGTACTGCCCTCGACATCTTCGAGCGGATCGGCTCCTCCCCAGCTGCCGGCCGGGTGCGGGAGCTGCTGGCGCAGGACGGGGTGCTGCTGCCGGCACGGCGGGGGCCGCGCTCCACCACCGCCGCGCACCCGCATGGGCTCACTGCGCGGGAGGCCGAGGTGCTCGAGCTCCTCGCCGAGGGGCTCACCAACGGCCAGGTCGCCGAGCGGCTCGTGCTCTCACGACGGACGGTCGACCACCACGTGTCCGCGGTGCTGGCCAAGCTGGGCGTGAACAGCCGGGCAGAGGCCGTCGCCGCACTCGTCCCGCCCACCCCTGCCTGAGAGGAGCACCATGGACGTCCGCGAGCTCGTGACCGGCCACTACGGCGACGCCGACCTGGCGGGACGCATCGTCGAAGCCCTCCGGGAGGCCGGCACGGACGTCGGCACCCTGCGGGTGGAGGACCTGTCCCCCGTCGACCAGCTCCACGCCGGAGGCGCCCCCGCGACGGAGTACGTCCTCGAGCGGCTCGACGCCAACGCCGATACGCGGCTGCTGGACGTCGGCTGCGGCGTCGGCGGACCGGCGCGGATGGCCGCGGCCTCGGGCATCGGCGCGGTCACCGGTGTCGACCTGACCGAGGAGTTCGTCCAGGCGGCCGAGAAGCTCACGGAGCGGGTCGGGCTCGCCGAGAGCCTCTCCTTCCGTGCCACGGCCGGTGAGGAGCTGCCCTTCGACGACGGTTCGTTCGACGCCGCGATGATGATCCACGTCGGCATGAACATCCCCGACAAGCAGGCGGTCTTCGCCGAGGTCCGCCGCGTGCTGCTCCCCGGTGGGCGCTTCGTCATCTACGACCAGATGCGCTGTGGAGACGGGGACCTGCCCTTCCCGCTGCCGTGGGCCGTGGACGCGCGCTCGTCGTTCGTGGAGTCCCCGCACGACTATGCCCGCCAGCTCACGGCCGTCGGCTTCGAGGTCGAGGACACCGTGAACCGGACGCGAGCCGCGGCCGGCGGCCCGGGCGGCCCGTCCGGAGCCCCGGACCAGACGGTGCTGTTCGGCAGTGAGTTCGGCCGCCGGCTCGACAACAACATCGCCGCCACTCGGGCCGGCGACCTGGCGGCCGTCGTCGTGGTCGCCCGCGCAATCTAGGCAACGGCACGTCCAAACCTGGGTGTCCGGCACCGATGCCGGGCAGCCGCCGCCGCTCCTAGCGTCGAGCCACCAAACCCGACGAAGGAGCCTGTCATGCCCCTCTTCATGGATGTGCACCACCTCGAGAACGGCGTCAGCATGGACGACGTCGCCAAGGCCCACCAGGCCGATCTCGCCACCCAGGGCGACCACGACGTGCAGTACCTGCGCTACTGGGTCGACGAGAAGCAGGGCAAGATCTTCTGCCTCGTCGACGCCCCCGACGCGGAGGCCGCCAACACCGTCCACCGCGAGGCGCACGGACTGGTCGCCGATGAGATCTATCCCGTCCAGGAGGGCGTCTGATGCGCGCGCGGCCGCTTGTGGCGCTCCGGTGGACGCTCCCGGCCGCTCTCGTCGGCGCAGCGGTCGTCGTACCCGGGGCGGCCCACAGCAGTGACGGCTTCGACGCGATCCGCGCCGCGACCGACTCGTTCCACTCGGTGGCGCAGGCCAACCGGGCCGGCTACCTCGACAACGAGCTGCCCTGCTTCGACAGCCCCGACGGCGGCATGGGCGAGCACCTCCTCGACGGCGACGCCATCGACGACAACCTCGACCCGCTGCACCCGGAGGCTCTCGTCTATGAAGTGCGACCGCACGCCCAGCTGCGCCTGGTGGCGGTGGAGTACATCGTCCCCCGGGCGCCCGGCAGCGACGCCCCGACCCTGTTGGGGCAGCTCTTCGAGCCGGTGACGGTCGGTGGCATGGACCTGTGGACCCTGCACGCGTGGGTGTGGCGGGACAATCCGACGGGCGACTTCAAGGCCTACAACCCCATGGTGGCGCCCTGCCCCTGAGCCCGCTGGTGCCGACCGGGGAGGATCACCGGCACCCAGTGCCGACGGGACTCCCCGGTCCGGCGAGGGGCTAGACGGCGCGGTCGCGGCCCTCCCAGAACTGCGCCCGCAGCGCCTTCTTGTCGGGCTTGCCGAGGCCCGTCAGCGGGAGCGCGTCGGTGGCGATCACCTGCTTCGGCGCCTGCACCGAGCCCTTCCGGTCCTTCACCAGCTGCTGGATCTCGCCGACCATCTGATCGGTCAGCTCGTGGCCATCCCGGAGTACGACGACCGCGGTGACCGCCTCGCCGAACTTCTCGTGCGGCACGCCGATGACCCCGACCTGCGCGACCGCCGGGTGCTCGGCGACCACGTCCTCGACCTCGCGGGGGAAGACGTTGAAGCCGCCGGTGACGATCATGTCCTTGGTGCGGTCGACGATGTACCAGAAGCCGTCCTCGTCCTCGCGGGCCACGTCGCCGGTGTGCATCCAGCCGTCCCTGAACGTCTCGGCCGTCGCCTCGGGCAGGTTCCAGTAGCCAGCGGCCAGCAACGGTCCGGCCACGCAGATCTCACCCGGCTCTCCGACGGAGACGGGCCGACCGTCCTCGCCGAGGAGCGCGGTGCGCAGGAACGCCGACGGCCGGCCGCACGAGGCGAGCCGCTGGCGAGCCTCCAGCGAGTGGTCACCCTTGGCCAGGTAGCTGATCGCCATCGGCGCCTCCGACTGGCCGTAGTACTGGGCGAAGATCGGCCCGAACCGCTCGATCGCCTCGGCGAGCCGGACCGGGTTGATCGCCGAGGCGCCGTAGTAGACGGTCTCGAGCGACGACAGGTCACGCGTGTGCGAGTCGGGATGGTCCATCAGGGCGTAGAGCATCGACGGCACCAGCATCGTCGCGGTGATCCGCTGCTCCTCGATGGTGCGCAGCACCTCGGCGGGGTCGAACTTCGGCAGCACGTAGAGGCTGCCGCCCTGGATCACCGTCGGCACGAAGAACGCCGCGCCGGCATGCGACAGCGGCGTGCACATCAGGAAGCGTGGTGACTCGGGCCACTCCCACTCGGCCAGCTGGATCTGGGTCATCGTGTTCATCGCCTGGGCCGTCCCCACCACGCCCTTGGGCTTGCCGGTCGTGCCGCCGGTGTAGGTGATCGACACGACGTGGTCGGGCGGCAGCAGCGCCGCCTCGAGCGGCTGAGGCTCGAACGTGTCGGCAGTCCCGTCCAGGTCGGCCGTCGTACGGCCCAGGTCCGCCGCGGCCTTGGCGAGCTCGTCCGGCACCGGGCCGATGGTCAGCACCGCGGACAGGTCCGGGCACTTGTCGAGCAGGCCGACCGCGCGCTCCACGAACATCGGCACCGGGTCGACCACGAGGACGGTGACGCCCGCGTCGTTGATGACGTAGGCATGGTCGTCGAGCGAGCCCAGCGGGTGCAGGGAGGTACGGCGATAGCCCTGGGTCTGCCCGGCACCGAGGATGTAGAGCACCTCGGGCCGGTTCAACGCCAGCAGCGCCCCGGGTGCCTCCCGGCCGGCGCCGAGCGCCTCGAATGCCTGGACGTACTGGCTGATCCGAACGGCCACTTCGCGTCCCGTCAAGGTCTCCACCTCGCCGCCCCCAGCGGCGCGGAACAACCGCATCACTGGCTTGTCCCGGTGCCGCTTGAGGGCCGCCGCCATGAGGTGGCCGTTGTGGACGCCGGTGCGCAGGTCGTCAGCTGCCATGCGAGCACACTAGAACGTGTTCTAATCGGTGGCAATGCCCCGACCACGCCGCCGAGCGAAAGCCGATTGACACGTCTCGCGCGGCGGTGCGACCCTCCCTCCGCCTGCGGGAGGGGACGAGATGACCAAGGCGGCAACCTTCGCGCCCCTGCGCGAGCCGAACTTCCGGTGGTACTTCGCGTCCCGGTTCGTCAACCTCGTGGGCGGCACGATGGCCTCGGTCGCCCTCGCCTTCGGCGTCCTGCAGATCAGCGACTCCCCCAGTGCCCTGGGCATCGTCCTCGCGGCGAACAGTGTCCCGCTGGTGCTCTTCCTGCTCGCCGGGGGCGTGCTGGCCGACCGGTTCGGCCGGATCCTGGTGATCCAGGCCGGCAACGTCCTGGCCGGGATCAGCCAGTTGACCATTGCGGCGCTCCTTCTCGGCGGCCACGCCGAAGTGTGGCAGCTCGCCGCGCTGGCCGCGGTCATCGGCACCGCGCAGGCGATGAGCATGCCGGCGCTGAGCAGCCTGATGCCGGCGCTGGTGCCGCGGCGTGAGCTGCAACAGGCCAACGTGCTCGTCTCCATGCTGCGCGGTGCCCTGACGGTGGTCGGGCCCTCGGTCGCTGGCGTGATCGTCGTGACCGCCGGACCCGGATGGGCGATCGCCGTGGACGGTGCCAGCTACCTCGTCGCGGCAGCGCTGCTGCTCGGTGTGCGGATCCCGCCGGCGGAGCGCTCCGGGGAGCAGCCGGGCGTGATCGAGGAGCTCCGCGAGGGCTGGGACTTCTTCCGGTCCACGACGTGGCTGTGGGCCGTCGTGCTGGCGTTCCTGCTCATCAACATGATCCACTCCGGCGCGCTGTCGACCCTCGGGCCCGTGCTGGCGAAGGGTGGCGAGATCGGCGAGCGGGGCTGGGGCATGCTGCTCTCGGCCGAGGCCATCGGCCTGCTGGTGACCACGATGCTGATGCTCTGGATCCCACTGCGCCGGCCGTTGCTGGTCGGCATGCTCGGCATCAGCGTCGAGGGCGTCCTGCTCGTGGCGCTCGGCGTCGAGCTGCCGCTGCCGGCACTGCTGGGCTTCGCGGTGCTGTCCGGCATGGGGGTCGAGCTGTTCTCCCTCGGCTGGAACCTCGCGATGCAGGAGCACGTGCCGGAGGACATGCTCTCCCGGGCGTACTCCTACGACTCGCTCGGCTCATTCGTCGCGATCCCCGTGGGGCAGCTGCTCTTCGGGCCGCTGGGGGCTGCCTTCGGCGTCGCCGAGGTGATCCTCCTCGCCGGCATCGCCTACGTCGTCATCGCGTTGCTCACCCTGCTGTCCCGCTCCGTGCGCACGCTCGAGCGGGCGGAGACCGAGACGGTCCGGCACGCCGCCCCGTGACGGATCAGGCGAGCAGCCCGGCGATCTGCCGCACCTCGTCGCCGGACCGGCAGCTCAGCAGCAGCGTCGTCACGCCCGTGGACTCCCACTCAGCCACCCGTTCCCGGACGTAGCCGGCATCGCCGACGATGTGCATGTCCTCGACCAGCTCGTCAGGGATCAGCGCCGTGGCATCGTCGCGCTTGCCGGCCAGGAACAGCTGCTGGACCTCGTCGGAGATGGTGTCGTAGCCCATCCGGTCGAAGACGTTCTTGTGGAAGTTCTGCTCCTTGGCGCCCATCCCGCCCATGTAGAGGGCGACCGTCGGCTTGATCGCCTCGATAACCGCCTGGCGCTCCTCCGGCGAGGAGGTCACCTGCAGGTGGCAGGTGGCGGCGATCTCGAAGTCGGCCCTGGTACGACGGGCGCCGGGCCGCGCGAAGCCCTCGTCGAGCCACGGCTGGTACATCTCGGCGGACCTCGGCGTGTAGAAGATCGGGATCCAGCCGTCGGCGATCTCGGCCGTCTGGGCGACGTTCTTCGGGCCCTCGGCCCCGAGCCAGATCGGGATGTCACTGCGCAGCGGGTGCACGATCGGCTTGAGCGGCTTGCCGAGCCCGACCGAGCCCGGTCCGGTGTAGGGCAGGGGATGGTGCGGGCCCTCGTTGGTCACCGGGGCCTCGCGCGCCAGGACCTGGCGGATGATGCCGACGACCTCGCGGGTCCTCGCGAGCGGCTTGGCGAACGGCTGGCCGTACCAACCCTCGACCACCTGGGGACCCGAGACGCCCATGCCCAGCACCACCCGGCCACCGGACAGGTGGTCCAGCGTCAGGGCGTGCATCGCGATGCTCGTCGGCGTCCGGCCGGACATCTGGACGATGGAGGTGCCCAACCGCACCCGGCTGGTCTCCCGGCCCCACCAGGCCAACGGCGTGAACGCGTCGGAGCCCCACGCCTCGGCGGTGAAGACGGCGTCGAAACCGCTCTCCTCCGCTGCGGCGACCAGCTCGCCGGCGTTCCCCGGCGGCTGGGCTCCCCAGTAGCCGAGCTGCAGTCCGAGCTTCATCCGCGCCTCCAAGCCGTCGTGCCCCACGGGCGGTGCCACGATACGGTCACCCGCGATTGGTTGCTTGCGGCAAACACTAGAACGTGTTTCACTTTTGTGCCATGACAGCAGCCGACACCGGCGCCCTGCACGCCGACATGCTGGTCGAGTTCGACTACACCCGCTCGCTCGGACCGGTCCTCTCGGAGTTCATGACCGGTCTGGCGGAACGACGCGTCCTGGGCGGCCGGCTCGCCGACGGCCGGGTCGCCGTACCGCCGCCGGAGTATGACCCCGAGACCTTCACCCCGGTCACGGACCTGGTCCCGGTCGCCGCCACGGGCGAGGTGCTCACCTGGTCCTGGGTCAGCGAGCCGCTGCCCGGCCAACCACTCCAGAGGCCCTTCGCCTACGCGCTGGTGCGGCTCGACGGCGCCGACACGCCGATGCTGCACGCCGTGGACGTCGCCTCCCCCGACGACATCCGGACCGGTCTGAGGGTGCGGGTCCGGTGGGCCGAGGAGACGCAGGGCCGGATCACCGACATCGTCAGCTTCGAGCCCGCGGACGGCTCCGAGGAGCCACCGGCGCCCAGAGCCGCCGAGGACGAGCGGCACGCGATCACCGTGACCCCGGTGAGGCTGGAGTACGACTACGCCGCCTCACCGGAGGAGTCGGTCTTCGGGCGCGGGCTGAAGGAGGGCCGGATCCTCGCCCAGGCGTGCCCGGTCTGCCACAAGGTCTACGTGCCGCCCCGCGGCGCCTGTCCGGTGGACGGCGTGCCGACGAGCGAGCCGAAGGAGCTGCCGGACACCGGCATCGTGACGACGTTCTGCATTGTCAACGTGCCGTTCCTAGGGCAGAAGATCCAGCCTCCCTACGTCTCCGCCTACGTGCTCCTCGACGGCGCCGACATCGCCTTCCTGCACCTGATCCTGGGCTGCGACGCGCACGACGTCCGGATGGGGATGCGGGTCAAGGCCGTCTGGAAGCCGGAGGACGAGCGGACCTACTCGCTGGAGAACATCAGCCACTTCGAGCCCACCGGCGAGCCGGACGCCGACTTCGAGAGCTACAGGAGGCACCTCTAGTGAGAGACGTCGCCATCGTCGGGTTCGCCCAGCGCCAGATGCGCGAGTTCGACGGATCCCCCAACTGCGTGGAGCTGCTCGTCCCGATCCTGGCGGACTTGTGGGAGGACACGGGCTGGACCAAGGACGACATCGGCTTCTGGTGCTCCGGCTCCAGCGACTACCTCGCCGGCCGGTCGTTCAGCTTCGTCACCGCCATCGACGCGATCGGCGCGGTCCCTCCCGTGAGCGAGTCCCACGTCGAGATGGACGCCGCGTGGGCGCTCTACGAGGCGTGGCTGAAGATCCAGACCGGGGAGGCCGACTCGGCGCTGGTCTACGGCTTCGGCAAGTCCTCGGCCAGCCCGCTGCGCCGGACGCTGGCGCTGCAGCTGGACCCCTACACGATGACGCCGCTGTGGCCGGACACCGTCTCCATCGCCGGCCTCCAGGCCCGGCTCGGCATGGAGCAGGGCGTCTGGGACGAGAAGGCGCTGGCCGAGGTCGTCGCCCGGTCCCGCACGGCTGGTGCCGACAACGAGCACGCCGTACGACGCGACCCGCTCACCGTCGAGGACGTGCTGGCCGAGCCGCTCTTCGCCGATCCCCTGCGCCGGTCCGACTGCGCCCCGGTGACCGATGGCGCCGCGGCGATGATCATCGCCGCAGCGGACGCCCCCGGCCTCGACCGGCTGCAGCACTCCGAGCGCACCCGCGCCACGATCACGGGGTTCGCCCACAGTGTCGACCCGTCGACGCTCGGAGTGCGGGACCTGCTGCGCTCGCCGAGTGCGCACGCCGCAGGTCGCGCAGCGGGCACAGAGGGCGTCGAGGTGGCCGAGCTGCACGCGCCCTTCAGCCACCAGGAGCTGATCCTGCGCCGTGAGCTGAGGCTGGTCGACGACGTGTCGGTGAACCCCTCCGGCGGTGCCCTGTGCGCCAACCCGATGTTCTCCGCCGGCCTCGTCCGGATCGGCGAGGCAGCGAAGCGGATCTGGTCGAGCGAGGCCCACCGGGCGCTCGGACACGCCACCAGCGGGCCGGCGCTGCAGCAGAACCTCGTCTGTGTCATGGAAGGGAGCGACCAGTGAGCAAGCAGCTCGCCGCTGTCATCGGCGTGGGTCAGACGCATTACCGCGCCAAGCGGGAGGACGTGTCGATGCCGGGCCTGCTCCGGGAGGCGATCGACCGGGCGCTGGCCGACGCCGGGGTGACCTTCGACGACATCGACGCCGTCGTGGTCGGGAAGGCCCCGGACCTCTTCGAGGGCGTGATGATGCCCGAGCTGTTCCTCGCGGAGTCGATCGGGGCAGCCGGCAAGCCGATGATGCGGGTGCACACCGCCGGCTCGGTCGGCGGCTCGACCGCCATCGTGGCGGCCTCCCTCGTCCAGTCGGGGGTGCACCAGCGGGTGCTCACCGTCGCCTACGAGAAGCAGTCCGAGTCCAACGCCATGTGGGCGCTCTCCGTGCCGGTGCCGTTCACCATGCCGGTGCACGCCGGCGCCGGCGGCTACTTCGCTCCGCACGTGCGCTCCTACATCCGTCGCTCCGGCGCGCCCACCGAGGTAGGCGCCATCGTGGCGGCCAAGGACCGGCAGAACGCGTTGAAGAACCCCTACGCCCACCTCAAGAACGAGGGCACCACGGTCGAGTCCGTCCTCGCCTCACAGATGCTGTGGGACCCGGTGCGGTACGACGAGACGTGTCCGTCGTCCGACGGCGCCTGCGCGATGGTGATCGCCTCGGAGGACGCCGTGGAGAGGGCCGGCATCGCCAACCCGGCGTGGATCCACGGCCAGGTGATGCGCTCGGAGCCGCTGACCTACGCGGAGCGCGACCAGGTCAACCCGAGGGCCGGACGCGACGCGGCGGCGTACCTCTGGAAGCAGACGGGCATCACCGACCCGCTCCGGGAGGTCGACTGCGCCGAGGTCTACGTCCCCTTCTCGTGGTTCGAGCCGATGTGGATGGAGAACCTGGGTTTCGCCGAGGAGGGCGCCGGGTGGAAGCTCACCGAGTCCGGGACCACGGCGCTGGACGGCGACCTGCCGGTCAACATGAGCGGCGGCGTGCTGTCCTCGAACCCGATCGGCGCCAGCGGCATGATCCGCTTCGCCGAGGCCGCGCTCCAGGTGATGGGCGAGGCCGGCGAGCACCAGGTCGACGGGGCGGCCAGGGCACTCGGGCACGCCTACGGCGGCGGGTCGCAGTTCTTCGCGATGTGGTTGGTGGGCAGCGAGAAGCCCGGCTGAGGCGCACGCTCCTGCACGCCGTAGCCTCGGGCGCATGATCGAGCTGCGCACCCCGAAGGAGATCGACGAGATGCGTCCCGCGGGCCGCTTCGTCGCCGAGGTGCTGACCACCGTCTCCGGCGCGGCGGACGTCGGCGTGAACCTGCTCGACCTGGACGCGCTGGCGCACCGGATGATCAAGGAGCGCGGCGCTGAGTCGTGCTACATCGACTACCACCCCTCCTTCGGGGCCTCGCCCTTCGGCAAGGTGATCTGCACCTCGGTCAACGACGCGGTGCTGCACGGGCTGCCGCACGACTACGTGCTGCGCGACGGCGACCTGCTCAGCCTCGACTTCGCCTGCTCGGTGGACGGCTGGGTCGCCGACTCCGCGGTGAGCCTGGTCGTCGGCGCCCCGCGGGAGGAGGACCTGCGCCTGATCGACACCGCGAACCGGGCGCTGGAGGCCGGCATCGCCGCCGCCCGCGCGGGCAGCCGCATGGGCGACGTCTCGCACGCCATCGCCGAGGTGGCCCGCGCCGAGGGCCTGTCCATCAACACCCAGTTCGGCGGCCACGGCGTCGGTCGCACCATGCACGGCGACCCCCACGTGCCCAACGACGGCCGGCCCGGACGCGGGCTCCGGCTCAAGCCCGGCCTCGTCATCGCGATCGAGCCGTGGTTCCTGCACACCACCGACGAGATCTACACCGACCGGGACGGCTGGACGCTGCGCGCCACGGACGGCTCCCGCGGCGCGCACGCCGAGCACACCATCGCCGTCACGGAAGACGGACCGCTGGTGCTCACCGCCCGGCCGACGGATGGGTCCTGAGCGTCGATCGCCGGCACCGCCGACGACAGTGAGGGCCCATCCGTCGACCTGCTTCAGAAGCGGTCCGGGAACTGCGCCACCAGCCCGGCGCTCAGCATGTCGGCCATCTCCAGCATGTGCTGCTCGGCCTGGTCGTAGTCAGCGATGGAGGCGGCGTACTGGCCCTGCAGCTGCTCGGCGGCGTAGGTGATCGTCTGGCTGATGTGCTGGCGCATCATCTGCCGCATCTCGCCGCGCGGCCAGCTCGGGTTGGCCGCCGCCAGGAAGTCGGCGATCTGCTCG
>DASSOK010000113.1:0-7978 GCA_035700665.1 Marmoricola sp.
TGTGCGCCGGCCGGCCGATCCTGGGCCTGATGCCGGCGGAGAACCTGGCCGCGTCGCTGGTGCAGCAGATCGACGGTTGCGTGCTGCCGCCGCAGGAGTCGTCGCTGCCCGAGGCGGCGGCGTGGGCGCGCAGCATGCTCACCGACGAGCAGGCCGCCCAGACCGTCGGCAAGTCCGCCCGGGTGCTCGCCGAGCGCGAGTTCGCCCTGGACGAGTGCGCCAGCCGGTTCGAGGCGATCCTCGAGGGCAGCCGCCGGTGAGCGCCGACCGGGACGCGGTGATCGCCGCCCAGGACGCCGGCCACGCCGAGGGCCATGACTACGACAAGGGCTCCCCGCACCTGCGGCACCCGCAGCTGCGCCGGATGGTCGAGCAGCGGCTCACCCGGATGGTCGAGGAGCGGCTCGGGGCGACCGGGGCCTGCCGGGTGCTCGAGATCGGCGCCGGCCACGGCACCTTCACCGCCTGCCTGCTCGCGGCCGGAGCGGAGGTCACCGTCACCGAGGCCAGCGCGGCGAGTGCCGAGCACCTGCGCCGCAGCTTCGGCCACACCGGCCGGGTCGAGGTGCGCTACGACGTCAGCGGTGAGGAGATCCTCTCCGAGACCCGGACCTGGGACCTCGTGGCGATCACGGCCGTGCTGCACCACATCCCCGACTATCTCGGCTTCCTCGACCGGCTGGGCGGGCTGATCGCCCCCGGCGGCGGGGTGTTCACGGTGCAGGACCCGACGTACTATCCGCGCCGCTCGGCGCTCACCCACCGCGTCGACCGGGGCGCCTACCTGGCGTGGCGGCTGTTCCAGGGCGACTACGGCCGTGGGCTGCGGACGCGGCTGCGCCGGCTGCGGGGGGTGTACGACGAGACCGAGGAGTCCGACCTCGTCGAGTACCACGTGGTCCGCCAGGGCGTGGATGAGGAGGCGATCCGGCAGCTGCTCGCGGGAAGGTTCGCGGCCGTCGAGGTGTTCACCTATTGGTCGACCCAGGCGCCGGTGCTGCAGCGGCTCGGCGAGCGGGCCGGCCTCGTCAGCAACTTCGGCATCCAGGCCACCGGGCACCACGGCTGAGAGGTTCTCGCATGATGGACAGCGGTCCCACATCGTGGGACTCGGGTTCGCTGCCCGTCCGGGCGCTGCCTACTGTTGTCCCCATGCAGACGACGATGCTCACCAAGCGCCGCGCAGTGGACCACTGCCGCGTGCGCTCGTCGCTGTGTCGAATGTCCTGACGCGACGTCAGTCCCCGCGCTGCTGAGCGCGGTCCCGGGTCCACCGCGCCGAGCCCCGGCGCGCCACCGCTGACGTCCGACGCCGCCACCAGTCCGTCGTCAGGAAGCAGTCCCATGAGCACCTCTCCCAGTGCGCGCGCGCAGATCGACCCGCGCGGGCCACAGTTCACCGCAGCGCTGACCAGCGTGGTCCTCGCCGTGGTGCTGCTGAGTGCACCTCAAACGCTCGGCACCACGCTGCTCGTCGTACAGGCGCTGTTGTTCGCGCTCGGCGCGACCCTCGGCGTCCAGCGGACGCCGGTGGCGTGGCTGTTCAAGTCCTTCGTCCGGCCCCGGCTGGCGGCACCCTCGCACCTCGAGGACGCCGCCCCGCCGCGCTTCGCCCAGACCGTCGGTCTGGCCTTCGCGGTGGTGGGGCTGGCCGGTTATCTGTCCGGCGCGACCCTCGTGGGGGCAATCGCGACCGGGTTCGCCCTGGCGGCCGCACTCCTCAACGCGGTCTTCGGGTTCTGCCTGGGCTGTGAGCTCTACCTGCTCATCCGCCGCATCGCCCCCAACCGGAGGGACGCCGTCGCTCCGGAATCGTCCGAGAAGAAGGAAGCATTCGTATGAGCCGCGAAACCGCACTGGTCACCGCCGACTGGGTCGAGGAGCACCTCGACGACCCGAAGGTCGTCCTGGTCGAGGTCGACGAGGACACCACCGCCTACGACAAGGGCCACATCAAGGGCGCCATCAAGCTCGACTGGACCACCGACCTGCAGGACCAGGTCCGTCGTGACTTCGTCAACAAGGAGCAGTTCGAGGCGCTCCTGTCCGACCGTGGCATCGCCAACGACGACACCGTGGTGCTCTACGGCGGCAACAACAACTGGTTCGCCGCCTACGCCTACTGGTACTTCAAGCTCTACGGCCACCAGGACGTCAAGCTCCTCGACGGCGGCCGCAAGAAGTGGGAGCTGGACAGCCGCGAGCTGACCGACGAGCTGCCCACCCGCGAGAAGACCAGCTACACCGCCCAGGAGCAGGACCACTCGATCCGCGCCTTCCGGGACGAGGCCGTCGCGGCGATCGGCGTGAAGAACCTGGTCGACGTCCGCAGCCCTGACGAGTACGCCGGGCGCCTCCTCGCCCCGGCCCACCTCCCGCAGGAGCAGGCCCAGCGTGCCGGCCACATCCCCACGTCGATCAACGTGCCGTGGAGCAAGGCCGCGAACGACGACGGCACCTTCAAGTCCGACGACGAGCTGAAGACGATCTACGGCGAGGCCGGCCTGGACGACAGCAAGGACACCATCGCGCTGTGCCGCATCGGTGAGCGCTCGTCGCACACCTGGTTCGTGCTGCACGAGCTGCTGGGCCACGAGAACGTCAAGAACTACGACGGCTCGTGGACCGAGTACGGCTCGCTCGTCGGCGTCCCCGTGGTGCTGGGCGACGAGCCCGGTGAGGCCTGATGTGCGGCGCGACTGAGGGCGGCCTCTCCCTGGACGGCGTCAACGTCGCCAAGGAGGCCGTCATCCAGGGTCAGGTGACCCGGTCCGGCGAGCCGACCACCGCCTACGTCCGGCTGCTCGACGGCAGCGGCGAGTTCACCGCCGAGGTGCCCACCTCCGCGACGGGACACTTCCGCTTCTTCGCCGGCCCCGGCGAGTGGACGCTGCGTGCCCTGGCCCCGAAGGCCGACCCGGTGGACAAGAAGGTGCACGCCTCCACCGGCGTGGTGGCCGAGGTCGCCATCGCCGTCTGACGACTCCCTGGTCCCCGAGCTTGACGAGGGGGACGGCTGGAAACAGAGCGGGATCACAGCCAGAGAACCACGATCCGAGGGCCAGGAGACGATGTCTCCTGGCCCTCGGTCGTTCGTCCATGGAACCGCGATGGCCGCGACGCCGTCCGATCGAGCATGCTGATCGCCAGGACGACGCGCACCCCACTCGGCCTGGCTGCCGCTGCGATCGTTCTGACCGGATGCACCCTTCCCGGATTCGGCACGCCGACTGCGGATCGCCCGGTGGTGCGACCCGGCGAGCTCGCCGAGGCGGGGAACCGGCCATGCCCCCACCGGATGTCCGTCGGTGATGACCCTTTTGATCACGGCTTCGGCACGCACGAGACGGCGGACGAGCGCCCGGCGCTGCTCGAGCCGCAGAAGGCATGGGTGTGCCAGTACTACAGCTTCGACGTCGGTACCGCACCCAAGGGCGGCACCATCCTCGGGTGGAGGCTCGTCGGCGGTCCCGATCCGGTCGACAGCGCCGACATTCCCCAGCTCCGGGCCGCCCTGGCCGGCCTCGTCCCCGCTGACCGGAGCGGCGGCTGCACGGCCGACCTCGGCCCTCGGTGGATGGTCGTCTACAGCCATGACGGCGACCTGACCGCAGTGGTCGTCGACGACTACGGCTGCCGCGACGTCCGCCTCACGGACGACCCGCAAGCAACGCCACCCGGGGCCGACGACCAGGACGGCACGGTCGGCGGTGTCCTCGACGGCGGCCCCGGCATTCTCGCTGCCGTCGGCGTCGGGGGCTCGAGCTGACGGCCGTTGCGCCCCTCGGCAGGCTCGGGGACCGGTGGCCGCTTGGGGACCGGTGGCCGCTTGGGGACCGGTGGCCGGCTCGAGGACCAGCGCCGTGCTCGTCGGGTTCGCAGGACCGGGCGCTGGGTAGGCTCGACGAACGTGTCCGGTCCTGACGTCCCCGGCACTCCTCCGCCAGAGGTGCCAGAGGAGTTCGCCGACGCCTATCGCGAGGCGTTCGAGCGGGCGCTCGAGGACGGCCAGCACACCGCCCGGGCCCATGCCGCTGCCGTCGAGGCGGTCGAGGAGGAGGCGGCGGCCACCGGCACCGATCTCCCGGCCATCCCGGCCGCTCCCGCGCCGACGCCGGTCCATGCCGGTGGCCGGATCACCGAGTACCGCGCCGCCACGCCCACCGAGCGGGTCCGCGAGTCGGCCCTCTTCCTGCCGCTGCTCGTGGCGGCGCTCGCGCTGGTGCTGATCGGCGGGGCGTACGGCGTGGGGCGGATGTTCTCCGACCAGGTCGACCCCGGCGCCAAGGACACCAGCTCGAAGAGCGCGACGAACGCGACGAAGGACGGCAACGGCGAGCAGGGCGACCAGGGCGGCAAGGACAAGAGCGGGAAGAAGCAGAAGCGCTGGCACGGCAAGGTCACCCCGGTCGACATCGACGGCGTCAGCGTCTCGTGCGTCCTCCCGCCGAGCCAGGACGCGGCCGGCCGCAAGGTCAGCTACCCACCGAGCAACATGCTGGACGGCAACGCCACCACGGCGTGGCGCTGTGGCGGCAAGGCGACCGGGCAGAAGCTGGTGATCGACCTGCCGAAGGGCACCGATGTCGGACAGGTCGGCCTCATCCCCGGCTACGCCAAGACCGACCCGGCCAACGGCGTCGACCGCTACGCCGAGAACAACCGGATCACGCGGGTCCGCTGGCACCTCGGCGACGGCGTCACGGTCACCCAGCGCCTCGACGGCGGTGCGGACAATCGCTCGCTCCAGACGGTCCGGGTGCCGCGCACGACGACCGGCGAGATCACCCTCGAGATCCTCGACGTGGTGACCGGCTCGCGGAACACCACGGCGATCAGCACGCTCCGCGTCTGGGCGGCCCGCTGACCGACTCACAGCGTCGAGGATCCCCGCCACCGGACGGTAACGATCCTCGACACAGTTCGACGACCCGGTTCTCCACAGATGTCGTCGCCGGGGTGGCGGCCCCTCCCGGGCAGGTCCGAGGATCGAGCGATGAACGCCACGGAGCTCGCCGCGCTGCTGTCGCAGCAGGACGGCGTGATCTCGCGGCGGCAGGCACGCTCGGCCGGGATCGGCATGAAGGACCACGACATCCGTCGGATGATCAGGCGGCGGGAGTGGGCCACGGTGCACCCAGGCGTCTACGTCAACCACACCGGGCCGCTCACCTGGCACCAGCGGGCCTGGGCGGCCGTCCTCTACGCGGCACCGGCCGCGCTCTGCGGTGCGTCGGCGTTGAGGGCCGCCCAGGGGCCGGGACACCGGTCGGCTGACGACGACAGGCCGGTCCACGTCGCCGTCCGTCGGCGCCGCGCCACGCTCGTCGAGCCGGCGGGTGTGCGGATCCACCACGTCTCGCACCCGCACGACCGGGTCCTGTGGAACACCAGCCCGCCGCGGCTCCGCTACGAGGAGGCCGCGCTCGACGTCGCCATCGCGGCCACCCGCAAGCTGGACGCCATCGCTGCCCTGGCGGAGGGGTGCGGCTCCCGGCGGACGACGGCGCGTCGCATGCTGGAGTCCCTGACGGGTCGGCAACGGGTGCCCGAGCGGGCCTGGCTGGAGGGTGTCCTGCTCGACATCGCCGAGGGCACCTGCTCGGTGCTCGAGCACGGCCACCTCGACCTCATCGAACGCCCGCACGGCGTGCCGAGTGCCCAGCGCCAGGTCAGGGCTACGGCCTCACTGGGCTTGGTCTACCGCGACGCCGAATACGGCCACCGCCTCGTCGTGGAGCTCGACGGCCGGGTGTTCCACGACTCCTCGTCGGCCCGGGACGCCGACTTCGAGCGCGACCTCGACGCTGCGGTCGACCGGCGCACCACGGTCCGGCTCTCCTACGGGCAGGTGTTCGACCGGCCGTGCCAGACGGCGGCCAAGCTGGTCGTCGTCCTGGCGACCCACGGCATCGAGGTCGACGCCCACCCGTGTGGCCCCGGCTGCCCGGTCGGCGGCCTCGACGTCGCCGTCTGACCACGACCAGCGTCGAGCATCACAGCCATCCGGTGGCCACGATCCGAGGCACAGCGCGTCACGACGTCAGGCGCGGGCCTCCACGTAGAGCGACCCCGGCTTGTACTCCTCACCCGAGGGCGTCTCGTCGAGCCCGTAGCCGCGCCAGTCGGGGATCAGGCTCTCGGTGTTGCTCAGCACCTGCGGGTCGGTGAAGCCGGCGGCGAGCAGCTCGGCCGGCAGGCTGACCCGGTCCCACATCCACTGGTGGGTCTCGCCACGCTTGCGGGCGTCGCCGAGCAGCGCGTTCTCGAGCTTGCGGCGGGCCGGCCCGCGCTGGGCGGTCCAGTAGGCCTCGCGGCGGACCATCTGCTCGATGAGCACCCGGACGTGCTCCTCGTGCTCGGCTGCGGAGGACGAGCCGGCCACTGCGGCGTCCAGCGAGGCGAGGTAGGCGCGCGCGTCCCGCTCCAGGTCAGGTACGACGATCCGGTGGACCCCTCCGGGCTTGAGCACCCGGCGCACCTCCGCGAGGAAGCCGGGGACGGCCCAGCGGTCGAGGTGCTCGAGGAGGTGGGAGTGGTAGACGGCGTCGACGGACTGGTCGGGGAAGGGGATGCCCTTGCGCAGGTCGTGCCGCATCACCTCACCGGTGATGGCGTCGTAGGCGCGCCGACGCTCGCCGTCGAGGACGAGCGGGGCGACCCGGCGGCCGACGCGCGAGCCCTTGAGCCGGATCGGCACCGACCAGTCGATGTTGATGCAGCGCGGGCTGGTCTGGTAGCCACAGCCCAGGTTGAGCACCTTCATCGGCGGTCCTTCGCGTGGTCCGGTGGGCGCGGACCCTCCGCCACACCGGGCGCCGGATCCTCCGCCGGATCCTAGGGGATCGGCAGCTGACAGGCCGGTGATCCCACCCCTCGGTGCCGCCGATCGAGGGCCGCTGCGGCCGGCTTTCCCGGTGGTACGCTGCCGCCGCCGTCAGAGAGCGGAAGGTCGCCGTGGGACTCCTCGATTCGCCGTTGGTCCGCAAGGTGCGGCAGAGCCCCCGACTGCGACCGGCCGGGATCGCGGCCTACCGGGCGGTGGACCGGGTGCTCCCCGCAGGGACCGGCCCGCGGGTGCTCGCCAACAGCATGCCGAAGTCGGGCACCCACCTGCTCGCCACGCTGCTCGACGGGCTCGGGGATCTGCGGTTCGCCGGCCACCTGGTCGCCTTCGACTGCGGTGACCGGCACGACCCGGACGCGAAGCTCGCGGACCTGAGCCGGCGGCTGAAGGGGCTGCGGAACAACCGCTACCTCGGCGGCCACCTGGTCGCGGACGAGGCGGTCCAGGATCGGGTGGCGCAGAGCGGCGTGAAGCTGCTGACGATCCTGCGCGACCCGCGGGCGGTGATCGTCTCGGGCGCCAACTACGTCCTCGAGGCGACCCAGCTGCGGGACCGCGACGAGGCGCTCGCGCTCTTCCCCGACAAGGACGCGATCCTGCGCGCGATGGTGTTCGGCAACGGCGAGCCGGGGGAGAAGTTCTACTTCCCGGAGATCGGCGAGCGCTATGCCGCCTACGCCCGGTGGTGGGACGCCCCGATGGGGCACACCGTCCGGTTCGAGGACCTGATCGGCGGCCGGGGCGGCGGGGACGACGACCGGCAGGTCGACGAGGTGGCCGGCGTGCTGCAGTACCTCGGCTACGGCGCCGACCAGCAGACGTCGCGCACCTTGGCGGCGCAGCTCTTCTCGGAGAAGGCGATCACCTTCCGCACCGGGCGGATCGACTCGTGGCGCGAGGAGCTCCCGGCCGACCTGGCCGCGGAGGTCGAGCGGCGCTGCCCGGTGTGGATGGACCGGCTGGGCTACCCCTCGTGAGCGAGCGCGCCGAGCGCCCCGGCGCGACCCGGCGAGTCGCCTGGGGGCTGCTGGACCAGGTGCTCTCCAGCGCCTCGAACTTCATCGTCACCATCATCGCGGCGCGCAGCCTGAGCGCCCCCGGGTTCGGCGCGTTCGCGCTCGCGATGGTCGT
>DASSOK010000114.1:0-5942 GCA_035700665.1 Marmoricola sp.
GCGACCTTGCGCGCCGCGGGCCGGTCGGGCCACACCGGCGTGAGGTTCAGCGCCAGCCCGACCGCCTCCGCGCCCGCCTCATGCATCCGTGCCGACGCGAGTCCGTGCGCCAGCAGCAGGTGGTGGGCGGCGACGTGCGTCGTCCCGCCCAGCTGCCGGCCGGGTGCGTGCCGGCCGGAGCCGTAGCCCAGGTAGGCCGAGCACCACGGCTCGTTCAGGGTCGACCACACGGTCACGCGGTCGGCGAGGTGGTCGTGCGCGAGCATCGCGTAGTCGGCGAACCGCTCGGCGGTGTCCCGGTCGAGCCAGCCGCCCCGGTCCTCGAGCGGCTGCGGCAGGTCCCAGTGGTAGAGCGTCACCAGGGGCGTGACACCGTGCTCGAGCAGCCCGTCGACCAGCCGGTCGTAGTAGCCG
Source organism: Marmoricola sp. (assembly GCA_035700665.1). Classification (GTDB taxonomy): domain Bacteria; phylum Actinomycetota; class Actinomycetes; order Propionibacteriales; family Nocardioidaceae; genus Marmoricola. The sequence goes on from DASSOK010000114.1 coordinate 415, forward strand.
AGCCCGCGCGGCTCCACGGGGCCGAAGCCGGCCGGCTGGATCCGCGGCCAGGCGAGGGAGAACCGGTAGGAGTCCACGCCGAGGCCGGCGACCAGGGCCAGGTCGTCGTCGAGCCGGTGGTAGGAGTCGCAGGCGACCGAGCCGTCGCTGCCGTCGACGATCGCGCCGGGCCGCCGCGTGAAGGTGTCCCAGATCGAGGGGCCGCGGCCGTCCTCGCCCACGGCGCCCTCCACCTGGTACGACGCGGTCGCGGTGCCCCAGGTGAACCCGCCGGGGCCGGGCAGCCCGGAGCCCATCAGAGCGCGCCGAGCCCGCGGAGCCAGTCGACGACCACCTTGCCGAGCTGCTCGCCCTGGTCCTCCTGGAGGAAGTGGCCGGCGCCGGTGATGGTGGTGTGCGGCTGTCCCTCCGCGCCCGGCACCTGACCGGTGAAGAGCACGTCGGCGTGCCGGGTGATCGGGTCGCCGTCGCTGAACGCGCACAGGAAGGGACGGTCGAACCGGCGCAGCACCTCCCACGCCGCCTGGGCGGGCTTCGCGGCCACGTTGTCCGGGTCCTGCGGGATCAGGTCGGGCATCGCCTTCGCCCCGGCCTTGTAGGTGACGTCGGGGAACGGTGCGTCGTACGCCGCCACGACCTCGGCCGAGAGGTCGCTCGCGGAGCCGAACTGCACCAGCAGTCCGACGGGCAGGTCATCGGTGCGGACCACGAAGTCGCGGAACTGCCACCACTCGTCGGGAAGCCGGTAGCTCCCGTCCGGCAGGCCGGTGTTGGCCGCCACCACGCGGGCGAACCGGTCGGGGTGCTCGCCGACGAGGCGCAGCCCCAGCAGGCCGCCCCAGTCCTGGCAGACGAGGGTGATGTCGCTCAGATCCAGCCCGGCCGGGTCGAGCAGCGCGGACCGCAGCCACTCCACGTGCCGCTCGTAGGTGTGGTCCTCCACGGCCGCCGGCTTGTCGCTGCGGCCGAACCCGATCAGGTCAGGCGCCACCACGCGCATCCCGGCGTCCAGCAGCGGAGCCGCGACCTTGCGCCACAGGTAGGACCAGGACGGCTCGCCGTGCAGCAGCAGCGCCACCGGCGCTTCGCGCGGGCCCTCGTCGACGACCGCCATCCGCAGGCCGTCGGAGGTGGTCACGTAGGTCGGCTCGAACCAGTCGGTGACGTCGGCGAACCGCTCGTCCGGCGTGCGCAGGATCTCCATCTGCCGACCCTAGCGGGATCCGTGCCAAGGTAGGACTCGTGAGGGTCGCGCTGATGGTCACCTGCGTCAACGACGCGATGTTTCCGGACACCGGGAAGGCCACCGTCGCGGTGCTGCGCCACCTCGGCGTGGACGTCGACTTCCCCAAGCAGCAGACCTGCTGCGGGCAGCCGATGGTGAACACCGGCTACCTCGACGAGGCCGTCCCGGCCGTACGACGGTTCGTGGACGCCTTCGCCGGCTACGACGCCATCGTCACCCCCAGCGGCTCCTGCGCGGGCTCGGCGCGGCACCAGCACGCGATGGTCGCCCGGCGCAGCAAGGACCCCGGTCTGCAACGAGCCGTCGCGGAGACGTCACCGAGGACCTACGAGCTCAGCGAGTTCCTCGTCGACGTCCTCGGCGTGGAGGACGTGGGCGCCTCCTTCCCGCACCGGGTCACCTACCACCCGACCTGCCACTCGCTGCGGATGCTCCGGGTCGGCGATCGGCCGACCCGGCTGCTGCGTGCGGTCCGGGGTCTCGAGCTGCTCGACCTCGCGGAGGCGGACCAGTGCTGCGGCTTCGGCGGCACCTTCGCGGTGAAGAACACCGACACCTCCGTGGCGATGGGGTCGGACAAGGTCCGCCGCGTCCGCGACACCGGGGCGGAGGTGCTGGTGGCCGGCGATAACTCCTGCCTGATGCACCTCGGCGGGCTGCTCTCGCGACAGCAGGCGGGCATCCGGGTGCTGCACCTGGCCGAGGTGCTCGCGGCCCGGGAAGGAACCCGCGCATGACCGGCACCTTCGTCGGGATGCCGCCCTTCCCCGAGGCCGCGCGGGTCGCGCTGGCGGACACCCAGCTGCGCGCCAACCTCGGCCACGCCACCGCGACGATCCGCGCGAAGCGGGCCGCGGTGGTCGCGGAGGTGGACGACTGGGAGGAGCTGCGCACCGCCGGCGCCGCGATCAAGGACGAGGTGCTGGCCAACCTCGACTCCTACCTCGACCAGCTCGAGGAGTCCCTGACCCGCAACGGCGCTGTGGTGCATCGCGCCCACGATGCCGCCGAGGCGAACCGCATCGTGGCCGACCTCGCCAGGCGCCACGGTGTCGACGAGCTCGTGAAGGTCAAGTCGATGGCCACCCAGGAGATCGGCCTCAACGAGGCGCTCGCCGCCGAGGGGATCGCCGCCTGGGAGACCGACCTGGCCGAGCTGATCGTGCAGCTCGGCGACGACCTGCCCAGTCACATCCTGGTGCCGGCGATCCACCGCAACCGCGCCGAGATCCGCGAGATCTTCGCCGCCCGGATGGGCGAGGTCGGCCGTCCCGCGCCCGACGACCTCACCGACGAGCCCGTCGTACTCGCCGCAGCCGCACGGCAGCACCTCCGCGAGAAGTTCCTGCGCGCGAAGATGGCCGTCTCCGGCGCCAACTTCGCCGTGGCCGACTCCGGCACGCTGGTGGTCGTCGAGTCCGAGGGCAACGGCCGGATGTGCCTCACGCTGCCCGAGGTCCTCGTCAGCATCGTCGGCATCGAGAAGCTGGTGCCGAGCTGGCAGGACCTCGACGTCTTCCTCCAGCTGCTGCCGCGGTCCTCGACGGGCGAGCGGATGAACCCCTACACCTCCACCTGGTCGGGCGTCACGGCGGGCGACGGGCCGCAGGAGGTGCACGTCGTCCTGCTCGACAACGGCCGCCGGCGGGCCCTCGCCGACGAGGTGGGCCGGCAGGCACTGCGCTGCATCCGCTGCTCGGCGTGCCTCAACGTCTGCCCGGTCTACGAGCGCACCGGCGGGCACGCCTACGGCTCGGTCTACCCCGGGCCGATCGGCGCCATCCTCAACCCGCTGCTCAAGGGCGTCGGGGTCGACGAGCAGGTCGACTCGCTGCCCTACGCCTCGTCGCTGTGCGGCGCCTGCTACGAGGTCTGCCCGGTCAAGATCGACATCCCCAGCGTGCTGGTCGAGCTGCGCTCCCAGGTCGTCGACGCCCACCGGGACGGCGTACCCAAGCCCGAGGCGGTCGCGATGAAGTCCGCCGGCTGGGCCTTCGGCTCCGCCGGGCGGCTCGCCCTCGCCGAGCGTGCGTCCGGCTTCGCCGGCAGGGTCGTACGACGCCTGGGCCGCGGCGTCCTTCCCGGCGGTCGCCGCTCCGTCTCACGCCTCCCCGGGCCCGGTGCGGCCTGGACGGCTGCCCGGGACCTGCCCGCCCCACCGGTGGAGTCGTTCCGTGCCTGGTGGCGGCGCACCGGGGGAGGGCGGTCGTGACGGACCCGCTGGACCTGCTCACCGAGCGGATCGAGGACTACCGCGCGACGGTGACCCGCTGTCCCTCGGACCGGGTCGAGGAGACGATCGCGCAGCTCCTCGAGAGGAGGGGCGTCATCGTCCCGCCCGGCCTGCCCTGGCAGGTGCCCGACGCCGTGCCGGACACCGGCCAGCGGGCCGCCGAGCTGGACCGCATCGACGCGGTGGTCACGGCCTGCCGGGTGGCGATCGCCACGACCGGCACGATCGTGCTCGACCACCAGCCCGACCAGGGGCGCCGCGCGCTCACCCTCGTCCCGGACACGCACGTCTGCGTCGTCCTCGCGGAGCAGGTCGTCGAGACCGTGCCGGAGGCGTTCCGCCGCCTGGACCCCTCGCGCCCGACCACCTGGATCAGCGGTCCCAGTGCCACCAGCGACATCGAGCTGAGCCGGGTCGAGGGCGTCCACGGGCCCAGGAACCTGCACGTCATCCTGGTGGACGGCTGAGCCGGCTCGGCCACCACAGCCGCCGCCCCAGGTCCGTCGCAGCGGCAGGCACCAGCACCGAGCGGACCACGAGCGTGTCGAGCAGCACCCCGAACGCCACGAGGAACGCCATCTGCGCCATGAAGACCAGCGGGATCACCAGCAGGGCCGCGAAGGTGGCCGCCAGCACCACGCCGGCCGAGGTGATCACCCCGCCGGTCACCGAGAGCCCACGGCGGATGCCCTCGACCGTGCCGTGCCGCTGGCTCTCCTCGCGCACCCGCGACATCAGGAAGATGTTGTAGTCCACGCCGAGCGCGACGAGGAACACGAACGCGTAGAGCGGCACCGACGGGTCGGCCGGGGGCAGCTCGAGCACTTGGTTGAACAGCACCGCGGCCACCCCGATCGTGGCGGCGTAGGACAGCACCACCGTCGCGAGCAGCAGGGCGGCGGAGACCAGCGAGCGGAGCAGCAGCGCCAGCAGCACCAGGACCACGAGCAGCACCAGCGGGATCACCAGCTCCCGGTCCCGCTCGGCCGTGGTCAGGGTGTCCAGGTCGAGCGCCGTCTGACCGCCGACCAGGGCGTCGGGAACGGCCTCGTGGACGGCGTCCCGCAAGCGGAGGACGGTGGCCCGGGCGGCGTCGCTGTCGTAGGGGTCGGCCAGCACCACCGACACCTGGACGAGGTTTCCGGACCGCCGTACGTCCGCCACGGAGGCGACTCCGCGGACGTCCTTCGCCGCGCTGACGAGGGCGCCGCGCTGCCCGGCCGGCCCGACGACGAGAGCGGGGCTCGCCGTGCCGCCGGGGAAGTGCCTCGCCGCCATTTCCTGCCCGACGACGGAGTCGGTGCGGTCGAGGAAGACCTCGCTCTGCGACGTGCCGGACGCGTTGATCGTCGGTGACAGGGCCGCGAACGCCGCCAGCACGAGGGCGGTGCCGACCCACAGCCGGCGCGGCCGCCCGACCACGAACCGGGCCACGCGTCCCCAGGCGCCGGAGCGCTCCGGGTGCTCCGAGCCGTGGGCCGGTCGCGCGGGCCAGAACGCCGCCCGGCCGAGCAGCGCGAGCACGGCCGGCAGGAACGTCAGCGCGGAGAGCAGCGAGGCGGCGATGCCGAGCGCCCCGATCGGGCCGAGGCTGCGCGTGGAGTTGAGGTCGCTGACCAGCAGGCAGAGCAGTCCCAGGATCACCGTGAGCCCCGAGGCCAGGATCGGCTCGAACGACTGCCGCAGCGCGGCCCCGGTGGCGGCCAGCCGGGAGGCGTGCTCGCGCAGCTCCTCGCGGAACCGCGCGACGTAGAGCAGCGCGTAGTCGGTGGCGGCACCCACCACCAGGATGCTGAGGATGCCCTGGCTCATCCCGCTCAGCGTCAGGACGCCGGAGTCGGCGAGGAGATAGACCACGCCACTGGCCAGGGCGAGCGCGAAGACGGCCGACAGCAGCACCACGAACGGCAGCACCGGGCTCCGGTAGACGCTGACCAGAATCACCAGCACCACCACGAGCGCGACCAGCAGCAGCACCCCGTCGATGCCGGCGAAGGCGTTGCCGAGGTCTGCGGCGAACCCGGCCGGCCCGGTGACGTGCGCGGAAAG
>DASSOK010000115.1:0-7085 GCA_035700665.1 Marmoricola sp.
GCGGCCGGCACGCCCATCATCTCCGAGATGACGTCCATGGGCAGGAGGCCGGCGACCTGACCGATCCAGTCGAGATCCTCGCCCTCGCGCAGCGCCGCGTCGAGGTAGGCCTCGGTGAGCCGCTGGACCTCCGGCTCGAGCTCACGGACGCGCCGTGGGGTGAAGGCGCGGGAGACCAGCTTGCGGAGGCGGATCTGCCGCGGCGGGTCCAGCGCGAGGAAGGACATCACCTTGTGCGCATCGGGCGACCAGGCGCTCTTGTCGATGGAGACGCCCATCGCGTTGGAGAACACCACGTCGTCGCGCAAGGCGTTGGCGACGTCCTCGTGCCGGGACAGCACCCACAGGTCGTGCTCGGCGCTGTGGTGGAGCGGGTCCTCGTCGCGCAGCCGCGCGTAGAGCGGGTAGGGATCCTCGTGGAAGGCGTAGTCGTAGGGGTCGAAGACCAGGGGCGCCTCCTCCGCCCGCACCGGTGCGGTCATCGGTCGTTGCCCCTCATGATGACGGCCACCACCGCGTCGAGCCGGTCGGCCATCTCTGCGTAGGTCATCAGCCCCATGCCGGCCTGCAGCAGCGCCCCGGAGAACGCCAGGGTCATCGCGTCCACGAGCGGGGGGTCGGGCGCGTCGCCGAGCGCGGCCTCGAACCGGGTGACGAACTGTGCTCCGATGCGCAGCCGCAGCCGGTCGACGTCCGGGTCGTTGCCGAGGAGGGCGGGGGTCACCGCCGTGGCGAGCTCCGGCTCCTCGGCGATGCCCTGCACGAGGCTGCGGACGGCGGCCTGCATGCGTTCGGTCGCCGACCCGCCGGCGCCGTCGGCCCGGCCAAGCTGCGCGAGGTGTCGCCAGAACAGCTCTGCGAAGAGGTGGTTCTTGGAGGCCAGGTAGGTGTAGGCCGTGGCCGGCGAGACCCCGGCCCGCTGCGCGACCGTGCGGACCGTCATCCCGTCATGCCCTGCTGCCCTCAGCTCGTCGAGGCCAGCCGTGAGCAGCCTCTCGACCGTCTCCTGCTGGCGCGCGTTGAGCTCGCGTCGGGGCAATTCGGACACTTGACTGGACACCTGTCCAACATAGAGGCTGGGTCGGTGCCAGCACAAGAGCCCGACGCCGACGTCTCGTCCTGCTTCCGCGGCCTAAAGCCGGAGCTGCTGGCAGAACTCATCCCCGAGCTGCTGCTCTGCGGCCACCTCATCGACCGTGCAGGGATGCCGCACGCGATCGGCGCGTTCGGCCGTGAGGGCATGGGACAGGTCGCCATCGAGGAGTGGCGCGCCGCCAGCCCGGTCTACAGCCGGCGTACCCTCGCGGCGCTCGGGATCGAGCACCGGGACGTGAGGGCGATCTTCAAGTGCCTCCAGCACGACATCGGCGCTCCCCCGCAGTTCCTCGACTTCCGGTTCACCGTCCACGACGAGTACGGCGGTGAGTTCACCCTCCCCCACTGTGGCGCACTCCTCGACGTCGAGCCGATGGGCGAGGAGTTCGTCGTCACCATGTGCCACGACATCGAGGACCCGACCTTCGACGCCACTGCGGCGGCGGTGAACCCCCGGGCGCGGATCCGGCCGGTGCACCGGCCACCACGCATGCCTGCCGACCGATCACCGCACTGTCACTGGACCGTGACCATCGACCCCGACCGGGAGTCGCTGCCATGGCCGGACGAGGCGGCCGACGTCGAGCGCAGCCAGGCGGCTCGCCACCCGCTGACCACCGATCCCGGCGGCCCGGGTGAGTCCGACTACAGCGGGCCGCTGCGCGAGGACATGGACTGGTCGCTGTTCACACCCGGCCTGCGGGCCAGGATCGCCGAGGAGGTCTGCCTGCAGTGGCACCTGCTCTCCGTCGGCTTCGCACGGGCCGTCCGTCGGCGCACCGACGAGGCATCCGCGCGCGCCCTGCTGCGTCGTCAGCTCGTCGGCATCGGCGGTCTCACGTCCGGCCGGCTGCGCGACTTCCTCGGCCTGCCGGCGTCAGCGGACTCGGTCGCTGCGGTCCTGTCGGTCCATCCGGTCCTCCAGCCCGCCTCCTACACCGGGGTGTCCGTCTCCGGCGACCGGATCATCCTGGACCGGGCCAGCCCGGCGCAGCAGGATGCCGGATGGCTCAGACTGCTGCTCGACGACGACCTCTCCCCGCTGGAGGCTCTGGTGCACGGGGTGGCGCCCACGCTCACGGTCCGCGTGGAGGACGACGCCGTCGACCGGCGCGTCGTGCGAGTCGTGGACACCGGCGAGCCGCGTCCGGAGCCGGCGGAGGTGCAGCTGGTGCGGTTCAGCAAGGGCGCCGACTTCTCCTTCGAGGACCGCCGGCTGCTGCCGATCACCCCGGTCTGAGCACCTGAGCTGGCACCGGCGCGTCGAGCACCTGCTCGAGGCGGGTAGCCAGGGCGCGGGCACTGGCGTCCACGACCTCGTCCCAGGCCAGCGCCGACTCGTCGGCGGCGTCGGACACGTGCTTGAGCAGCCGCACCGGGACGCCGAACTCCCGGCAAGCCCACGCCACGGCGTACCCCTCCATGTCGACGAGCTGGGCCTGCACCGCCAGGCGGTCGCGCACGACCGGGTCGGTGACGAACACGTCGCCGGTGGCCAGCACGGTGCTGTCCCCGGTGCCCAGCTCGAGCCGCTCCTGCGGGTCGTAGCCCAGGGTCCGGATCACCGCGGCGTTCATGTCGTGGTTGATCACGACCGACGGCTCGTAGGTTCCGGAGAGCCCGGGACGGAGCGCACCCGCAGTGCCGATGTTGACCACCTGGGCGACGTCTCCCCTGGCCAGCTCGCGGGTGACGGAGGTGGCTGCATGCGTCTTGCCGAGCCCGATGATCACCACGTCGAGGCCCTGCGGGACGTGCGCCGCCTCGGGAGCCAGCGCCACGACGACGAGCGTGCGCATCACCAGCCGCCCGGGAGCGGTCGGCCTTCCTGGTAGCCGGCGGCAGACTGGACGCCCACCACTGCCCGCTCGGCGAACTCGGCCAGGTCGTGCGCGCCGGCATAGGTGCAGGCGCTCCGCACGCCGGAGCAGATCTCGTCGACCAGGTCCTCCACCCCCGGACGCTCGGGGTCGAGGAACATCCGCGAGGACGAGATGCCCTCCTCGTAGAGCGACTTCCGGGCCCGCTCGAAGGCGCTGTCGCTCGAGGTCCGGTTCGCCACCGCTCGGGCGGACGCCATCCCGAAGCTCTCCTTGTAGGGCCGGCCGTCGGCGTTGCGCTGGAGATCGCCCGGCGACTCGTAGGTCCCCGCGAGCCAGGAGCCGATCATCACCTGCGAGGCACCGGCCGCCAGTGCCAGGGCGACGTCGCGGGGGTGCCGCACGCCCCCGTCGGCCCAGACGTGCCGACCCTCCGCGCGGGCCGCCTCGACGCACTCCAGCACGGCGCTGAACTGCGGCCGGCCGACGCCGGTCATCATCCGGGTGGTGCACATGGCGCCGGGTCCCACGCCCACCTTGAGGATGTCGGCCCCTGCATCGATCAGGTCCAGCACGCCATCGCGTGAGACCACGTTGCCGGCCACCACCGGCACCCGCGGATCGGTCGAGCGGACGGCCTTGAGCGCGTCGATCATCCGCTCCTGGTGCCCGTGCGCGGTGTCGACGACCAGGCAGTCGATGCCCATGGCGAGCAGTCGCTCCGCCTTGCCGGCCACGTCCCCGTTGACCCCGATCGCGGCGGCGACGCGCAGCCGGCCGTCGGTGTCCAGGGCCGGCTGGTAGATCGTCGAGCGTAGTGCGCCGGTGCGGGTGAGCAGGCCGACCAGCCCGCCGGAGGCGTCCACGACGGGCGCCAGCCGGTGCCGGGAGCTGGAGAGCAGGTCGAACGCCTCGCGCGGCGTGACGGTGTCCGGCAGGGTCACCATCTCGGTGGTCATCACCTGGCCCACCTGGGTGAACCGGTCCACACCGAGGCAGTCCGCCTCGGTGATGATGCCGACCGGTTTGCCGTCCTCGACGACGACGGCCGCGAGGTGTGCCCGCTTCGACAGCAGGCCGAGCGCGTCGCTGACCGTCTCGTGCGGCGCGAGGGTGATCGGGGTCTCGAACACCGGGTGGCGGCCCTTGACCCAGCGCACCACCTCCTCGACCACGTCGAGCGGGATGTCCTGCGGCAGCACGCTCAGACCGCCGCGGCGGGCCATCGTCTCCGCCATCCGCCGGCCGGACACCGCCGTCATGTTCGCCACGACGAGCGGGATCGTCGTACCGGTGCCGTCGGTGGAGGACAGGTCCACGTCGTAGCGGGAGGCGACCGCCGACCGTCGCGGGACCATGAAGACGTCGTCGTAGGTCAGGTCGTGCGTGGGCCGCAGCTCGTTCAGAAAGTGCACGACGTGCCAATCTACCGGTTGTGGACACATCTTCGGCAGTCGTCGCCTCCGCTCCCGGCCGGGTCAACCTGATCGGCGAGCACCTCGACTACAACGGCGGTCGCTGCCTGCCGATCGCACTGCCGATGCGGACGACGGCCTACGTCGCCCGCCGGGAGCAGGACGGGCCGTCCCTGGTCTGGGAGGGCACCGCGGACGCGCCGGACGCCGATCCGACCGAGTACGTCCTCGGCGTCCTGGCGGCCCTCGAGGTCACCACGCCGGTGCACGTCGACATCTCCTCGTCGGTGCCGATCGGGTCGGGCCTCTCCAGCTCGGCGGCACTCGAGTGCAGCGTCGCCGTCGCGGTGGACGCGCTGCTCGGGCTCGACCGCTCCGACGACGAGCTGGTTGAGGCCTGCATCCGCGCCGAGACGGAGTTCGTGGGCGCTCCGACCGGCGGGCTCGACCAGAGCGCCTCGATCCTGTGCCGGGAGGGTGAGGCGCTGCTGCTCGACTTCGCCACGGGTTCGCGGACACCGGTGCCGTTCGCGCCCGAGGACGACGGCCTGGCGCTGCTCGTCATCGACACCCGCGCGAGCCACTCCCACGTCGACGGCGGGTACGGCGACCGTCGTACCGAGTGCGAGGAGGCGGCCCGCCTGCTCGGCGTCGAGCGCCTCGTGGACGCCCCACCGGACGGACTGTCGGGGCTGCCCGAGGTGCTCGCCCGCCGGGTCCGGCACGTGCTCACCGAGCAGCAGCGGGTGGACGCCTTCGTCGACGCGGCCGGCGCGCGCGACTGGACGGAGGTCGGCCGGCTGATGGCCGCGTCGCATGCCTCGATGCGGGACGACTACGAGGTCTCGGCTCCGGAGCTGGACGCGGTCGTCGAGGTGGCCGTGGAGGCCGGGGCGCTGGGCGCGCGGATGACCGGAGGCGGCTTCGGCGGCTCGGCGATCGCGCTGGTGGCCAGCGAGCGCGCCGATGCGGTGCGCCGGGCCGTCACCCAGGCCTTCGCGGGCCGCGGCTGGCGGGAGCCGGGCTTCCACTCGGGCCTCGCGTCCCCCGGCGCCCGGGTCGAACCTGAGTAGCCGTACCCAGGCCGAACCGGGTGCAGGCACGGATGTCGCGGCATCCCTCGCCACGGGATGGTCTCTGCATGAACACACAGAACCCCACCAAGACCACCACCGCCTTCTACGCCCAGGCCGCGCTGTCCTTCGGCGTCGCGCTGATCGCCGTGCTCTTCGGGATCCTCTACCTGCCGGTCGACGGCTGGGTGCGCGCCTTCCTCGGGCTCGGGTCCCTCTACCTGGTGACCTCGTCGTTCACGCTCGCCAAGTGCGTGCGGGACCAGCAGGAGAGCAGCCTGATCTTCAACCGCCTCGACCAGGCGCGGGTGGAGAAGCTGCTCGCCGAGCACGACCCCTTCGCGGCGTAGGTGACCGACGGCCTACTTCAGCTCGGCCGACGTGAGGCCGAGCACCCGACGGGCCACGATGAGCTGCTGGATCTGCTGGGTGCCCTCGAAGATGTCCAGGATCTTCGAGTCGCGTCCCCACTTCTCCAGCAGCTCGGCCTCGGAGTAGCCGAAGGTGCCGGCCAGCTCGACGCAGCGCAGGGTCACGTCGGAGCCCATCCGGCCGGCCTTCGCCTTGGCCATGGACGCCTCGGTCGAGTTCGGCTTGCGGTTGTCGGCCATCCAGGCGGCCTGGAGGGTGAGCAGGTACGCCGCCTCCCAGTCGGCCTCCAGCTGGAGGTAGGTCGCGGCGGCGGCCGACTGGGTGAACGCCGGGGCGTCGTAGTCGATCGTGACGCCGGCGTCCTCCAGGAGGTCGCGGGTGAGGTCCAGCGACGCCCGGGCGCAGCCGACGGCCATCGAGGCGACCAGCGGCCGGGTGTTGTCGAAGGTCGCCATCGCTCCGGCGAAGCCCTGCTTGGTGTCGATCTCCGGCGAGCCGAGCAGGTTCTCGGCCGGGACCCGGCAGTCGGTGAAGCTGATCACCGCGGTGTCGGAGGCGCGGATCCCGAGCTTGTGCTCGAGCCGCTCCACCTTCATGCCGGGGGTGCCCTTCTCGACCACGAACGACTTGATCGCCGCGCGACCGAGGCTCTTGTCGAGCGTCGCCCACACCACCACGCTGTCGGCCCGCTCGCCGGAGGTGACGAAGATCTTCTCGCCGTTGAGGACGTACTCGTCGCCGTCCTTGCGGGCCGTCGTCTGGATGTTGGCGGAGTCCGAACCGGTGTCGGGCTCGGTGATCGCCATCGCCGCCCAGGTGCCCTTGAACCGCTCGAGCTGCTCGTCGTCGGCGACCGAGGCGATGGCCGAGTTGCCCAGGCCCTGGCGCGGCATGCTGAGCAGGAGGCCGACGTCGCCCCAGCACATCTCCATGATGGAGAGGACGGAGGCAAGGTTGGTGCCGTTGCGGTTGCCCTGGTCCTCCTTGTCGCCGCTGGGATCGCGTCGTACTCCCGCGGCGCCTGCGCCGCTGGATGCGCCGGACTCGGAGAGCCCGTCGATCATGGCGGCGAGCATGTCGAGCTCCTTGGGGTACTCGTGCTCGGCCGCGTCGTACTTGCGGGAGATCGGTCGCAGCATGTTCATGGCGACCTGGTGGGCCTGCTCGACGAGCGGGCGGACCTTCTTCGGGGTCTCGAGATTGATCATGATGTCTCCTCCTCGTCAGACGAGGACCGCTCCTTCCATCAGGCCGATGGCACGCAGGTCGCGGTACCACCGCTCCACCGGGTGCTCCTTGACGAAGCCGTG
>DASSOK010000116.1:0-19711 GCA_035700665.1 Marmoricola sp.
CGGCCGAGCACGGTCACGACCGCCGGCACCAGCGTCAGGGCGGCGAGCAGCGTGACCCCGACAGCGATCGCGAGCGCGGGGCCGATCGCCTGGAAGATGCCCAGCGAGCTCAGCAGCAGCGCGAGGAACGCGACGATCACCGCGCCGCCCGCCGACGCGATCGCCTCTCCGGCGCGCTCGAGCGCGTGGACGACCGACGCCCGCGTCTCGTCCCCGCGGCGCAGCCGCTCGCGGTAGCGGAAGAGGAAGAACAGGATGTAGTCGGTGCCGATGCCGTAGAGGACGACGACCAGGATGGTCTCGATCGAGGAGTCGGCCTTGAGGTCGAAGAGCTCGTTGGCCCAGCCGATCAGCCCCGTCGCGATCGTCGACACCACCGTCACGACGATGACCGGCATCAGGCAGATGATCACGCTGCGGAAGATCAGCGCGAGCAGGAAGACGATCAGCAGCACCGTGGCCAGACCGACGATCGCCAAGGTCTTCTCGCTCGACTCCTGGGAGTCCAGGCTCTGGGCCGCCGGGCCCATCGTCTTGACGTCCAGTCCGGTGCCCTCGGACACGTCCGCGATCTCCTCGCGCATGTCCTTGGCGTCGTCCATCGCCTGCGGGTCGAACCCGGTGGCTCCGTCCGCGAGGCCGACGAAGCCGACGGCGATCTGGCCGTCCTTCGAGACGTTCGGCTTGCCGTCCTGTCCGACTGTCACCACCATCGGGGCGAAGGTCTTCTCCGACAGCTTGGGGCCGAGCTCCTTGCCGATCCGGGCGACCTCCTTCAGATCCGCCGCGGTCAGCGCGGCACCGTCCTCGCGCTCGAAGACGAGCAGCGCGCCGAGCTGGCTGGTGCTGGGGAACTCCTCCTCCTGGAGGGTCGCTGCCTTGATCGACTCGTAGTGGCTGGGCAGGAACTCCGACTCGTCGGTGGTCGACGTCAGCTTGGGAGCGAAGACGACCACCAGGATCGCCACGACGACCCAGGTGGCGATCACGAACCAGGGACGACGGGTGGTCAGGCGGCCGAGTGCAGCGAACATGGCCCGCAACCTATCGGCTGGCACGGCCCGGATCACCGGGATTTCCTGCCGAGGTGGCCGTGAAACGCGTCATGTCCTCCGGTGCAGCACCGCCACCACGTAGTCGTCGGACGGCGGGTCGAGCTGGTAGCTGCCGAACCGGTGCTGCACGGCCAGCCCGCTCGCCTCCGCGTCGGCCCGGAAGTCGTCGAACGGGTACGCGCGACTGTTGGCCGGGCCGCTCCGGGGATGGAAGCCCACCAGCATCCGGCCGTCCGAGGCGAGCAGCGAGCCGAGGCGGGCGAGGACCTCGCGCTCGGTGTCCTCGGCGAGCAGGATCATCACGTTGCCCACGACCGTGACCACGTCGTACGACGTGGGGAGGCCGGCCGAGTCGAACACCGCGGCGCTGATGCTGAGGATGTCGGACTGCACGACCGGCACGTCGGGGTAGCGGCGCCGGCAGTCGGCGGCCAGCACGGGATCCTTCTCCACCGCCGCGACCCGGTGTCCGCGCGCAGCCAGTGCAGCTGCGACGCGCCCCATCCCGGCGCCGGCGTCGAGGATCCGCGCCCGGCGGGGCGCCAGCGCGTCGGCCAGCCGGGCCTCGCCGTCGATGTCCTCGCCGGCGTCGATCAGCTCACCGAAGTGCCGCTGGTAGCCGTCGTGCTGCTCGCGTGCTTCCTCCCACCGCGTCCGCGGGACGTCCTCCATCGGCCCTCCCCTCACAGCTTCCGCAGCCGGACCCAGCGGACCGAGTGGTCGCGGTCCTTGCGCAGCACCAGGGTGGCGCGCGACCGGGTGGGCGCCACGTTCTGCGCCAGGTTGGGGCCGTTGATCTCGTTCCAGATCCGCCGCGCCTCGACGACCGCCTCGTCGTGGGTGAGCCCGGCGTACTTCGCGAAGTACGACGCCGGGTCCCGGAACGCCGTCTCCCGGAGCCGGAGGAAGCGGTCGACGTACCAGCCCTCGATGTCGGAGCGCGCGGCGTCGACGTAGATGGAGAAGTCGAAGAAGTCGCTGACCGCCAGACCGGTGCGCCCGTCCGGGGCCACCGGTGCCGGCTGGAGGACGTTGAGGCCCTCGACGATGACGATGTCGGGGCTCTTGATGATGACCTTCTCGTCGGTGACGTCGTAGGTGAGGTGGGAGTAGACCGGCGCCTCCACCTCGTCCTTGCCCGACTTGATGTCCATCACGAAGCGCAGCAGTGCCTTGCGGTCGTAGGACTCGGGGAATCCCTTGCGGTGCAGGATCCCGCGGCGGATCAGCTCCGCGTTGGAGTAGAGGAAGCCGTCGGTGGTGACCAGCGCCACCTGGGGGTGCGCCGGCCAGTGGGCGAGCATCTCGCTGAGCAGTCGCGCCGTGGTGGACTTGCCGACGGCGACCGACCCGGCCAGGCCGATCACGAACGGCGTGCGCGGCGGCTGCGGCTGGTCGAGGAACTGCTCCTGCGCCCGGTGCAGCGACCGGGCGGACTCGACGTAGAGGCTGAGCAGCTGGGAGATCGGCAGGTAGACCTGCTCGACCTCCTTGAGGTCCAGCTGCTCGCCGAGTCCACGGACCCGCTCGATCTCCGCCTCGGTCAGCGGCTGGTCGGTGTGCTCGGCCAGCGCCGCCCAGGAGTCGCGCTCGAGCTCGACGTACGGCGAGGGCTCGCCGGCGTGCCCGTTGGACCGGGGGTGCGACATGCGGGGATTCTCGCAGCCGCTCAGCTGCTGGCCTCCACGACCGCCCTGATCCGCTCCAGGGTGGTGCGCATGCCGTTGCGATTGGTCCGGCCACGGGCCCAGCCCAGCAGCGCCCAGTAGAGCTTCAGGGCCGGGTGGCCGGCCAGCTGGAAGTACTCGGTGACGTCCACTCCGGCTCCGTCCGCGCTCGGCTCGATCCGGTAGCCCCACGTGTTCACGTCCCGGTCGCCCACCACGACGGTGAACCGGAACTCCCGCGGCGGCTCGCAGGCGTCGACGCGGCACAGGCTCCAGTACGTCGGCCCGACGCCGTTGCGCTTCACATGGCCCTTGAAGTACGCGCCCACCGCCGGGCCGGTGGCGCCGCGCGTCCACTTCGCCTCGAAGGTCTCGGGGCTGAACTCGCCGATGCGGGTGACGTCGCTGACGAGGTCCCAGACCTCGTCAGCGGTGGCGTCCATGTGGACGGTGACGGAGTCGCGCATGACCCGACACTATGACCCGCGACCGTAGACTGGCGCCCATGTGCGGAATCGTGGGATACGTCGGCGAGCAGCAGGCCCAGGACGTGGTGATCGAGGGACTGCGCCGACTCGAGTACCGCGGCTACGACTCCGCCGGCATCGCGCTGGTCCACGACGGCGCCATCGCGTGCGACAAGAAGGCCGGCAAGCTGGCCAACCTGGAGAAGTCACTGCAGGAGCACCCGCTGCCGCCGTCGACGACCGGGATCGGGCACACCCGGTGGGCGACCCACGGCGCCCCCAACGACGTCAACGCGCACCCGCACCTCGGCGGGAAGGGCCGGGTGGCCCTGGTCCACAACGGCATCCTGGAGAACTTCGCGCAGCTGCGCGACGAGCTCGAGCGCGAGGGCCACGACCTGGTGTCGGAGACCGACACCGAGGTCGCCGCCCACCTGCTGGAGGTCGAGCTCGACCACGGTGCCGACCTCACCACGGCGATGCAGTCGGTCTGCCGGCGGCTCCAGGGAGCGTTCACCCTCGTCGCGGTCGACGCCGAGGACGCCTCGCGCGTCGTCGCGGCCAGACGGAACTCACCGCTGGTCGTCGGCCTGGGCGACGGCGAGAACTTCATCGGCTCGGACGTGGCCGCCTTCATCGAGCACACCCGCGACGCCCTCGAGCTGGGCCAGGACCAGGTCGTCACGATCACCCGAGAGGGCGTCGAGGTGACCGACTTCGACGGCAACCCGGCCGAGGGCAAGCGCTACCACGTCGACTGGGACCTCGCCGCAGCCGAGAAGGACGGCTACGACTGGTTCATGCGCAAGGAGATCTTCGAGCAGCCGCGCGCGGTCGCCGACGCGCTCCTCGGCCGGCACACCGAGGACGGCCAGCTCAAGCTCGACGAGGTCCGGATCACCGACGACGAGCTGCGCGACATCGACAAGATCATCATCATCGGCTGCGGGACGGCCAACTACGCCGGCCTGGTCGCCAAGTACGCCATCGAGCACTGGACCCGGATCCCCTGCGAGGTCGAGCTCTCCCACGAGTTCCGCTACCGCGACCCGATCCTGACCCGGAACACCCTCGTCGTGGCGATCAGCCAGTCCGGCGAGACGGCGGACACCCTGATGGCGATCCGGCACGCCCGCACCCAGCGCTCGCGGGTGCTGAGCATCTGCAACACCAACGGGTCGACGATCCCCCGGGAGTCCGACGCGGTCATCTACACCCACGCCGGCCCGGAGATCGGGGTCGCCTCCACGAAGGGCTTCCTGACCCAGCTGGTCGCTTGCTACCTCCTCGGCCTCTACCTCGCCCAGGTCCGCGGGGTGAAGTTCGGCGACGAGATCGCCGACATCGTGGCCGAGCTGCAGCGGATGCCCGAGCACATCCAGCGCGTCCTCGACGACGCGGAGTCGGTCTACGAGCTGGCCCGGTCGCTCAAGGACTCCCGGTCGGTGCTGTTCCTCGGCCGGCACGCCGGCTTCCCGGTCGCGCTCGAGGGTGCGCTGAAGCTCAAGGAGCTCGCCTACATCCACGCCGAGGGGTTCGCCGCGGGTGAGCTCAAGCACGGCCCGATCGCCCTCATCGAGGAGGGGTTGCCCGTCTTCTGCGTCGTACCCCAGCGGGGCCGTGACCAGCTGCACGACAAGATGGTCAGCGCGATCCAGGAGATCCGGGCGCGCGGGGCGTGCACGATCGTGCTCGCCGAGGAGGGTGACACCGCGGTGGCGCCGTACGCCGACGTCACCATCCCGTTGCCGACGGTCTCCACGCTGCTGCAGCCGGTGGTCGCCACCGTTCCGCTCCAGCTGTTCGCCTGCGAGCTGGCCACCCAGATGGGTCACGACGTCGACCAGCCGCGCAACCTCGCCAAGTCCGTCACGGTCGAGTAGACCCAGGCGGCGGTCGTGATCATCGGGATCGGCATCGACGTCGTCGACATCGGACGGTTCGAGGACTCGCTCGCGCGGACACCCGCGCTGCGGGACAAGCTCTTCACCACCGAGGAGGCGACGCTGCCGGTGCCGTCGCTGGCGGCCCGCTTCGCCGCCAAGGAGGCGATCGCCAAGGCCCTGGGCGCCCCCGGTGGCCTCGGCTGGCATGACTGCGTGGTGTTGCGGGAACAGGGCGGTCGTCCGAGGTTCGAGCTGCGCGGAACCGTGCTGGCCCGGGCCAACGACCTCGGCGTGCTGCAGACGCACCTTTCGCTGAGCCACGACGCAGGGATCGCCAGTGCGATGGTGGTCCTGGAAGGAGAGCCCCCGGCCTGATGCTGACCGCTGCGTGGTGGGGATTCGTCGGCGGCTTCGCCCTCATCCTCGGCGCGCTGGCAGGGCTCTACCTCCCGGCCTCCAAGCGGGTGATCGGGCTGATCATGGGGTTCGGCACCGGGGTGCTGATCAGCGCCGTGGCGTTCGAGCTGACCCACGAGGCCTATGACCGCGCCGGCACCGACGCGGTGGTCGTCGGCCTCGTCGCCGGCGCGCTCACCTTCTTCGCCGGCGACTGGTGGGTCGACAGCCGAGGCGGGTCGCGGCGCAAGAGCCCCAAGGGGACGCAGGGCAACGCCGGCGCGATGGCACTGGTCATCGGTGCGCTGCTGGACGGCATCCCCGAGTCGGCCGCCATCGGGATCAGCATGGTCGACGGCGGGGCCGTCGGTCTCGCGGTCCTCGTCGCGGTGTTCATGTCCAACATCCCCGAGTCGTTCTCCGCCTCCGTCGGGATGAAGGCCTCCGGGCGATCGGTCGGCTACATCCTCGGACTGTGGGGGATCGTGACCCTGGCGTCCACGATCGCTGCGGCGCTCGGCTTCGCGGTGCTGGGCGGCGCGAGCGACCTCCTCATCGCCGCCACGCAGGCCTTCGCAGCGGGTGCGATCCTCACCATGCTCTCGGACACGATGATCCCGGAGGCCGTCGAGCACGCCGGAGCCTGGGTCGGTCTGGTCACGGTCTTCGGCTTCGGCTGCGCCTTCCTGCTGTCGGTCGCCGGGGGCTGAGCCGGCCCTCCGGGCAGTACGTTGGCTGCTGTGCGAGCCGCCCACACCGTCGAGCAGGTCCGGTCCGCCGAGGCGGAGCTGATGGCAGCGCTGCCCCCGGGCACCCTGATGCAGCGGGCCGCCACCGGCCTGGCGAGCGCAGTCTCCGCGTTCCTTGGCCGCATGTACGGCGCCCGGGTGCTCCTCCTCGTGGGATCCGGCGACAACGGCGGCGATGCGCTCTTCGCCGGAGCCCTGCTGGCCCGCCGCGGCGCCCGCGTCGAGGCGGTGCTGCTGGCCTCCTCGGGCCATCCGGAGGGGGTCGCCACGCTGCGCGCGTCCGGCGGCCGCGTCGTCGCGCTGGCGGACGCCCACCGGCCCGACGTGGTGCTCGACGGGATCGTCGGCATCGGCGGGCGGCCTGGCCTGCGCCCTGACGCCGTGGCAGCCGTGGAGCGCTTCGCAGGCGTGCCGGTGGTGGCCGTCGACGTCCCCTCGGGCGTCGGTGTGGACACCGGCGAGCTGGACGGACCCCACGTCCGGGCGGACCTCACCGTCACGTTCGGCACCCACAAGGTCTGCCACCTCGTCGACCCGGCAGCCCACGCCTGCGGTGTCGTGACCCTCGTCGACATCGGTCTCGGGCTGCCCGCTCCTGCAGTGACCTCGCTGCAGGAGTCCGACGTCGCTGCCCTCCTGCCGCGGCCCAGCGGTGACGACCACAAGTACACCCGCGGCGTCCTCGGGATCCGGACCGGCTCCGACGACTTCCCCGGAGCGGCGGTCCTCGGTGTCGGCGCGGCGGCGACCGGGCTGTGCGGGATGGTCCGCTACTCCGGCCCGGCTGCTCGTGCCGTGCGGGTCGCGCACCCCCAGGTCGTCGTCGGCGAGGGCCGCGTGCAGGCGTGGCTGGTCGGCTCCGGTGGCGGTGAGGACGCCGGCGCGGCGCTCTCCCGGGCCCTCGACGACGACGTCCCGGTCGTGGTGGACGCCGACGCACTCGCCGCCTTCCCCGGTGGGCGGGCCGACGCCGTGCTCACCCCGCACGCGGGAGAGCTCGCCTCGCTCCTCGACGTGGACCGTGGCCTCATCGAGGCGCAGCAGCTCCACCACGCCCGTCTGGCGGCGGACCGCTTCCGCTGCGTCGTACTCCTCAAGGGACGGCACAGCCTGGTCGCCCACCCCGACGGGCGGGTGCGGGTGAACACCTCGGGCACACCATGGCTGGCGACCGCCGGGACGGGTGACGTCCTGGCCGGGGTCGTCGGCGCGCTGCTGGCCGCCGGCCTCACGCCGTACGACGCGGCCTCGGTCGGCGCCTGGCTGCACGGAGCGGCGGGTGTCCTCGCCTCCGGGGGCGGCCCGATCACCCCGCAGAGTGTCGCCGATGCAGTGCCCGCGGTGGTCCGGCGCCTGTCCGGGGACACTGACTGAGCACCGCTCCGGTACGGACGCCGCCGAGGATCCTCGTCATCGGATGGCAGCGATCCTCGACACTGTCCGGCCAGGACGGTCGCACGGGATGGGAGGATGTGACCGCCATGGACACCCGCGAGCCGTTGCCGCGCGCCGAGATCGTCGTCGACCTCGGCGCGATCCGGCACAACGTGCGCCGGCTGCGTGAGCTGACCGCCGCCGACCTTCCCCACGGGCAGCCGGCGCCGCTGGTGATGACCGTGGTGAAGGCCGACGGCTACGGCCACGGGATGGTGCCGGTCGCCCGCGCCGCACGCGAGGCCGGCGCCGACTGGCTGGGGGTAGCCACACCCGAGGAGGCGCTGGCCCTCCGCGAGGCGGGGGACACCGGCCGGCTGATGTGCTGGCTCAGCGTCCCGGGCGAGGACCTCGGTCTGACGATCGCGGCGGACGTCGACGTCGCCGCCTACGGGGTCGGGCAGCTGAAGGAGGTCGCCGAGGCGGCGCGGACCCGGGGGCTGGTCGCGCGGGTGCACCTCAAGATCGACACCGGCCTCTCCCGGGGCGGCGCGAGCGCTGCCGACTGGGCCGCGTTGGTGAGCGAGGCGGTCCTCGCCGAGCGTGACGGCCACGTCCGCGTCGTCGGGATCTGGTCCCACCTGGCCTGTGCCGACGAACCCGACCACCCGGCGAACGACGCACAGGAGCGGGCCTTCCGGGACGCGGTCGCGACTGCGGAGGAGGTGGGCCTGCGACCGGAGGTGCGCCACCTCGCCAACTCCGCCGGCGCGCTGCTGCGGCCAAGCGTGCGCTTCGACCTGGTCCGCCTCGGGATCGCGACCTACGGGCTCACCCCGGCGCCCGCGGTGGTCTCCTCGGCCGAGCTCGGCCTGGTGCCCGCGATGACGCTCCGGGCCCGCGTGGTGATGGCTCGGCAGCTGCAGCCGGGCGACGGCGTCTCCTACGGCCACACCTTCGTCGCCGACCGGGCCATGCCGGCGGCGCTGGTGCCCCTCGGCTACGGCGACGGCATCCCGCGGCACGCCTCGTCATCCGCGCAGGTGCAGCTCGAGGGCCGGCGCGCCGACGTGCTCGGCCGGATCTGCATGGACCAGTTCGTCGTCGCCGGCGCGGCCCAGCCGGGTGACGAGGTGGTCCTGTTCGGGCCCGGTGCCGACGGCGAACCCACCGCCCAGGACTGGGCCGACTGGTGCGGGACCATCTCCTACGAGATCGTCACCCGGATGCGCGGCCGGCAGCCGCGCCGTTGGGTGGACGTCTGATGACGGCCGGTCCGGGGCGCCCCGACGTGGAGGTCCTCGAGGTCGACGCCCACCGTGCGCACGACGTGCTCGCCCTGATCCACGCCTCCTTCGCCGGTCGGCCGGTGCTCGACCCGCCGTCAACCGCGCTCGAGGAGACGGTCGACTCCGTCACCCGCACGCTCGCGCAGTACGGCGGCCTGCTGGCCGTGCACGCCGGCCGGCCGGTCGGTGCGCTGCTCCTGGGCGAGGAGGACGGCCTGCTCGGCCTGCACCGCGTCGGCGTGCTCGCCGAGGCGCGTCGTCACGGCGTCGCGAGTGCCCTCGCGCGGGCCGCCGAGGAGGTCGCCCGGTCCCGCGGCCTGCGAGGCCTGGAGCTGGAGGCGCGCCGCGAGCTGCCCGAGACGGTGCGCTTCTGGGAGGGCCACGGCTATGTGGAGACCGCGCACGTCGGGCCTCGTCTCACCATGACGAGGCTGCTGCCGCTGGCTGCGTCGTTGCCGGAGGCCGAGGACACCCGCGCAGTCGGCGAGCGGCTCGGCGGCCTGCTGCGGGCCGGAGACCTGGTGATCCTGACCGGGGACCTGGGCGCCGGCAAGACGACCCTCACCCAGGGCCTCGGCCAGGGGCTGGGAGTGCGTGGCAACGTCACCTCGCCGACCTTCGTCATCTCCCGGGTGCATCCGTCGGAGGTCGGTGGGCCTCCGCTGGTGCACGTGGACGCCTACCGGCTCAGTGGCGCCGCGGAGCTCGACGACCTGGACCTCGACACCGACGTCGACGAGGCCGTCACGGTGGTCGAGTGGGGAGAGGGGCTTGCCGAGGCGCTCACCGGCGACCGGCTCGAGATCCGTCTCGAGCGTCCGGCGGACCCGTCGTCGGAGGTGCGCTCCATCACCGTGACCGCGGTGGGCTCCCGGTGGCGCGACGCCGACCTGACCGTCGTACTGCCTGTGGACGCGGACTAGCCTCGACCCCGTGCTGCTCGCCTTCGACACCGCCACCGCGCACGTCACCGTCGCCCTGCACGACGGCGCCGGCGTCGTCGCCGAGTGGGGCTCGGAGGAGGGCATGCGGCACGGCGAGATGCTGGCGCCGGGGATCGCCCACGTGCTCGAGGACGCCGGCATCGGCCAGCGCGACGTCACGGCAGTGGCGGTGGGGGCCGGCCCCGGGCCGTTCACCGGCCTGCGGGTCGGGCTGGTCACGGCACGGACGCTCGGCTTCGCGCTGGACATCCCTGTCTACGCCGTGTGCAGCCTGGACATCCTCGCGGCGGAGGCGATCGACCAGGGGCTCGAGGACTTCTCCGTCGCCAGCGACGCCCGGCGCAAGGAGGTCTACTTCGCGCGGTACGCCGGCGGTCGGCGGCTCGACGAACCGGTGGTCGCCAAGCCGGCCGACGTGGCGACCGACGAGCCGGTGGTCGGGCGGGGCGCGGTGCTCTACCCCGAGTCGTTCCCGCACGCTGCCGGGCCGGAGCTGCCTCGCGCCGCGGTGCTGGCCGACGTCGTGACGGACGAGCGGTTCGAGCTGCTCGACCCCGACCCGCTCTACCTGCGCCGCCCCGACACGATGGCGCCGCGACCGCCGAAGAAGGTGACATGACCACCGATGCGGCGGTGAACGTCGAGGAGGCCACCGTGGACGACGCCGCGGCCGTCGCCTGGCTGGAGGAGTCCTGCCTGGGTCGGGACGCGTGGTCGGAGGCCCTCGTGCTCGACGGCCTCGCCCACCGGCTGCCGACCGTCGGCTACGTCGTGGCGCGCTCGCGTGACCGTGTCGTGGGCCATGCCGTGGCGTCGTACGCCGGTGACGTCGCCGAGCTGCAGCGGATCGCCGTCGAGCCGGCGGCCCGTCGCAGCGGCGTGGCCACTGCGCTGCTCGACGAGGTGGTCCGGCGAGCGCGGCTCTCCGCCGCGGACCGGCTGCTGCTCGAGGTGCGCGAGGACAACGCCGGGGCGCTGGCGTTCTACGCCGCCCGGGGCTTCACCGAGGTGGACCGGCGGCCGCGCTACTACCGTGACGGCGCCACGGCGGTCGTGCTCCGGCTGCCGCTCGGCCGTGGCTGTGGAGGAGGCTCATGACGGACGAACCGCTGGTGCTGGGCATCGAGACCTCGTGCGACGAGACCGGTGTCGGGATCGTGCGCGGCAACACCCTCCTGGCGGACGCGCTGGCGTCCTCGGTGGACGAGCACGCCCGCTTCGGAGGTGTCGTGCCCGAGGTCGCCGCCCGCGCGCACCTGCAGGCGATGGTGCCGACCATCGAGCGTGCCTGCGCCGACGCAGGGGTCCGGCCGGGTGACGTGGACGCGATCGCGGTCACCTCTGGGCCGGGCCTGGCGGGAGCGCTGCTCGTCGGGGTCGCGGCCGCCAAGGCGCTCGCGATGGCGCTGGAGAAGCCGATCTACGGCGTGAACCACCTGGCGGCGCACGTCGCTGTCGACCAGCTCGAGCACGGTCCGCTCCCGGACCCCTGCCTCGCGATGCTCGTCTCGGGCGGGCACTCGTCCCTGTTGCGGGTCGACGACGTGACGGAGTCGGTGACCTCGCTGGGCGCCACCATCGACGACGCGGCCGGCGAGGCGTTCGACAAGGTGGCCCGCCTCCTCGGCCTGCCGTTCCCCGGTGGCCCGCACATCGACCGGGCGGCCCGTGAGGGCAACAGCGTCGCCATCGACTTCCCGCGCGGGCTCACCTCACGTCGGGACCTGGAGCGGCACCGCTTCGACTACTCCTTCTCCGGCCTCAAGACCGCCGTCGCGCGGTGGGTGCAGGCCAAGGAGGCGGCCGGTGAGCCGCTCCCCGTCGCCGACGTGGCCGCCTCGTTCCAGGAGGCCGTCTGCGACGTGCTGACCCGCAAGGCGGTCGACGCTGCGGTGGAACACGGCATCGAGGACATCCTCATCGGCGGCGGCGTGGCCGCGAACTCGCGCCTGCGCGTGCTGGCCGAGGAGCGCGCCTCCGCCAAGGGGATCCGCGTGCGGGTGCCGCGGCCGAAGCTCTGCACCGACAACGGGGCGATGGTGGCCGCACTGGGCTCGGAGATGGTCGCTCGCGGCCGGACCCCCTCACAGCTGGACCTGCCGGCCGATTCCTCGATGCAGGTCGAGGACATCCTCGTCTGACCGGCCGCCTCAGCGCCCCGCGGCGAGGTGATAGCGCTCCATGCCCGTCTCAGAGCCGCCCGCGACCGCCGGGGTGGCCCGCTCGAGGCCGCTCTCGGTGCCCATCCGCAGGATGGCCTGGTGCGGGCTCGGGCCGCTGTCGGCGACGAACAGCAGGTGGGTCTCGTCCTCCCAGACCGGTGCCCCGTTCAGCTGGATCCCGTTGTCCACCAGCGGGGCGCGAGCGACGGTCGCACCCGTCCGGGCGTCGAGCATGGCCAGCTCGCTCGGCTCGCCGTTGTCGTCCATGGGCACCGCCGCGAGCAGCCTGCCGTCCGGGCTGAACGACAACGCCCGCCAGCCCTCCCGCCACAGCACCGTGCCGGTGTCGAGGTCGACCACGCCGCCGGTGTGCTCGTCGACGTAGCCGCCGACCAGGTTGGCGCTGTCGCTGGTGGCGGTGGCGATGTAGACGTCGTCGATCGAGCCCACCGTGCCGTCGTACCGCATCAGGCGGACCGCGCCGGCGCCCGGGACGTAGACCGCTCCGTCGCGCACCAGGCCCACCAGGCCCTCGCCGCCCGTGTCACCGGCCAGCTCCTGCTCGCCCTCGCTCATGCCGCTGCGGCTGCCGACGAACGCCTTGCCGCCGAGCAGGTAGGCGACGCGGGTGCCGTCCGAGCTGGTGACGATGCTGTTGCCCTCGCCCTGCGCCACCACGCCCCCCGAGCTGTCGTAGCGGGTCATCCGCATCCCGGAGTCCGCGACCAGCCAGCCGCCGCGGTAGGAGACGAACCCGCCCACGTCGGCGAGGTCGCTGTCCTTCGCCGCTCCCGGGAGGGCCACGGTGCTTCCGTCGGGGAGGTGGACGGTGGTGCCGAGGAGGTACGGCCAGTTCGGCGCCGCCCCGACGGGGAGCCCTTCCAGGACGTTCTGCTGCGTGGCGTCCGGCGACGGGTCGGGGAGCTTGTCGGGTGCCACGGTCGGGGTCGGCGACGGTGTGACGGGGCCGGCGTCCTCGTGCCCGGGCAGGAGGAGCGCGGCCGGCACGGCGACGACGACCACGGCTGCGGCAGCCAGGCCGGTCGCCCAACGGCGGCGGGTCTGCCGGCGCAGGTCGACGGCGCGGGCCCTCACCTCGGCCAGGTCGAGGCCGCCGGTCATCCCGGCCGCCCTCTCGTCGAGCGCGCGGCCGAGGTCCTTCTCGAGCTGGGTGCTCATCACCCGTCCTCCTTCCCCGAGAGCTCCGGGTGGTCGGCCAGGCCGCTGCGCAGGGTCGCGAGTGCTCGGCTGGTCTGGGACTTGACGGTGCCGACACTGATGCCCAGCACGTCGGCGGCCTCGGCCTCGGTGAGCTCCTCGTAGTAGCGGAGCACGACGACTGCGCGCTGGCGCGGCGGGAGGGTCTGGACGTAGGCCCAGAGCGCGGCGCTCATTCCGTCGTACGACGCCTCACCGCCGGCCTGCTCGGGGAGCTGGGCGCTCACCACCTCGCGGCGGCGCCAGGGACGGCGCCAGAGGGAGCGGTGCTCGTTGACCAGCGCGGCCCGGGCGTAGGCGTCGATGTGCTCGCGGTCGGAGATCCTGTCCCAGCGCAGGTAGATCTTGGCGAGCGCGTTCTGCACCAGGTCCTGGGCGGTGTGCGGATCGCCGGTCAGCAGGTACGCCGTGCGGAGCAGCCGCCCCTGTCGGGCGGTCATCCACTCGGCGAAGTCCGAGTCGGTCGACGCCTTCAGCCGGTGCACCACACCTCCGGTCGTCGCTGGGATGGCCCCTCGGTCGGTGGATCCGAGCGCGGAATCCGTCCTGGACACCTGCACCACCATCCTCGCGCCGTTCGACCCCTACGAGAGGCAACCACGCGCCAACCGGGAGGATGGTTGCATCGCGGGACGCCGCCGATGGGCGTCCCGATGAGAGCTGGGAGTGCAGAGATGACCGTGCAGCAGGTGCGTGGAGTCGTGGCCGTCCGCAAGGGCGCCCCGGTGGAGCTCCGGACGATCAACGTGCCGGACCCCGGACCGGGGGAGGCCGTGGTCCAGGTGCAGGCCTGCGGGGTCTGCCACACCGACCTGCACTACCGCGAGGGCGGCATCAACGACGACTTCCCGTTCCTGCTCGGACACGAGGCCTCCGGCATCGTGGAGGCGGTCGGCCCGGACGTCACCGACGTCGAGCCCGGTGACTTCGTGATCCTGAACTGGCGCGCGGTCTGTGGCAGCTGCCGGGCCTGCGACCGTGGCGAGCCGTGGTACTGCTTCGCCACCCACAACGCCACCCAGCGGATGACGCTGGCCGACGGCGACCTCGCCGGCACCGAGCTCACCCCGGCCCTGGGGATCGGCGCGTTCGCCGAGAAGACCCTCGTCGCCGCCGGCCAGTGCACCAAGGTGGACCCGGCGGCCCGTCCCGCGGCGGCCGGGCTGCTCGGCTGCGGGGTGATGGCGGGCCTCGGTGCGGCGATCAACACCGGCAACGTCGGCCGGGGCAAGTCCGTGGCCGTCATCGGCTGCGGCGGCGTCGGCGCCGCCGCGGTCGCCGGGTCCGCGCTCGCCGGCGCGGGGACGATCATCGCCGTCGACCTCGACGACCGGAAGCTCGAGACCGCGCGTCGGTTGGGCGCGACCCACACGGTGAACTCCTCGAGCGCCGACCCGGTGGCCGAGATCCAGCGGCTCACCGGCGGCTTCGGTGCCGACGTCGTCATCGATGCGGTCGGCCGGCCCGAGACGTGGCGGCAGGCGTTCTACGCCCGTGACCTCGCCGGCACGCTGGTCCTCGTCGGGGTGCCGACACCGGAGATGCGGATCCCCGACATCCCGCTCATCGACGTCTTCGGCCGGGGTGGCGCGCTGAAGTCGAGCTGGTACGGCGACTGCCTGCCGTCCCGCGACTTCCCGATGCTGATCGACCTCTACCGGCAGGGCCGCCTGGACCTGGACGCCTTCGTGAGCGAGGAGATCGGCATCGAGGACGTCGAGGCGGCGTTCGACAAGATGCACCACGCCCCCGAGGACGGACAGAGCGTCCTGCGCTCGGTGGTGGTGCTCTGATGGCCGCCCGCGTCTCGCACGGGACCACGTCCGGCACCTTCACCCTCGACGGCGAGACGTTCGAGGTGGACAACAACGTCTGGGTCGTCGGCGACGACGAGCAGTGCATCGTGATCGACGCTCCGCACGACGTCGACGGGATCCTGCGCGTGGTCGACGGCCGGGACGTGAAGGCGATCGTCTGCACCCACGCGCACGACGACCACGTCCGGGTGGCGCCCGAGCTGCGTCGTCGTACCGGTGCGCCCATCCTGCTGCACCCGGACGACCGGCCGTTGTGGGAGCTGACCCACCCCGACGAGCTGTGGGACGTCGACCTCTCCGACGACCAGCGCATCGAGGTCGCCGGCACGACACTCATCGTGCTGCACACGCCCGGGCACGCGCCCGGGGCGGTCTGCCTCCACGCGCCCGACCTCGGCTGCGTCTTCACCGGCGACACGCTCTTCCAGGGAGGCCCGGGGGCCACCGGTCGGTCGTTCAGCGACGCCGACCTGATCCGGCAATCCATCAGCGGCCGGCTGTTCGCCCTGCCGGACGAGACCGTGGTCCACACCGGCCACGGCGACGACACCACGATCGGCGCCGAGAAGGAGCAGTTCTGAGGACCGGGTGGGACGCCTATCCCTTCTGGGGCGTCTTCGCGGTGTCGCTGTTCGCCTTCCTGCTGCCGGCCCGGAGCCTGCCCACGGCTCCGGACGTCTCCGACAAGGTGGAGCACGCGGTGATCTTCCTCGTCCTCGCGGTCACCGGTCGCTACGCCTCCTACGCGGTGGGTCGGCTGTTCGTGGGGCTCGTCGGCTACGCCTTGCTGAGCGAGGTGCTCCAGGCGGTGCTGCCGATCGGGCGCAACGGCGACTGGCACGACATCGTGGCCGACACCCTCGGCATCGTGGCGGGGCTGGTGGTGGTGCTGGTGATCACCCGTTCGCTCGACCGGGTGGCGTCGCGCGACCGGTCGTGACGCGAGCCGGATTCAGAAGGGCTCCACCAGAAGACAGACGCCCCTGCCCGCGGCCCTGGTCAGCACGATGGTGGCCTCCTCGTCGCCACGGAGGGCGAGCCGCCTCCGGAGCTCGTCCGGTACGACGGTCACGCCACGCTTCTTGATGGTGAGGCGGCCGATGCCGCGCTCGCGCAGCGCCGCCCGCAGTGCCTTCTCGCGGTGGGGGAGCCGGTCCACGACCCGGTAGCCGCGCGCGAACGGGGTCCGGAAGGCCACGTCGGACGTGACGTAGGCGATGTGCTCGTCGAGCAGTCCGCCCTGGACCCCGGTGGCCACGGCGGCCACCAGGCCGGCGCGGATCACCGCTCCGTCCGGCTCGTAGAGGAACTGCCCTACCGCGCGCACGTCCGCCGGGCCGTCCGCCTGGTCCTCGTCCGTGAGCGTGGCGAGGCCGCCGCCCGCTCCTCCAGGACCGGTCGAAGCGATGACCGTGGCGCGCCGTCGGCAGGTGGCCAGCCAGCCGGACCACAGCGCGGCCTCCTTGACCTCTCCGTGGTCGCTGACCCACTCGGCCTCGATGTCCTCGGGCAGGAGCTCGTGGCTGATCCCGGGCGCCACCTTGACGCAGGCGGGGCGGCGCAGCAGCGACTCCACGAACGGCCACGGCGGTGACCAGTCCTCGACGGAGAAGGTGCGGCCGCGCCCCGACCGTCGGGCCGGGTCGGCGAAGGCGACGTCGAAGGGCGAGTGGTCGACGCTGGTCGCGTCGGCCACCTCCACCGCGCCGCCCAGCCCGAGGGCTTCGAGGTTGGCCCGGGCGACCGCGACGCGGACCGGATCCAGGTCGACCCCTGCTGCCGTCCGGCCGGACCGCGCCAGGGCGACCAGGTCGCCGCCGATGCCGCAGCCGAGGTCGA
Source organism: Marmoricola sp. (assembly GCA_035700665.1). Lineage (GTDB taxonomy): Bacteria > Actinomycetota > Actinomycetes > Propionibacteriales > Nocardioidaceae > Marmoricola. The sequence goes on from DASSOK010000116.1 coordinate 16,864, forward strand.
TCACGGTCTCGACGTTCGCCGCCTCGAGCCGGGCGGCGCGGTGCTCGGCGACCGCCAGCCGGGTCGCCTGCTCGAGGCCCTCCGGAGTGAAGTACATCCGCCCGGCCAGCGCGCCGAACTTCGCCTCGGCACGACGGCGCAGGTCCAGCTGCGTCAGCGCAGCGGCGACCCGGCCGGCTTCCGTCGTACGACGCAGCTGTGCGCCGACGTGCAGCGCATCGCCGTCCATCCGGGCCGCCCGGGCCAGCAGCTCCTGGCCCTCGTCGGTCAGCAGCCAGGCGAGGGCGTCGGCGTCCATGGCGGCATGCTGTCAGATGGTGGTGGCCCGGTCTGGCACTCACTTGGCGAGAGTGCTAAGTTTCTGGTTGGCACTCTCGACCCGAGGGTGCCAGCGCCTGGAAGGCGCACGACCCCCGCGACGGCGTGCGGCGTACAGGCAGAAATGTTCTTCACCCAGCTACGAGCAGATACGTGGAGGTCGACAAGGTGTCGGTCAACATCAAGCCCCTCGAGGACCGGATCGTCGTCAAGCCGCTCGACGCGGAGCAGACCACGGCGTCCGGCCTCGTCATTCCGGACACCGCGAAGGAGAAGCCCCAGGAGGGCGAGGTCGTCGCCGTCGGTCCGGGCCGGTTCAACGAGGATGGCGACGAGCGCATCCCGATGGACATCTCCGTCGGTGACAAGGTCATCTACAGCAAGTACGGCGGGACCGAGGTGAAGTACTCCGGCGAGGAGTACCTGATCCTCTCGGGCCGCGACGTGCTCGCGATCGTTTCCTGATTTCCCCGCCCGGGACGTCATACGAAGGGGTCGCCATGACCACCGGCTCGTATGACGTCCCGGGCGATCCCTTTTCCTAAGGAGCATCAATGCCCAAGATCCTGCAGTTCGACGAGGAGGCCCGTCGCGCACTCGAGCGCGGGGTCGACAAGCTCGCCGACACGGTCAAGGTGACGCTCGGCCCCAAGGGCCGCTACGTCGTCCTCGACAAGAAGTGGGGCGCCCCCACGATCACCAACGACGGGGTGACCGTCGCGCGCGAGGTCGAGCTCGACGACCCGTTCGAGAACCTCGGCGCGCAGCTGACCAAGGAGGTCGCCACCAAGACCAACGACGTCGCCGGTGACGGGACCACCACTGCGACGGTGCTGGCGCAGGCGATGGTGGCCCAGGGCCTCAAGGCCGTCGCCGCCGGCGTCAACCCGATGGGCCTCAAGCGCGGCATGGACGCCGCCACCGCGGCCATCGTCGAGGCGCTCGGCAAGGCCGCCCGCGAGGTCGAGTCGCGTGAGGACATGGCCGCCGTCGCGACGGTGTCCAGCCGCGACGAGCACATCGGCGACCTGCTCGCGCAGGCCTTCGACAAGGTCGGCAAGGACGGTGTCATCACCGTCGAGGAGTCCAACACCATGGGCACCGAGCTCGACTTCACCGAGGGCATGCAGTTCGACAAGGGCTACATCTCGCCGTACTTCGTGACCGACGCGGAGCGGATGGAGGCCGTCCTCGACGACCCGTACATCCTCATCCACCAGGGCAAGATCAGCGCGATCGCCGAGCTGCTGCCGCTGCTGGAGAAGGTCATCCAGGCCGGCAAGCCGCTGTTCATCCTGGCCGAGGACGTCGAGGGCGAGGCGCTGTCGACGCTCGTCGTCAACAAGATCCGCGGCACGTTCAACGCCGCCGCGGTCAAGGCGCCGGCGTTCGGCGACCGCCGCAAGGCGATGCTGCAGGACATCGCGACCCTGACCGGTGGTCAGGTCGTGTCCCCCGAGGTCGGCCTCAAGCTCGACCAGGTCGGTCTCGACGTGCTGGGCCAGGCCCGCCGCGTCGTGATCACCAAGGACAACACCACGATCGTCGAGGGCGCCGGTGACGCCGCCGCGGTCGAGGCCCGCGTCAAGCAGATCAAGGCCGAGATCGAGAACACCGACTCCGACTGGGACCGCGAGAAGCTCCAGGAGCGTCTCGCGAAGCTGGCCGGCGGCGTCTGCGTCGTCAAGGTCGGCGCGGCCACCGAGGTCGAGCTCAAGGAGAAGAAGCACCGCATCGAGGACGCCGTCTCCGCGACGCGCGCCGCGATCGAGGAGGGCATCATCGCCGGCGGCGGGTCCGCGCTGGTCCACGCCGCCTCGGTGCTCGACGACAACCTGGGCCTGACCGGCGACGAGGCGACGGGCGTCAAGGTGGTCCGCAAGTCCGCGGACGAGCCGCTGCGCTGGATCGCCGAGAACGGCGGGGTCAACGGCTACGTCGTCGTCACGAAGGTGCGCGAGGGCAAGGTCGGCGAGGGCTACAACGCCGCCACCGACGAGTACGGCGACCTCGTGGCGCAGGGCGTGCTCGACCCGGTCAAGGTCACCCGTTCGGCGCTGGTGAACGCCTCGTCGATCGCCGGGATGCTGCTGACGACCGAGACGCTGGTCGTCGAGAAGCCCGAGGAGGAGGACGAGTCCGCCGCCGCCGGCGGGCACGGCCACGGGCACGGTCACGGTCACTGACCGACCCCTGACAAACCTTCACGCGAACGCCGCTCGGTCCCACCGGGCGGCGTTCGTCGTGCGTGGCCGCTCACACCACGGTTTCGCCGGGCACGGGCGCGGGAACGCTCCGGCCGGACGGGGCACGCCCGTCGCCTTCGGAGGGGGTACCACCAGTGGACTGGCTCATCGACACCAGCGACGCCGACAGCGGGTCGGCCACCGCGCTGGCCCTGCTCGACGAGCACCTGCGCGCCCACGCGGCCGACGAGCGTGACGTGACCGAGGCGGTCAAGGGCCTGCCCTCCCAGCTCGCCGCCGCGATCCGGAGCGCGGCCGGCCGTCCCGCGCACATGCGCCTGGAC
>DASSOK010000117.1:0-4176 GCA_035700665.1 Marmoricola sp.
CCCCGAGCAGCCCGGCGGAGCGGCGCACGATCAGCTCGAGCTCGCCGGGCTCGTAGAACTCCATGTGCGCGGTGAAGCCGAACCGGTCGCGCAGCGGGCTGGGCAGCAGCCCCGCGCGCGTCGTGGCACCCACCAGCGTGAACGGCGGGATCTCCAGGGGAATCGCGGTGGCGCCGGGACCCTTCCCGATCACCACGTCGACCCGGAAGTCCTCCATGGCCATGTAGAGCATCTCCTCGGCCGGCCGGGACATCCGGTGGATCTCGTCGACGAACAGCACGTCGCCCTCGTTGAGACCGGAGAGGATCGCGGCCAGGTCGCCCGCGTGGGTGATGGCCGGACCGCTCGTCAGCCGCAGCGGGGTGGCCATCTCCGCGGCGATGATCATGGCCAGGGTCGTCTTGCCGAGCCCGGGTGGACCCGACAGCAGCACGTGGTCCGGCGTCCGGCTCCGCGAGCGCGCCGCCTCGAGGACCAGGGCGAGCTGCTCGCGCACCCGCTGCTGGCCGACCACCTCGGCGAGGGTGCGCGGACGCAGCGCCGCCTCGACCGCACGCTCGTCGCCGTCGGCCTCCGCCGTGGTCACGCTGCCGTCGGCTCGCGCGGCGAGGTAGGCCGCCTCGGCGCTCTCGAGGGCTGCCCGCGGGTCGTCGTACGTCATCAGGACCTGCTCAACGAGCGCAGCGCCGAGCGCAGCAGCCGGGCCACGTCCGGGGTCGCCGTCTCCGCCGCCTCGGGCGCCACGGCGGCGACCGCCTGGTCCGCCTCGCGCGCGGACCAGCCCAGGCCGACCAGGCCGGCCTGCACCTGGGCCTGCCAGCCGTTGGCCGTGCCCCCTGCCACGGGCGCCTGGGCCGCGGCCCCGGTCGGGGAGCCGACCCGGTCCCTGAGCTCGAGGATGATCCGCTGGGCGCCCTTCTGGCCGATGCCGGGCACGCTCGTGAGTGCCTTGACGTCCTCGCCCGCGACCGCCCGGCGGATCGCCTCGGGCGAGAGCACTGCGAGCATCGCCTGGGCGAGCTTCGGGCCGACGCCACTGGCTGTCTGGACGAGCTCGAACGTCTGCCGCTCGTCCTCGTCGGCGAAGCCGAACAGGGTCATGGAGTCCTCGCGGACCACCAGGCTCGCCGACAGCGTCGCCCGCCCCCCCGTCCGCAGCTCGGCGAGGGTCCCGGGGGTGCACTGGAGCTCCAGGCCCAGCCCCCCGATGTCCAGGACGGCGGAGGTGAGGCCCACGGCGGCGACCTCTCCGGTCACGAAGGCGATCATCGGGCTGTGGCTCCTCCTGTTGTCGTGCGCACGCTCCGGCGCGCGTCCTCGATGCGCTGCACCGCTCCACCGCGCCAGATGTGGCAGATGGCCAGGGCCAGCGCGTCCGCGGCGTCGGCGGGTCGCGGCACCTCGTCGAGACGCAGCAGACGGGTCACCATGGCGCCCACCTGCGCCTTGTCGGCGCGACCGCTGCCAGTGACGGCCGCCTTGACCTCGCTGGGTGTGTGCAGGACGACCGGGATCCGGCGACGCTCGGCCGCTACGAGGGCCAGCCCACTGACCTGTGCTGTGCCCATCACGGTCTTGACGTTGTGCTGGCTGAACACCCGCTCGACCGCGACCACGTCGGGAGCCACCGTGTCGAGCCACTCATCGAGCCCGCCGAGGATGGTGCTCAGCCGGCGCTCGACCGGCTGCTCGGCACCAGAGCGCAGGACTCCGACGGCCACGAGGCGCAACGGCCTGCCGACCGCCCCCTCGACCACCCCGATGCCGCACCGGGTCAGGCCGGGGTCGACGCCGAGCACGCGCATGGCTCTCCTCCGCTCCCGTCTCCGGTCGATCTCGGGCGAACATATGTTCGTACGACGCTAACCCGCGGCGCCCACAGGTCGTCGTACGACGCGCCGGTCCCCGGCCGGCTCAACAGGTCGGCGTCGCGGGCAGTCCGCGGTAGCGGTCGTCGATCCACCGGTCGACCTGGGGGACGAACGGCGAACCGGCCGCTGCGATGGTGTCGTGGGTGAGCCCGGGGTAGGTGCGGAAGTCCAGATGCTGCCCGGCGGCGCACCGCTGGGCCACCCAGCGTGCCTGCACGGGGGCCCGGACCGTGGGATCGGCGAGGCCCTGCCCGATCAGGACCGGCACGTCGATCGGCAGTGTCGGGGTGTTCTGTGCCAACAGCGCGCCCAGGGCGCCGGACAGGGCATCCGGCGGGAGCAGCGGGGCGGCCGGTCGAGCCTTGGCAGCGATCGCGGCGGCCTCGCTCGTGCAGCCGGCCGCGACGGCGGTCGCGAGGTCCCAGTCGGTCACCTGCTCGCGGACGTGGGCGTCCGGGTGCACAGCCTCCCAGGAGACGGCGAGGTAGCCGGCGATGACCAGCCCCCCGGGCGAGGCGCCCAACGCCCGCAGCAGACCCCCCAGGTCGGTGGCGGGAGCGGCAGCGGCGACCCCGAGGAGGTCGATCTCCGGGGCGTACGACGGGGCGAGCCCGGCAGCGAACAGCACCGCGTGGCCGCCCTGCGAGGTGCCGTAGAGCACCGTCTTCGCGGAGAGGTCCAGGTCGTCCAGCGCGTGCGCCGCCCGGGTGGCGTCGAGCACGGCGTGTGCCTCGGACCGCCCGTCGAGGTAGGGGTGCACGCCGTCCGGCCCCGGCTCGCCCAGCCCGATGTAGTCGGCCTGGACGGCCACCCACCCCTGGCGCAGCAGCGGCACGACGGGGGCGGAGGGATGTAGCGGGAAGAGGTCGTCGAACTCGCTGGGCGCGCAGTCCGCCACGATGCCGGTCGTGCCGTGGCCGACGGCGAGCACCGGCGCCTGCTCGCTGAGGCCGCGTGGCCCGGCGACCACGACGGCGCTGGCCTCGACGTGGCGGCCACGGCCGTCCTCGGTGGTGTAGGTGATCCGCCAACCGCGTGCCCACGCAGGCAGCCCGGAGGTGATCGCCTCCTGGGACAGCAGCCGGCCGGGGCGGGTGCGGTCCGGCTCCGGGTGGTCGGTGGCACACCGGACGAGGACCGCGACCAGGGCGACCAGCACGGCGGCGGCGAGGGCCAGCTGGACCGGTCGTCGGCGCAGGAGCGGCCGGTCGGCGTCTGCGGTCGTCATGTCGACGGTCGGATCAGGCGTCCAGCGCCGCCAGCACCTCGTCGGAGACGTCGAAGTTGGCGAAGACGTTCTGCACGTCGTCGAGGTCCTCGAGGGCCTCGACGAGTCGGAAGACCTTGGTCGCGGCGGCCTCGTCGAGCTCGATCTGCAGGGACGGCACGAACGACGCCTCCGCGGAGTCGTAGTCCAGCCCCGCGTCCTGCAGCGCCGTGCGGACCGCCACCAGGTCGGTCGCCTCGCTGACCACCTCGAAGGACTCCCCGAGGTCGTTGACGTCCTCCGCGCCCGCCTCGAGCGTCGCCTCGAGCACGTCGTCCTCGCTGACGTCCTTGCCCTCCTGCTGCGCCGGCACGATCACCACACCCTTGCGGTTGAACAGGTAGGAGACCGAGCCGGGGTCCGCGAGCGAGCCGCCGTTGCGGGTCATCGCGGTGCGGACCTCCATGGCCGCGCGGTTGCGGTTGTCGGTGAGGCACTCGATCAGCATCGCGACGCCGTTGGGACCGTAGCCCTCGTACATGATCGTGTCGTAGGCGGCGCCGCCTGCCTCGGCGCCGGAGCCGCGCTTGACCGCACGGTCGATGTTGTCGTTGGGCACCGAGGACTTCTTCGCCTTCTGGATGGCGTCGTAGAGCGTCGGGTTGCCCGCGGGGTCACCGCCGCCCATCCGGGCCGCGACCTCGATGTTCTTGATCAGCTTGGCGAACATCTTGCCGCGCTTGGCGTCGATGACGGCCTTCTTGTGCTTGGTCGTCGCCCACTTGGAGTGCCCAGACATCAGTCCCTCTTCGTCGTTCGGTGGTCGAGCCTGTCGAGACCCACGCCGTTGCGTCAGGCCGAGGCGCCGCGCACCAGGTCCACGAACAGCTCGTGCACCCGCGAGTCGCCGCCCACCTCGGGGTGGAACGACGTCGCCAGCAGCGGGCCCTGCCGGACCGCGACGATCCTACCCGTGGCGGGTCCGTGCCCGACGCGGGCGAGCACCTCGACGCCGTCGCCGGCCTCCTCGACCCACGGCGCGCGGATGAGCACGGCGCGCACCGGCGCCTCGAGCCCGGCGAACCGCACGTCGGTCTC
>DASSOK010000118.1:0-10100 GCA_035700665.1 Marmoricola sp.
GCGGGGGCGGACTCCTGGCCCTTCCCGGCAGCCTTCTCCGACGCGTCGGTGGCGGGGGCCTCCGAGCCGCCGAGGTCGAACAGCGAGCCCCCGGACGACGCCGCCTTCTCGGCAGCCGGCTCCGACTCCTTCGCCTTCTCGGCAGGAGTGTCGAACAGCGAGTTCCCACCGGAGGCCTTGGCGGCCGGCCCCATGTCGGCCGGCTCGCGGACGGTGTCCGGGGTGTCGGTGGCGTCGCCCGGAGCCGGCTCGGCCGCGACGGCGGTCTTCGCCTTGGCCGCGGCACCCGCAGCCGCAGGCGCCTTCTTCACCGGCGCCTCGCCCTTCACCGACGCGAGCAGCATCTGCGCGACGTCGAGGACCTCGACCTCCTCGCGGGCGTTGCCCTCGGACTGCTCCGAGGTCAGTCCGTCCTCGAGCATGGTGCGGCAGAACGGGCAGCCGACGGCGATCTGGTCGGCGCCGGTGGCGACGGCCTCGCGGGTGCGGTTGACGTTCACCCGCTCGCCGATGGTCTCCTCCATCCACATGCGGGCACCACCGGCACCGCAGCAGAAGGAGCGCTCGGAGTTGCGCGGCATCTCCTTGAGCTCCGCGCCGGGGATGACCTGCAGCAGCTCGCGCGGCGGCGAGTACACCTGGTTGTGCCGGCCGAGGTAGCAGGGGTCGTGGTAGGTGATCGACCGGCTGGCGCCCTGCGCCGCCACCGGGGTGAGCTTCTTCTCGCGCACCAGCCGGTTGAGCAGCTGGGTGTGGTGCACCACCTCGAGCTCGACGCCGAACTCGGCGTACTCGTTCTTGAGGGTGTTGAAGCAGTGGGCGCAGGTGGCGACGACCTTCTTGGCGCCCGTCTCCTTGAACGTCTCGGCGTTCTGCGTGGCGAGGCCCTGGAAGATGAACTCGTTGCCCGCGCGGCGTGCCGGGTCACCGGTGCAGGTCTCGCCGTTGCCCAGCACGGCGAAGTCGACGCCGGCGATGTTGAGCAGCTCGGCGACCGCCCTGGTGGTCTTCTTGGCGCGGTCCTCGTAGGCACCGGCGCACCCGACCCAGAACAGCCACTCGACGTCGTTGAGGCTCTCGACGTCCTCACCGACGACCCGGACCGGGAACTCCAGCCCCTGCGCCCACTCCATCCGGGCGTTGGGGTTCATGTTCCACGGGTTGCCCTTGTTCTCCAGGCCCTTGAACAGCCCGTTGAGCTCCGCGGGGAAGTTCGACTCCACCAGCACCTGGTAGCGGCGCATGTCCATGATGTGGTCGACGTGCTCGATGTCCACGGGGCACTGGTTCACGCAGGCACCACAGGAGGTGCACGACCAGAGCACGTCGTTGTCGATGACGGCGCCGCCGGTGGGCTCCCAGGCCCACTCGCCCTCGGTCTCGCCGACGAGCGGCCGCTCGACCTCGGTGAGCACGTTGCCGGGCAGCTCGGCGCGCTTGGCCTCGTCGTCCTCCAGGAGGTACGGCGCCGTGCGGAACGCGTGGTCCCGCAATCCCATGATCAGCAGCTTGGGCGACAGCGGCTTCTCGGTGTTCCACGCCGGGCACTGGGACTGGCAGCGGCCGCACTCGGTGCAGCTGGCGAAGTCGAGCATGCCCTTCCAGCTGAAGTCCCCGATGTTGCCGATGCCGAGGGTGGTGTCCTCGTCCATGTCCTCGATGTCGGCCAGGTCGACCGGCTTGCCGTCCGACATCATCGGCTTCATCGCCCCGAGGGCGACCGGCCGGCGGCCGAAGAGGACGTTGATCGGCGCCACGAAGATGTGCAGGTGCTTGGAGTGGAGCACGTCGATGAGGAAGACCAGCATGACGCCGATGTGCAGCAGCAGGCCCAGGCCGATGAGGAAGGTGCTGTCCGGAAGGACCTTGCCCAGCAGGTGGGAGACGAAGGCGGCCTTGCCGTAGCCGCCCTCCGTGCCCGTAGCCGCGATGCGCGCCTCCACAGCGCCACGGAACAGGAACAGCGTCCAGATGACGTTGAAGATCATGAAGAGGACGAAGTAGGCGCCACCGAGGTGGGAGCCCATGAACCGCGACTTGCGGCCGAGCTTCTCCGGGGCGTTCTTCATCCGGATGCGCCAGAAGACCACGATGGAGATCAGGCACATCACCGCGATGAAGTCCTGCAGGAAGCCGAGCACGCCCCAGTTGCCGAAGACGAACCAGTTCCACTCCGGGTCGCGGCTGAACAGGACGGCGTACGCCTCGAAGTAGACGGTCGCCAGGATCACGAACGCCCAGAAGACGAAGAAGTGCGCTGCGCCCGGCACGCTCCACTTCAGCAGCTTCTTCTGCCCGAACACCTCGATGACCTGGCGCTTGACCGCCGCGCCGAGCTGCCCGACGACGCCCTGGACCCGGTCCGGCGCCGGCTGCCCGCTCATGATCAGCCGGTAGAGGAACAGCACACGTTGGCCGGCGAACACCAAGGTGACGAGGGTCATCACGACGCCGATGATCAGAACCAGGGTCACTGTCACTCCCACTTCGCCGGCAGCTGGCCGGGGGTACGCAGAACTGTCGGGCTGAGACTACGGCGAAATGACCCGAAGGGGTCATCCCCGTCCGTGTGACAAACCCTACTGCTCGGTAACCGGCGGCGGGCAGCCGGCCTGCGGCTCCCTCAGGAGGCGTGGGCGCGCGCCAGCCGACCGGCGTCGGTGAAGGTCAGCGTCACGCCCCCGTTGCGGCTGCAGTAGCTGAAGTCGTTGCCGAGCCGGCGGTCCGGCTGACCGACCCGCTGCAGCACCTGCCAGGTGGTCAGGCCCTTCGGCAGCGCGGTGAACGACGACCGCGACAGCTGCTGGCCCGCGAAGCTGCAGGCGTTCGGCGCGATCCCGTAGGCGCGCTCCCACATCTGCAGGTAGGCCTCGGGCCCGCGGGCGAGGTCCTTGACGATCCCGTCGCCGGCGAGGTGGCGCAGGTCCTCGATCCAGTCCGGGTAGAGGCCGTAGTGCGCGACCCCGTCCCTGTTGATGTCGTAGACCCGCTGGCCGCTGTGCTGGCGGTAGACCTTCACCCCGCCCAGGCCGGTGAACGGATAGGTGACCGGGTCGTTCGTCGCCGCGTCCGCCCGCGGGTCACCCTGCGCACCGAGGCCGTTGATGTCGGCGCCGAACCCGATCCCCCAGTAGGTCTTGGGGTTCGCCCAGGTCTGCAGCCGCTTCCACTTCTCCACGAAGCCGGTGCTGTCACCGGCGTACGGCGTGATGAAGCCTTTCTCGTCGTAGATCCGCGGGTAGGCGTCCGGCGTCGACCAGGAGTGGCTGGAGACCACGCCGGAGTAGCCGAGCTCGTCGATCAGGTCGAGCGAGGACTTGCGCGCTTTCAGGCTCATGTGGTCGGGGTCGAAGATCATGTGCCGCTTGACCATCCCGCGGATGGTGTACTCCCCGAGGTCGGTCAGGCCGAACGCGTTGCAGTGGTGCTTGGGCCCGTAGAGCGGCACGGCGGGCAGCATCAGCCCCGGGATCGCCTGCAGCACGGCGCCGAAGAGGGCGTCCTGGTCGGGGATCGGTGCGGAGTTGTCCTGGTCCTTGTCATGGATGCCGTTGTCGGCCGGGTAGTCGTTGGGCACGCACGTCTTCATCCGCCACGGCGACCCCGTCTCCAGAGTGTTGGCCGAGTTGACCAGGTAGCCGGTCGAGCCCTCGTCTCCCGCGACGCCGGCCAGCGCGTTGTCGAACTTGTTGACCAGCTCCATCTGGACAACGCCCATCTTCTGCACCTCGTCGAGCTGCCGATCGATGGACTCCTTGGTGCAGCTGGAGAGGCCGAGCCGCTGGTGGCAGTCGAACAGCACCGACGTCTCGATGCCCATGATCACCGCCATCTTGCCGCTGTTGATCACCCGGCGCGCCTGCTCGGGGTTCGTGACGATGCGGTACCAGCCCTTGCCGGGGCCGCCGTGCTGCGCGTCGATGTAACGCTCGAGCTTGTGCATGTCCTGGGCCTGGAGCCGGATCGACTCCATGTCGTCGCAGGAGTTGTGCTTGATCGGGTAGAGCATGCAGAGCTGGTTGTTCTCCACGAGCAGGTTGACCAGCACCCGCTGGCCGGCGCGCCACGAGCGCTCCATCCACTTGTAGTAGGTGCCCTCGTGGGTCAGCGACCGCGGCGCCGGCCAGTCCTTGAAGGTCGGCCAGCCCACCGGGTCGTGGTGCGGCTCACCGGAGAGGAACGACTCGACGACGGCGCCGTAGCCGGCCGTGAGGGCGTGGTCGGGGCAGTCCTGGAGGGCCACCGTGACGCCCCACGGCGACCAGGGACGGCCGCAGTGCAGGTCGCCACCGAGGAACTCGAAGGCCATGCCGTGCGTGTGCGCGTCGATGTAGCCGCGGGTCTCCTGGTACGACGTCACGCCGGCGGCCGGGCTGCCGCTGACGTTCACCTGCACCTCGGGGAAGGTCGCGCAGGCACCCCGCTCGTACGGCGTGAACTGGGTGCGGCCGTTCGGGGAGGCGGCGAACGTGGCGGTCCGGTCGCCGGCCGTCATCAGGTAGCCGGCGCCGGGCAGCCGCAGGCGGAACTTCCCGTCGGCCACCTTCGTCACCACCCAGTTCCCCTTCGGCCCCGGCGCGGCGATCGTGGCGACCTTGCCCGAGGCGCCGCTGAGGTAGCGGCCCGAGGGGGTGTAGAGGAGATAGCTGCCCAGGTCGGTGGGCTTGAAGTACAACGGGAGCGAGGCCGCACGACTGGCGCCGCGGACATGTGGAGCGCTCTCGGAGGCCACCCAGGTGCCGGTCGCGGTGGACCGGAGGCCGTAGCAGTTGTCGAACAGGTTGTAACGGCTCGTCGGCACGGCCGGCTGCGGCGGGTCGACGGGGACGCTGGTCAGCGCAGGGTCGGCCTGGTCGCTCTGGGCGCGGGCGGCCGCGGTGTTGGCGCTGGCCTCCTCCGGCGTGGTGGGGTCGGCGCTGGCCGCGTCGGTCACCTGCGCCGCGCGGGAGATCGCGTTCTTGGTCGCCGGGTCGGCGTCGTCGTGCGGGCTGGTGCCCGGGTCGTGCACGTGCCCGCCGTCGGCCAGGAACGTGATGGCGTCCTCGATCGGCGAGGCCTGGGCCTGGGCGGCGGCGTTGGTGGCGACGGCGGTGCTGGCCTTGCGGTAGTCGCCGGCCGTGGCGCCCTCGTGGCCGGTCCGCAGCGCGAGGGCGCCGGCCACCAGGGCGGTCGCCGCGGCCCCGGAGAGCAGCAGCCGGAGCGGTCCTGGGCGCATGGGTATCCCCTCGGAGAACGAGAACAGGTTGCAGCCTCCAACGACTGTTGCCCCGATCCGTCACGCCACTGGACGCCCCCCGAGCCGCCTGCTCAGCAGGCCGGCCGTTCGTCGTACTCCCTCGATGATGCGGTGCCGGTCGGCGTCGCTCGGGCTTGTGGTCCCGGCGGCGGCATGGGTGACGGCGACGCTCGCGACCGGGAACTGGTTGTGGTCGAGCACGGCGCAGGCCACCGATGCGAACCCTTCGGAGACCTCGCCGTCCTCGGTGGCGTGGCCGCGCTGGCGCGTCTCGGAGAGCAGGGTCCGCAGCTCGCCCAGCGTGGTCGGCCCGAGCCCGTGCCGCTGCACGAAGGCCATCCGGTCCGGGTAGAGCGCGCGCACCTGCGCCGGCGGCAGGGCAGCGAGGATGGCGCGGCCGCTCGCCGTCAGGTGCGCCGGCAGCCGGACGCCGACGTCGGTCACGAGCGGCGGCCGCCGGGGCGGACGCTCCTCGAGGACGTAGAGCACGTCGGCCCCGTGCAGCACCGCGAAGTGGGCGCACTGGTCGAGGTCGGACGCGAGCGTCGCCAGCGGCCGCCGGGCGATCCGCTGCAACGGCGCCTGCCGGCTGTAGCCGCTGCCCACCTCGAAGGCGGCCAGGCCCAGGCCGTAGCGGCGCTCGTCGGCGAGGTGGGTGACGAATCCTTCCTCGATCATCGCGTTGATCAGGTGGTAGGCCGTCGACCGGGGCAGCTCCAGCGCCCGCGCGATCCGCTCCAGCGGCACCGGGTCGGGTTGGGCGGCGAGGAATCGCAGGACGCGCAACGCCCGCGAGGCTGCCGGAACCTGGCCCATGCGCCGCATCCTCCCACCCCGCGGCGCCCTGATGCCGCGAAGACGTCAGAAATGATTGACAATGACGTCATAGTGATGTCATTGTGGTGCGCATGGACATCACCCCGTATGTCGAGCGGCTGCGCCAGGACCTGGCGCAGGCCGCCGGAGCCGGCGACCAGTCGATCCGGGAGGCGGCCGAGCGGCTCGCCCTGTCGGTCGACGCGAGCATGCGGCTGGCGCTGATGGAGGCGCTGTCCGAGGCGACCGCCGAGATCACCACGGAGATGCGCACCGGCAGCGTCGAGGTCCGCCTGAGCGGTCGTGAGCTCGAGTTCGTGGTCAACCAGGGCGCCGCAGCCGCCCCGCAACCGGCTGCGTCGCCGCCGGCCGACGTCGACGACGACGAGGACGCCGCCACCGCCCGGATCACCCTGCGGCTCCCGGAGAACATCAAGAGCCGCGCCGAGGAGCTCGCCGCCAAGGGCGGCCACTCGCTGAACACCTGGATCGTCAACGTGCTCCGTGCCGCCACTCGCGAGCACGCCGTGACCGTGGACATCGACCTGTCCAGCTTGCCCTTCCTCGACCGTGAGCTCCCCGGCGGCCGACGTGGTGGCCGCCGGATGACCGGCTGGATCTGAGCAGACCCGCGAACGCAACCAGGGAGACACCATGCAGCACTCGTTCAGCACCGACGGCCCCGTGGCGGTCTACGTCGAGCTCGCCGCCGGCGCGCTCCTCGTCCGGGCCGAGCAGACCGCCGACACCCGAGTCGACATCGTGGGCCCGCGTGCGGAGGAGTTCGAGGTCGACCTGGACGGGCGGCAGCTCACGGTGATCGCGCCGAAGAGCCGGTTCTTCTCCGGCAACGAGCAGCACCGCGTGGAGATCGTCGTACCGGAGGACAGCGACCTCGCCACCCGCCTCGGCTCCGCCGACACCAGCACCACCGGCCCGCTCGGCCTGCTGAAGCTCAAGAGCGGCTCCGGCGACGTCCGCGTCGACACCGCCACCGGTCACGTCGTCGTGGAGAGCGGCTCCGGCGACGTGATGTGCGACCGGCTCGAGGGCGAGGTCCGGATCAAGAGCGGCTCGGGCGACGTCGATCTGGGCGAGGTGCACGGGAAGGTGGGCATCTCCACGGGATCCGGCGACGTCGCCCTGGGCCTCCTCCACGACACCGCCGTCGTCAAGACCGGCTCCGGGGACCTCGAGGTGAAGCAGCCCCGCGCGGACGTGCAGTTCAGCACCGCGTCGGGAGACCTCTCCGTCGGCGTCGCCCGGCAGGGCGCGATCATCGCGAAGTCCGCCTCCGGGGACATCCGGGTCGGCGTGGCGGACGGCACCCCGGTGTGGACCGACATCAACACCGTCTCCGGTGAGGTGGCCAGCAGCCTGGCCGCCACCGGCAAGCCCGCCGAGGGACAGCCGTATCTCGAGGTCAGGGCCACCACCGTGACCGGCGACGTCTACCTGGTGCCGGCATGACGCCCGGCCCGGTCGGGCGGCAGCGATGACGCACCGGATCGACCTGACAGCACACGACCTCACCCAACAGGAGCACGTCATGTGGCACACCACGGAGCACAACAAGCTCGCCAACCTCATCATCGAGGAGCGGGTCCGCCGCGCCCGCAAGGTCCGCCGCGACAACCGCGGGATCCGCTAGGCCTCAGGACCTCATGGAGACGCCCTCGCGCCAGTAGCCCATGAAGGCGACCTGGCTCCGGTCCAGGCCCAGCTCCCGGACCAGGGCCCGCCGCAGCGCCTTCACCGCCCACGACTCCCCGGCGATCCAGGCGTAGAGGTCGGAGACGTCCGAGCCCACGGTCCGGGCCGACAGCTGGCTCTCCACGTCTTCCCCGGCCGCCGAGTAGCGCGGCGTCTCCCAGACGTCGACGTCCAAGCTCGACCGCTGCTCGGGCAGCACGGCCGGCGCCAAATGGTCCGCACCCAGCGGGGGCAGGCCGAGATGGTGTCGCACCGCCTCGACCAGCGGCCGGCCGTAGCGCTCGTCCCCGCGGGGCAGCCAGCACACCTCGATCCCGGGCCGGACCGGCACGTCGAGGACGTCTGCCGCGGTCGGCACCTCCAGGAACACCCCTCCGGTGAACCCCGGTCCGAGGTCGCGCAGGATCCTGGAGACGGCGGGCACGGCGGTCTCGTCGCCGGCGAGCAACAGCCGCCGGGAGTCGTCCGGGTCGAACTCGGTGCCGCCGTACTCCGCGCCCTGCTCCGCCCCGAGCCGGTGCGGTACGACGACCTGGACGGCGTCGCCCGGCACGGCGGCGAGCGCCCACCGGCAGGCGGGGCCGGCCGTGTCCACCGGGCCGTGAACCGCGAAGTCGACGACCAGCAGGGTGTCCGCGCCCTCCTCCAGGACCTCCCGGATGGTGTAGGTCCGCATCGCCGGGCGCTCCCCGTCCGGCATCGACTGCCAGCGGTCGAACCACTCCTCCGCCGGGGCGACCAGCGGGAGCCGACCCGCGGGGCCGGGCAGCACCATCTTGAAGCGGGTGTCGAAGCCGAGGCTCGCCAGGTCGGAGAACGCCGAGGACGCCAGGGTCACGCGGACGAAGCCGGGGCTGATCCGGGCCGTACGGCGGACCGTGGCGTCCGCGACCAGGACGGTCGGTGCCGCGGTGGCGGTGGTGTCAATGGTCATGGGGTGCTCCTCCGGCTCGGACGGGGCGGTGCCGGCGGGACACCGGGACGACCATCGGGGTGTTGCTGACCGGGTCGGCGATCACCCGGCTGTCGATGCCGAACACCGCGCGCACGCAGTCCTCGGTGATCACCTGGTGGGGTGTTCCCTCGGCCACCACCCGGCCCTGCGCGAGGGCGACCAGGTGGTCGGCGTAGCGGGCGGCCAGGTTCAGCTCGTGCAGGACCATCACCACCGTGGTCCCCCGGCGCGCGTTCAGGTCCGCGAGGAGGTCGAGCACCTCCACCTGGTGCGCCACGTCGAGGTAGGTGGTCGGCTCGTCGAGCAGCAGCAGGTCGGTCTGCTGGGCCAGCGCCATCGCGATCCAGACCCGCTGCCGCTGGCCGCCGGAGAGCTCGTCCACCGGCCGGTCGGCCAGGCCGAGGGTGTCGGTGACCTCGAGTGCCTCCGCGACGGCCGCCTCGTCGGCACGGCTCCACCGTCGCAGCCCGCGCTGGTGGGGGTGGCGACCTCGTCCGACGAGGTCCGCGACGGTGACGCCCTCAGGCGCGATCGGCGCCTGCGGCAGCAGCCCCAGCGTGCGGGCGACCTGCTTCGTGGAGAGGGCGGCGATGGCCTGGCCGTCGAGCAGCACGCTGCCGGAGCGCGGCCGCAGCAGCCGCGCCATCCCGCGCACCAGCGTGGACTTGCCGCATGCGTTCGCGCCGACGATCACCGTGATCCGCCCGTCCGGGATCCGGGTGCTCAGGCCCTGCAGGACCGGATGGTCGCCGTAGCCGAGGGTCACCCGGTCGACCGTGAGCCGGCTCGCGGCGCCGGTCAGCGAGGGTCGTTCGTCGGTCATGGTCATGCAGAGCTCCTCGATGCGCGGCCGGTGGCGAGCAGCCAGAGCAGGAACGGGGCGCCGAACGCGCCCGTCACCACGCCGACCGGCAGGTTGACGTCCGGGATCAGGTACGCCGCGACGTGGTCCGCGCCGACGACGATGGCGGCCCCGGCCAGCGCCGCGCCGGCCAGCGTGCTGCGACCTCCGTTGAGTGCCCGCGCGATCGGCCCGGCGAGGAACGCCACGAACGCGACCGGGCCGGCCGCCGCGACGGCAAGGGCGACCAGGAGGACGCCCGCCACCAGCAACGCGTCGGCGTGCCGGCGACCCACACCCAGCCCGGCCGCCGTGTCGTCGCCGAGCTCGGCGATCCGGGCGCTGCGGCCCAGGTGCACCAGCAGCGGCGCGAGCACCAGCAGCAGCGCGGCGAGCAACCGGATGACCGGCCAGGAAGCGGCGTTCAGGCTGCCGGTGAGCCAGCGGAGCACCAGCTGGGCGTCGTACACGTCCGCCCGGGTGAAGAGGTACTGCACCACCGACTGGAGCGCGGCGCTCACCCCGATGCCGATGAGCAC
>DASSOK010000119.1:0-6724 GCA_035700665.1 Marmoricola sp.
CCGACCGGCAGCAGCACGGGCACGAGGTTCTCGTCCTCCCGGACGCGGTTGCCCAGCTCCCGGATCGCCACCGTCTCGGGGTCCCGCTGCGCCGGGTCGGCGACCCGGTCGTGCCACAGGGCGTTGTCGAAGGCCACCACGCCACCGGGCCGGAGGAGCCGCAGCGCCTCGGTCAGGTAATCGGGGTACTCCTCCTTGTCCCCGTCGGCGAAGACCAGGTCGTAGTGCCCGTCGGTGAGCCGCGGCAGCACCTCGAGGGCGGCGCCCGGGATGAGGCGGGCGCGCTGCGAGGCGATGCCGGCCTCGGTGAACGTCTCCTTGGCGAGGCGCTGGTGCTCCGCCTCGGTGTCGACGCTGGTCAGCACGCCGTCAGGGCGCATGCCGCGCAGCAGCCACAGGCCGGAGACCCCGGTTCCGGTGCCGATCTCCACGACGGCGCGGGCGTCCAGGGCCGAGGCGAGGAAGCGCAGTGCGGCGCCGGCGCCGGCGCCCAGCGGGACGACACCGACCTCCTCGGCACGGGCCCGAGCGTTGGCCAGCGCCTCGTCCTCCGCGACGAACTCCTCGGAGTACGTCCAGGTGGCGGGCTTGGGTGGGGTGACGATGGCGGGCCTCCTCGGGATGTCCTTGCGCGGGACTCTACCGCCGGCCGTGCGGCGAGTGCGGGAGCCGAGCCGCGGGAACATCGGGCGGTGTGCGTTCGTTCCCCTGACGATGACCGGGCGATGACACAGCGTCGTCCCAGACGGCGTTCAGGTGCGTCTCAGGGACCAGCCCTACGTTGGAGGCCACGCAGCCGATGGTTCGTCGTACGACGAAGAAGTGGGAGCGACCCGTGACCGATCCGGTGGCCCAGGAGTCGGCCGAGGAGCAGGCCGTGCACCCGGCCGGAGAGCCCGCCCCCAGCTGGGACGAGATCGTCGAGCAGCACTCCGCGCGGGTCTACCGGCTCGCCTACCGGCTGACCGGCAACGCCCACGACGCCGAGGACCTCACCCAGGAGACGTTCGTCCGGGTCTTCCGTTCGCTGCACACCTACACACCGGGCACCTTCCAGGGCTGGCTGCACCGGATCACCACGAACCTCTTCCTCGACCAGGCCCGGCGCAAGGGCCGGATCCGCTTCGACGCCCTGCCGGACGACGGCGCCGACCGGCTGCCCAGCCCGGTCGCCACTCCGGACGCCGCCTACCTGGACCAGATGTTCGACGCCGACGTGGAGTCCGCGCTGGCGGCCCTGCCCCCCGAGTTCCGGGCGGCTGTGGTGCTGTGCGACGTCGAGGGACTCAGCTACGAGGAGATCGCGGACGTCCTCGGCCTCAAGCTGGGCACGGTCCGCTCGCGGATCCACCGGGGTCGCGCCCTGCTGCGACGCGGCCTGGCCCACCGCGCTCCGCGCGCCGGGAGCGTGCGCTACGCCGGGGCGTCGACAGCATGATCCTCAAGCTGCACGGACACATCGGCTCGACCGCCTCGGCGCTCGTCGACGGCCAGCTGGACCCGCAGGACGAGGAGCGCGCCTGGGCGCACGTCCTCGGCTGTGCCGGCTGTCGCCGGCTGGTCGAGCGGGAGGGCTGGGTGAAGCAGCGGCTCGCCGGGCTCTCCGGTCCCGCTGCAGGCACCACCGTCCCGAGCCGGCTCGCCGCCGCGCTCGCGGACCTCGAGAGCACGGCCGTGGCCTGGGCGCAGGTCGAGGAGATCGAGCGCCGTTCCAACCGCCGTCGGGCCACGGCCGTCCTCGTCGGCGCGGGCTCCGTCGGGGTGGCTGCCGCCGCCCTCCTGGGGATGACCGGCACGCTCGCGGACACGCCGGCGGAGCGCAGTCCGGCCAACATCCGGCCCGACGTGGTCCGGTCAGCCTTCGAGGGGGCCCTCGGCCCGGCGCTGGCTCCGGCACGCGGGCCAGAGGCGTCGCCGGGCAGCAGCCCGGCCGCCGTGCCGCCATCGGTGCGTGCGGCAAGATAGCCGTGTGACCTATCCGCAGCAGCCGGGCCCCGACGACTGGACCGGCTCCCGCCCGGACCCCGACGCGGGCGCCGTCCCCGGGCCGCGTCAGCACCCCGCGGCGGAGCGCCCGCGGCCCTACGCCTGGGAGTCGCCCTACGGCCAGCCGGTGCTCCCGCCCCCGGCGCCGCACCACCCGGCCGGGCGCTCGACGGGCGTTCCCGGGTGGACGTGGCCGGTGATCGCGTTGCTCGCTCTCGTGCTCGGTCTCGGCGGTGGGGCGATCGGGGGCTACCTCGTGGCCGACTCCTCCGGTGACTCCGGCGGGCTGCTAGAGGTCCAGCGTCGTACGGCGCCGCCCCTCGAGGCCGACAACCGCAGCATCGCCGCGGTGGCCGCGAAGGTGCTGCCCAGCACCGTGCAGATCATCGCCGAGTACCAGGGCAAGCCACGCGGAGCCACCGGGTCCGGGTTCGTCCTCGACGAGCGTGGTCACGTGATCACCAACAACCACGTCGTCGCGGAGGCAGCCGCGGACGACGGGCCCATCCAGGTGATCGACCAGGACGGCAACGAGATGAAGGCGAGCGTCGTCGGACGCAGCGCGGTCTACGACATCGCCGTGCTCAAGGTGCGACCCACCGGCGACCTGGTCCCGGCGGCGATCGGCTCCTCACAGCAGATGCGGGTCGGGGAGACGGTCGTCGCCTTCGGCTCGCCACTCGGGCTCTCGGCCACCGTGACCAGCGGGATCATCAGCGCGGTCAACAGGCCGGTGACCACGGGCGACGGCAACGACTCATCCTTCATCAACGCCGTGCAGACCGATGCCGCCATCAACCCCGGCAACTCGGGCGGCCCGCTGGTCAACCTCCAGGGCCAGGTCATCGGCGTGAACTCCGCGATCGCCTCGCTCGGCTCGCTGAGCAACGACGAGGGCGGAAACATCGGCGTCGGCTTCGCCATCCCGATCGAGCAGGTGCAGGTCACCACCGACCAGATCCTGCGGACCGGCGAGGCGAAGTACCCCGTCATCGGCGCCACCGTCCGCGGCACCGAGGACGGCGACGGCGCCACCGTTCAGGCGATCAATCCCGGCTCGCCCGCCGCGAGCTCGCAGCTGCGCGTCGGTGACACCATCGTCGCCGTCGACGGCAAGCCGGTGACGGGGTCGACCGACCTGGTCGTCGCGATCCGCACCCACCAGCCCGGCGAGCAGGTGACGCTGACGATCCGCCGCGACGGTCAGGAACGCGACATCGACGTCGGCCTCGACGGCAAGGTCGGCTAGGTCGCCTCGAGGTCGTACGGCGGCCGCTCGCCGTCGAGCAGCGGGGCCCCGCTGCCGTTGACCCCGTCGACCACGGGGGAGACCCGGCCGAAGGTGTCGACGTCGTCGTCCTCCATCGCCTCGAGGATGTGCTTGCGCAACGCCACCCGGGGGTCCAGGTCGGTCAGCTTGAGGTCGGCGTACTCCGGCCCCAGCTCCCGCCGCAAGTCGTCCTGCGCGGAGCGGGCGAGCCGCCGGAGCTGGCGGGCGATCCGGCCCGCCTGGCGGGCGAACTCCGGGAGCCGCTCCGGACCGAAGACGAAGATCGCGACGACGAGGATCACCGCCATCTCGGGGATGCCGACGCCGAACACGTGGCGAACCTACATCTTCGACGTCGGCGTCAGGCCGAGCTGCATGCCGGCGAGCCCGCGCCCGCGCCCTGCCAGCCGCCGTGCGACCGCCTGCAGCACCTGGGCCGCGGGCGTCTCGGGAGCGGACTCCACCACCGGCTTGCCGACGTCGCCGCCCTCGCGCAGCTCGAGGTCGATCGGGATCTCGCCGAGGACCGGCACGTCGTAGCCGAACCGGCCGCCGAGCGTCGCGGCCACCCGAGCGCCACCACCGGAGCCGAAGACCTCGAGCCGGTGGTCCTTGCCCTCGGCCGCGCAGTGCGGGCAGGCGAGGTAGGACATGTTCTCCACGACCCCGACGACCCGCTGGTGCATCATCGAGGCCATCGTGCCGGCCCGCTCGGCGACCTCGGCAGCCGCTTCCTGCGGCGTGGTCACCACGACGACCTCGGCGTTCGGCAGGTGCTGGCCGAGCGAGATCGCCATGTCACCGGTTCCGGGCGGCAGGTCGAGCAGGAGCACGTCCAGGTCGCCCCAGTAGACGTCGGCGAGCATCTGGACCAGGGCGCGGTCCAGCATCGGGCCGCGCCACGCGACCACCTGGTCTCGCCGCGGCTTCAGCATGCCGATGGAGATCACCGAGACGCCGCTCGGCGTCGGGACCGGCATGATCATGTCCTCGACCTGCGTGGGGCGCGTGTCCGCGACGCCCAGCATGGCCGGAACGGAGTGCCCGTAGATGTCGGCGTCGACGATGCCGACCTTCAGGCCCTGACCGGCCATCGCCAGGGCCAGGTTCACGGTGACCGACGACTTGCCCACCCCACCCTTGCCGGAGGCGATGGCATAGACCTTGGTGAGCGAGTCCGGCCGGGCGAACGGGATCTCGCGCTGCGCCTGGCCGTCGCGGAGCACGTCCTGCAGACCCTTGCGCTGCTCCTCGTTCATCACCCCGAGCTCGAGGTCGACCCCCGTCACGCCGTCCACCTTCGCGACCGCAGCGGTGACGTCGCGGTTGATGGTGTCCTTCAGCGGGCAGCCGGCCACCGTGAGCAGCACCTTCACCGAGACCATGCCGGTGTCGTCGACGTCGACCGACTCGACCATGCCCAGGTCGGTGATGGGTCGCTTGATCTCCGGGTCGTTGACGGTCGCGAGGGCAGCCTGGACCTGCTCCAGGACAGGGGATGTCATGGCAACGAGCGTACGTCGTCAGGCGGAGGGGCTCCCCGGCCGGGCGACGTGATCTCGCTCATCCTCCGGACCTTCGGCGCTCTGCTCCTCACGCGGCGGCAGGTGACCGCGGTCCTCGAGGTCGGCGAGCAGGCTGCGCAGCTCCGAGCGCAGGAAGTCCCGGGTGGCCACCTCGCCGACGGCCATCCGCAACGACGCGACCTCGCGGGCGAGGAACTCCATGTCGGCGTGCGCCCGGGTGTTGGCCTGGCGATCCTGCTCGTTGATCACCCGGTCGCGCTGCTCCTGGCGGTTCTGGGCGAGCAGGATCAGCGGAGCGGCGTACGACGCCTGGAGGCTGAGCATCAGGGTCAGGAAGATGAACGGGTAGTCGTCGAAGCGCAGGTCGTCGGGTGCCAGGAAGTTCCAGGCGATCCAGAACACGACGAAGACCGTCATCCAGATCAGGAACCGTGCCGTGCCCATGTAGCGGGCGAACTGCTCGGCGAACCGGCCGAACCGGTCGCGGTCGGTGCGCGGTCGGCGCACCAGCGGGCGCCGTACCTCCCGGGGCGTGTCCAGCCGGGGAATGCGGTCGGGGCTTGTCACCGGCTCACCTCCCACGTGCCTGGTTGTCGAGACGCTGGTCGCGCCAGCCCTCGGGCAGCAGGTGGTCCAGCAGGTCGTCCACCGTCACGGTGCCGAGCAGCCGGCCTTCCTCGTCGACGACCGGCGCTGCGACGAGGTTGTAGGCGGCCAGGAAGGCGGCGACGTCCTCGAGCGTCGCCTCCGGCCGCAGGAAGTCGATGGAGGTGTCCAGCACGCCCGCGACCAGCGTCGAGGGCGGCTCGCGCAGGAGGCGCTGGATGTGCGCCACGCCGAGCAGCTTGCCGGTCGGGGTCTCCAGGGGCGGCCGGCACACGTGCACCAGCGCCGCGAGTGACGGGGTGAGCTCCTCGTTGCGCACGTGCGCCAGGGCCTCCGCGACGGTGGCGTCCGGCGGCAGCACCACCGGCTCGGGCGTCATCATGCCTCCGGCGGTCTCCTCGCCGTAGACCATCAGCCGGCGCACGTCGGCGGCGCCTTCGGGCTCCATCAGCTCCAGCAGCGACGCGGCGGTCTCCGGCGGGAGGTCGGCGATCAGGTCCGCGGCGTCGTCGGGCGACATCTCCTCCAGCACGTCGGCGGCGCGCTCCCGGTCCAGGTGCCCGAGGATCTCGACCTGGTCCTCCTCCGGCAGCTCCTCGAGCAGCTCGGCGAGCCGCTCGTCGTCGAGGGCGTCCACGACCTCGCTCCGGCGCTCGGCGGGCAGCTCGTGGATCACGTTGGCCGCGTCGGCCGCGCGAAGATCGGCGAGAGAGGCGATCAGGTTCTCGGCGCCCTGGTTGGATTCCCGGCGATGCAGCCCGTCGATGTCGTCCCACTCGACGACGTGCGTCTGCCCGCGGCGGCGGAGCCCCTTGCCGGGCTCCTGGATGGCCACGCGGGACAGCACCCAGTCGCGGGTGCGTCCCTGCTCCATGCCGATGTCGAAGATGGTGCCGACCACGCCCGTGCTCCGCACCCGCACCTGACGGTCGAACATCTCGCCGATCACCAGGGTCTCGGTCGACCGCTTCTCGAAGCGCCGCATGTTCAGCAGGCCGGTCATGATCACCTGCCCCGCGTCGACGTTGGTCACCCGCGTCATCGGCGCGAACACCTGCCGGCGGCCGAACACCTCGACGACCAGGCCGACGACGCGGGGCTGTCGGGCGTCGGTGCGCAGCACCACGACCACGTCGCGCACCTTGCCGACCTGCTCGCCCTGCGGGTCGAACACCGGCAGCCCGGCCAGGCGGGCCGCGAAGACGCGGATCGGTGTGGTGCTCACGGGAGGTCAGCCTAGTGCGGCGATGGCGCCTCCCGGCGTCGTGACGGTACGACGACACGGGGCGAGGTCCGACCGCTACGCTCCGGTCACCGTCCCTGACCAAAGGTGTTC
>DASSOK010000120.1:0-20449 GCA_035700665.1 Marmoricola sp.
TGTGCCGCCATCGGCACGCGCACGCTGTCGACGGGACGCAGCGTGGTGGTGGCCGCGACGCCGGAGGAGGGTGGTCGGATCGCCTGGACGGTCATTGCTGCTCCTGTCGGTCGGGGTGGTGCTGGTCGAGTGCTGGTGGCAGCCGGAGCCGCTGGCCCGGGTGCAAGAGGTCGGGATCGTGGAGCTGGTCGCGGTTGCTGCGGTGCAGGGCGTGCACCGCCTGCACCAGCTCGGCGTCGGTCGCGTGGGGCAGCAGGTCCTCGGCGATGCTCCACAAGGAGTCGCCCGCCCGCACCGTGACGGCCTCGCCGGGCGGGACAGCCCGGACGGCCGGGCTGACCCCTGTCTCGGGGCGCACGCCACCCGGAGGGCGGTCCGGCAGTGGGAGGCCCTCGAGCGCAGCGGTCCGGGCTGCTTGACGCGCGCCGGGGCCGTCGGCGACCGCGGCGGGACCGATCCCCGCCACGGAGAGGCCGGCGACGACGGCGCCGAGCAGGGCCCGCCGCAACCACACCGGCGCACCGGTGAGGCGCACCGGTTGCAGCCTCCCCTCGGTGAGGGCTTCGACGAGCACCGCAAGGACGACCACCGCCAGCCAGCCCCCGGCCGCCGCGAGCACCGCCGTGGCCGCCCCCGTGAGCAGGTCGGCGAAGGTGACCGGCGGTTGGTCCGCCGTCAGCATCCCGAGAGTCAGTTTCATGCCGAACCTTGCGTTTGCTTGTGTTTGCTTCGTTTTATGCCCCACACGCGGCAGTGTCAACCGGCCGTCCACAGGCGGACGTTTGCGCTACCGGCCCGCTGGGGAGATGCCTTGTGTGCCGCCAAGCTGGGAAGAATCCCTCCTCGCACTCTTCGACGACCTCGAGCAGCAGGCGGAGGGGCTGCAGCTCGAGGAGCGACGTCAGGAGGTGGAGGCCCTGGCGTCGGCCGACTTCGCGGAGGTCAGCCTGGAGTCACGCCTGCTCGGCTCCCTGGGCACCGACCTCGTTGTCCGGCTCGCCGGCGGGCTCATCGTCCGGGGCGTGCTGCTCCGCGCCGGCGACGGGTGGCTGCTGCTGCGCGACGAGCTGGACGGGCCGTGGCTCTCGCCCGCCGGAGCGGTGCTGTCCGTCAGCGGACTGTCACGCCGCTCGGCCGCGCCGGAGGCTCGCACCGTCCTCGCCCGGCTGGGGCTCGGCTCGGCGCTGCGCGCCCTGGCCGAGGACGCTGGTGAGTGCCTCGTCCACCTGCGCGACGGCCAGCGGGTGGAGGGCCGCCTGGGTCGCGTCGGCGCCGACTTCGTCGAGCTGGCCTCGGTCACCGGGCTGCAGCTCGTGCGGACGGGGGCGATTGCGGCCGTCCAGGGGCGCCGGTGACCGGTCCGGCACGTCGGCGGGCCGGTCAGCCCTCCACGAACGGGTGCTTGGCGACGTAGTCGCGGGCCTCGGCGTACATCCGCTCGATGTAGGCCTCCAGCTCGCTGGCCTCGACACGCCACTGCCCGCGGCCGCCGATCTTGATGGCGGGCAGGTCGCCGCGCCGCACCAGCGCGTACACCTGCGCGCTCGTCGTGTTCAGCACCTCCGCCACGTCGGCGAGCTGCAGGAAGCGCGGAGCGGAGGCGGTCGCCCCCGGATCGGAGCCGGACTCAGGCATGTGCCCCACTTTGCCACGGCTTGCCTGTGGATGGCCCTGCTCCCCTGCCGTGGGTTGTGGAAAGGTGTCCCCGGAGCCTGATTCTCGGAGGTGCCCCGATGGACCGAACACCGACCCGTGCGCCGGGCGGTCCCGCCGCGACCGTCCCCGACGCGACCCGAGCCCACCGTGCCGGGTGGCGCGACCCTCGGCTGTGGATCGGCCTGGCCGTCGTCGCCGCGTGCGTGCTTGTCGGCGCTCGCGTGATGGCGACCGCCGACGACACCGTGCAGGTCTGGACGACGACCCGGGCGGCCGCCGCTGGCACCACGCTGCAGCCCGGCGACCTGGAGCTGCGACGAGTGCACTTCGCCGATCCTGAGGTGGTGGATCGCTACCTCACCGGCTCGTCGGTCCCTTCTAGGGGCATCACGGTCTCGCGCGACGTCGGCGCCGGTGAGCTGCTGCCGCGCGCTGCCGTGACGGAGAGCTCCGCAGCCGAGCTGGTGCAGGTTCCGCTCAGCGTGGCGAGCGACGACCTGCCGGCGACCGCACGACGCGGGGTCGTCGTGGACGTCTGGGTGGCTCCCGCCGATCGGCAGCGGGCGCCCGCCCGGCTGGTCCTCGACGACGTCACCGTCGTGGCAGTGCCGGACAGCTCGGGTGGCCTGGCGCCCCGGAGCACCCGCCAGGTCATCGTCGGCGTCCCGGCCGAGGAAGGCGACCGGCTGGGCGAGGCGATCGGCGCGCTGTCGTCCGGCCGCGTGGTGCTCACCGTGGCAGGCCGCTGATGCGGCTGCCGCCCGTCCGGGTCGGGGTGCTGGTGCTGGCGGCCGGTGCCGGCTGGGAGGCCGCGGTCCTGCCGGCGCTCGAGGCGGCCGGCATCACGGTGGTCAAGCGCTGTGTCGACACCGCGGAGCTGATGGCCACCGCCACGTCCGGCACGGCACTCGTGGCGGTCGTGGACGAGCAGGCGCCGGGATTCGACGGCGATGCGGTCCGGCACCTCATGCGCCACGACACCCGCACGGTCGGAGTGAGTGCCGCAACTGACGCCGACGAGCGGCTGGGCCGGATCGGCGTGGTGGCCGTCGCACGGCCGGATCCCGAGGAGGTGCTGCGGGCGGTCCAGCGGGCGGTCGCGGCGGCCGAGCCGGTGCTGGACCCTGCCCCCATCTCCGACGTGGCGGTCGTGGGCACCGGTGGTGCTGTGCAGCGCGGCCGCGTCACCGTGGTGTGGGGGCCGGCCGGCGCCCCGGGACGTACGACGGTGGCGATCGGCCTCGCGGCGGCGCGCGCCGCACGTGGCGAGGCGTCGGTGGTCGTGGACCTCGATCCCCACGGCGGTGCGGTCGCGCAGCACCTGGGGATCCTCGACGAGGTGTCCGGCGTGCTGGCGGCCGCGCGTCTCGCGAACGCGGGGAGGCTGGACGAGGCAGCCTTCGCGCAGTCGGCGCGGCGGGTCGGTGACGGCCTCGTGGTGCTCAGCGGCCTGCCCCGAGGTGACCGCAGGATCGAGGTGCGACCGGGAGCGGTCGACGCCATCCTCGACGTGGCGGCGGGATTCGGTGACGTGGTCGTCGACACCGGGTTCGGCCTGGAGGTGGACGACATCGGGCCGAGTCGGGACCGGATGACGTTGGATGCGCTCGCCCTGGCCGACGAGGTCGTCGTGGTGGGCTCTGCCGAGCCGACCGGGCTCGCCCGCCTCGCGCGGGGCCTCGTCGACGTGGGCGAGAGCGCACCGACGGTGCCGCTGCACGTGGTGGTGAACCGGATGCGCGGGACGCTGGGCTGGAGCGAGCGGGACATCGTCGGCATGGTCGAGGGATATGCCCGACCGGCGTCGGTAACGTTCCTGCCGTTCGACCAGCAGGCGCTGGACCGCGCCCTGGTGGCGGGGAAGACCCTCGTGGAGGGTTCCGACTCCGCGCTCGCGCGCGCCCTGGACTCCCTCGCCGGTCGCTTCCCCGCTCAGCCGCCGAACAGCAGGTAGAGGCCCGTCGCGGTGTAGGCGACCATGATGACGAGGAGCCCGAGCTGCCCCACGACCTGGTGCCGCCTCGGCAGCAGCGTGAGGGCGCGGTCGTGGGCCGCGATGACGCCGAGGACGTGACCCAGCACCACGGCGAGCACCTTGATCGAGGCCAGCAC
Organism: Marmoricola sp.; assembly: GCA_035700665.1. GTDB lineage: Bacteria > Actinomycetota > Actinomycetes > Propionibacteriales > Nocardioidaceae > Marmoricola. Next base: position 3,769 of record DASSOK010000120.1, read on the forward strand.
CGTCGGGTGCAGGGTCAGCCAGATGTTCACCGACCAGTCCCCGGTGCCGAGCCAGTCGTCGCCCCGGGTGAGCGGGTCGCTCAGCTGCGTGATGGTGATCTGGCCCTGCTCGACGAAGTAGCTCAGGTAGTGCGCCGTCATGTAACCGACGATGATCGGGATCACCGAGTGGGCGAGCCGGTTCGGCAGGTCGCGGCGTCGTACGTCGCCCTCGACCGCAGTCAGCCGCGCGGCGACGGTGAAGGAGACGCCGATCACGAGGCAGAACAACAGCAGCGCGAGCGCATTGACCAGCACCGTGTCGCCGGCCAGCCAGGCCAGGGCGCCCCGGAACGGCTTGTCCTCGAGCCAGGACGCGAAGCCGCCCTGCGAGAAGCGCGCCCAGCGCGCGGTGTCGCGGTAGGAGTCGAAGGCGGTGGAGCCGAACAGCACCGCGACCACCGCGACCAGGCCCGGCCGCGGCACGGTGGTGGCAAGGTTGGCCAGTGGCGTCCGGACGACCAGCCGACCGTGCTGGTCCCGGCCCCAGGGCGACAGCTTCGCGAGGAGGTTGGAGTACACCTCGAACGGGTCGGCCCGCTCGAACCACACGTCACCGAAGACCGCGGACCCGATGAGCATCGCGGCGGCGTAGCCAGCCAGCCACAGGCGAACCGAGTCCAGATAGGTCTGGTCGGGGTTGACCAGCTCCTGCCAGACGAACGCGAAGAGGCCGATGGCTGCGGGCCAGTAGCCCCAGCGCTCGGGGTAGCGCAGCACGCCCTTCTCGGGCTCGCCGCCGGTCACGCGGACGAGGAGCAGGTTGATCGTCCGCAACGGGCTGACCGCGGCCACCACGCGGCCGAAGAGCAACGAGGCAGGCACGATGCCGACCCAGACGAGGACGTAGAAGACCCCCAGCGCCGGGTTGATCCGGACGTCGTCGCCCCAGAGCAGCGGGATGGCGGCGTACCCGGCCGCGACCAGGCCGAGCAGGCGGAGTGTCCAGCGGAAGCCGTCGCTGTCGAAGCGGTCCAGCCACCTCCGCCGCAGCCCCGGGCCGGCGGGCTCGTAGCGTGGCCGTCGCCAGGCGAGGATCAGCACGCAGAAGGACACGATCAGCGCGGCGGTGCCGCCCGCGATGGCGAGTGGGGCCGGGATGGGCAGGTCCTTGCCGCCGCCGAGCCCGTGCAGCGGGACGAACAGGGGGATCACGGCTGGCTCAGCGGACCTCGAGCTGCAGCACCAGCTTGTCGAGGGTGTGCGACTCCACCTCGACCACTCCCGGTCGGTCGATGACGATCTCCGCCTGTGACTCACCGGCCGGGTAGGCGATCTCCTGCTCGGGTGTCGAGTGGACGTGCATCTCGCCCGGCACCTCGGCGTCGATGTCCAGCACGAGCTTTTGGCCGACGTCCAGCTTCACGACCTTGCCGAGTGGCTCGACGCTGTCCTCGGTGAAGTGCACCTCGACCGTCTTCGCGCCGGAGTCGTCCGGAGTGGCGGACGGGGACGGCGAGCCGGTCTCGCTGGTGGAGGGGGTCACCGGTGTGGCCTGCACCTCGGTGCCGCCGCTCTTCTCGGTCTCGGCGGAGCCGCACGCGGCGCTCAGCAGGAGCGCCCCGGCCGCCAGACCGGTCGAGACGATGCGAAGGGGACGGGACGACAAGTCAACCTCCTGGGTGGACGGACCCGGCAGCGCGCCGGCGGCTCTGCCAGAATCCCATGCAGTGCGTCCGGGACGCCCCCGCGGGTCCGCGGCCGGACTGAGAATCTCGCAAGAAGTGTCAACGACGGGAGGCGACGATGTCGACGAGCGAGCGGCTGCGTGGTCGCGACCTCGCCCTGCTCGCCGAGGAGTCGGCGCGCACGCCGATGCACAACGTCACCCTCGAGGTGTTCGACCCGCAGGACTCCGGCTTCGACTACGACGCACTGGTGGCGCACATCGACGACCGGATCACCTTCGTCCCGAGGTACCGCCAGCACGTGCGCCGGGTGCCCGGCCGGCTGGCGAACCCGGTGTGGGTCGACGACCCGGACTTCGACCTCGGCTACCACGTACGACGCTCCGCGCTGCCCCGTCCCGGGACGATGGACCAGCTCCGGGAGCTGACCGCGCGGATCATGTCGCGGCGGCTCGACCCGGGCCGGCCGCTCTGGGAGGTCTACTTCGTCGAGGGCCTGGAGGGCGGTCGCGTGGCGGTGCTCTCCAAGTCGCACCAGATCCTCGTCGACGGGGTCTCCACGGTCGACCTGGGCCAGGTGCTGCTCGACGTCGACCCCGGGCCGCGCACACTCGTCCATGAAGGGTGGAGCCCCGCGCCGGAGCCCACCCCCGTCCGGCTGGTCCGCGACGCCGTCCTCGACACCGTGCGGAACCCCACGACCGCGCTGAGCACCGCCCGGGACGGTGTCGAGGCGCTGACCCGCACGGTCGCAGGCGCGACCGGCTGGGCTGGAGACGTCGCGCGGGCACTCTCCAATCGGCGCAACGTCCCGGACTCGCCGTTCAACCACGACCCGTCGGAGCAGCGGCGCGTCGTGCTGGTCCGGACCTCGCTCAAGGACTACCGCCGGGTCCGCCGAGTGCACGGCGGCACCGTCAACGACGTCGTGCTGGCAACGCTCACCGGTGCGTTCCGCGCCTGGCTGATGACCCGCGCCGAGTCGGTCAGCGGCGGACGCCGGTTGCGGGCGCTGGTGCCGATGAGCGTCCTCGACGAGGAGCTGGAGCCGACGTCCCTGGGCTCCCAGGTCGTCGGCCGGCGACTGGACCTGCCGATCGGGGAGACCTCGCCGGTCGTGCGGCTGCACCAGGTCTCCTACGGCCTCAAGGCGCACAAGGAGACCGGCAAGGCGGTCGCCGCGGACCGGATCGCGGGGGTGGCGGGCTTTGCCCCCACGACGTTCCACGCGCTCGGCTCGAGGGTCGCTGCGGAAGAGGCCTCGGGCGTGAACCTGGTGATCACCAACGTGCCGGGACCGCAGTTCCCGATGTATCTCGCCGGCGCCGAGATGCTGGAGACCTACCCCGTGCCGCCGTTGCTGCCTGGGTTCTCCGTGGCGATCGGGGTGACCTCCTACGACGGCGCGGTCTACTACGGCATCACCGCCGACCGGGACACGCTGCCGGACATCGACGTGCTGGGCCAGTGCGTCACTGAGGCGCTCGACGAGCTGGTCGACAGCGCCAGCTCGACACGCCCGCGGGCGCCACGGGGTCGCCGGACATGAGGGTCTACGTCCCCGGCACGTTGGCGCTCCTGGGTGACTGGGTGCGGGCCGGCGCGGTTGCCGGCGACGCCGGGCACCTCACGTCCCCCGACGACACGGAGGAGTCGGAGTACGACACCCTCCTCGAGGCGGCCGACGCCTCCGCTGCGCTGCTTCCGGGAGCCGGCCGCCGTGTGGTGGTGGTGGCCGAGACCTCTTCCACCGGGGCGATCCCTCTCCGCGACGTGGTGGCCGTGCACGCCGACACCGAGGACGTCGACCCGGCCGACGAGGACCCGCCGGAGCTGGGCTGGTTCGCGACCCAGGAGATCGACGACCTGCTCGCGTGAGACTTGGTCACTGCTGACCGGTCTGACAACATCGCGAGCATGGACGCGATCACCACCCCTCCGGCTCCCACCAACGAGCCGAACCTCGACTACGCCCCCGGCAGCCCCGAACGGGATGCCGTGGAGGGCGAGCTGAAGCGACTGACCCGGCGCCAGGCCAACCTCACTGCCACGATCGGCGGTCGCCGCAGGATGGGCGGCGGCGAGGAGATCGCGGTGGTGCAGCCGCACAACCACTCCTCGGTGCTGGGCGTGCTGAAGAACTCGACGTCGAAGGATGCCGAGGCCGCCGTGCGCGCAGCCGCGAAGGCAGCACCCGGATGGCGGGCACTGCCGTTCGACGAGCGCGCCGCGATCCTGCTCAAGGCGGCCGACCTGCTGGCCGGCCCCTGGCGCGCCCGTCTGGTCGCGGCGACGATGCTCGGCCAGTCGAAGACGGTGTGGCAGGCCGAGATCGACGCGGCCTGCGAGCTCATCGACTTCTGGCGGTTCAACGTCCACTACGCGAGGGAGATCCTCGCCGAGCAGCCCATCGCCAACAGCCGCGGCGTGTGGAACCGCACCGATCACCGCCCGCTCGAGGGCTTCGTCTACGCGATCACGCCGTTCAACTTCACCGCCATCGCCGGCAACCTGCCCACCGCGCCGGCGCTGATGGGCAACACGGTCATCTGGAAGCCCTCTCCGACCCAGCAGTTCGCCGCCCACCTCACCATGCAGCTGCTCGAGGAGGCCGGCCTGCCGCCGGGGGTGATCAACATGCTGCCCGGCGACGGCGTCGACGTCTCGAGCGTGCTGCTCGACCACCCCGACCTGGCCGGCATCCACTTCACCGGTTCGACGAAGACCTTCCAGCATCTCTGGGGCGAGGTCGGCGCCAACATCACCTCCTACCGCGCCTATCCGCGGATCGTGGGGGAGACCGGCGGCAAGGACTTCGTGGTCGCGCACCCGAGCGCCGACGTGGACGTGCTCCGCGTCGCGCTGATCCGTGGCGCCTTCGAGTACCAGGGCCAGAAGTGCTCGGCCGCCTCGCGCGCCTACATCCCCAGGTCGGTGTGGAAGCGTCTCGAGGACCAGCTGGTCGGCGATACCGAGGGCCTGTCGATGGGCGACGTCGCCGACCTGTCGAACTTCATGGGCGCGGTCATCGATGAGCGTGCCTTCGCCAAGCACAAGGCGGCGATCACGCGTGCCAAGCGCTCGCCGAAGGCGCGGATCATCGCCGGCGGGCAGTACGACGACTCCGTCGGCTACTTCGTCCGGCCCACGGTCGTGGTCTCCACCGACCCCACCGACCCGATGTTCCGTGAGGAGTTCTTCGGCCCGATCCTCTCGGTGCACGTCTACGACGACGACCGCTTCGGATCAGTGGTCGACCAGATGGAGTCCTTCGCGCCGTACGCCCTGACCGGCGCGGTGATCGCCCAGGACCGGCAGGCGATCGACTGGGCCAGCGAGCGGCTGCGCTTCGCCGCGGGCAACTTCTACGTCAACGACAAGCCCACCGGTGCGGTCGTCGGCCAGCAGCCCTTCGGTGGCGCGCGCGCCTCCGGCACCAACGACAAGGCGGGTGCACCGGCGAACCTGATGCGGTGGACGTCCCCGCGCTCGATCAAGGAGACGTTCGTCCCGCCGACCGACCACCGCTACCCGCACATGGGCTGACCCCCTGCGCGGACGGACCAGGGGCGAGGCCGGGACAATGACCGGGTGATCGCGGACCACCTGGGCAAGCTGCACCCCTACGAGCACGCCCTGGTGCTGCTGCTGGCCTTCGGCCCGGTGCTGCTCCTCGCCGTGACCATCTGGATCGCCCGCAGGCGGGACCGGGGCGACGGCGACCCGTGACGGCCGGTCAATGACCGGCGAGCCAGCGGACGCCGACCTTGTTCTCCGCCCGCAGCGCGCGCAGCAGCATGTCGCCGATGAAGCCCTCGACCTTGCCCCCGACGAGGGGGATGTTCACCTTCACCTGGGCGCTGACCACCTCGGTGGTGCCGGCGTCGTCGCGGACGAGCCGGATCGTCCCGGTCATCGAGCCCGGCTTGCCCGGGATGGTGACGGAGAGGTCGGCCTGCGTCGGCGAGGACCACTCCTCCTCCTGCAGGATGTTGATCTCGTCGCCCACGAGCTTCTTCGCGAAGCCCGGCACGTCGTCGGCCGGCCGGTACTGGTCCACCCGGACGGACATCCCTGCCGACGTCCCCGAGCCCTGCGGCGTGATGGTGACCTCGCGGCGCGGGAAGTGCTGGTACTCGCAGACCTCCTCGCGGAAGGCGGCGTCCCCGAGCATCGCGTAGACCTGCTCGGGCGTCGCGCCGTCGTAGCGCATCTCGTGCTCGATCCTCTTCATCAGCGGTCTCCTGCCAGCCAGGCAGCCCCGACGGACTGCTCCTTGTCCAACCCTGCCCCGGTCAGCTCGGCGACCAGCTTCTCGAGCTTGCCGCCGACGAGCGGCACGCTGGCCCGCACGTCCAGGTCGTAGACCAGGGCACTGCCAGCGCCGCGGTCCTCGACCGTAGCGGAGCCCGACAGGTGGGTGGGCTTGCCGGGTGTCTCGATCTCGATGGTCGCGCTGCGGCCGCGCCACACGGTCGTCTTGACCGCCCGGGTGGAGTCGCCGACGAACTTCTTCGCGAACGACGGCACGCCGGCGACGGCCTGCTGCTGGTCGACAACCACGGTCGTGGTGTCGCCGGCCGTCTCGACGGTGGTGCGGCTGGCGAGCGCCTCCGTCGCGACGGCGACCCGGTCCCAATACGCCGGGTCGCGCAGCATCGCCAGGACCTCGTCCGGCGCGGCGTCGTAGGTCAGCTCCTGGCGCAGTCTCATGGGAGCATCATGGGGGATCGGCACCGCCGGCCGGAACGCTCGCCATAGGTTGGGCCCATGAGTGACGTGAGTTTCGGTGAAGAGGGTGCCCTGCTCACCTACGGGAGCTACCTGCAGCTCGAACGACTCCTCGACGCGCAGAAGCTGGAGTCCGGATCGGAGGGGAGCCCGCCGGCGCACGACGAGCTGCTGTTCATCACCATCCACCAGGTCTACGAGCTGTGGTTCCAGCAGCTGCTGCACGAGGCGCAGGCCGTCCGCGACCTGCTGGTCGGCACGGACGCGAGCAGCGAGGGGCGTGACCTCTGGCGCTGTCGCCACCTGCTCGGCCGGATGCACGTGATCGAACGGCTGCTGGTGCAGCAGATCGACGTGCTGGAGACGATGACGCCGCAGGACTTCCTGCAGTTCCGGCAGCGGCTGGCACCCGCCAGCGGCTTCCAGTCGGTGCAGTTCCGCGAGCTGGAGTTCCTCTCCGGCGCCAAGGACCCCGGCTTCGTGCGCCGGTTCCGCGGCCTCACCGATGCCGAGAGTGCCCGGCTGGCCCGCCGGCTCGACGAGCCGACGCTGTGGGACGGGTTCGTCCACGTCCTCGGCGAGGCAGGGTTGGACACCTCCTCGGACGAGGCGATCACCGCGTCGCTCCGAGCGGTGGCGCACGACCGATCGTCGTACTCCGACATCTGGGGGCTGGCGGAGGCACTGCTGCAGCACGACGAGCTCGCTGCCGCGTGGCGTGCGCGGCACGTCGTCATGGTCGAGCGGATGATCGGCGCGAAGACGGGCACCGGGGGCTCGACCGGGGCGGCGTACCTGCGCAGCCGACTGGACCTGAAGTACTACCCGTTGCTGTGGGAGCTGCGCTCCGTGCTGTGAACGGTGCCCGAGGCCCCATCTCGAATCCGAGATGGGCCCGGCGCGCCTGAGTTGTGGCGCGACTTCCGCCGGTCCTAGGGTCGAGAGGGAGGCACGACGGCGTGCCTCCCACGGCGAGAAGGTGGTCAGCGAAAGTGCCGACGACGCTGGACGACAGCAAGTCCCAGCTGCTCAGCAAGGTGTGTGACTACGCTACGGGGCGCGCCCCGAGCGGCCAGGACCTCGAGTCGCTGCAGCGACTGCTGCGTGGCTACTACCGGCACGCCGCGCCGGAGGACATCCTGGACCGGACCGAGGTCGACCTCTACGGCGCGGTCATGCACCACCTCCGCTCCGCCCTCCAGCGACCACAGGGCACCGCCAACATCCGCGCCTTCACCCCCACTGTGCCCGTCGACGGCTGGTCGGCGGACGGCCACACCGTCGTGGAGGTGGTCACCGACGACATGCCGTTCCTGGTCGACTCCGTCTCGATGGCCCTGGACGAGGCGGGCCACGACGTGCACGTGGTGATCCACCCACAGCTCGTCGTACGACGCGACGTGGCCGGCGAGCTGCACGGCGTCCTGGACGAGCGCGCCGGCACCGCGGAGCACGACGTCTGCCGCGAGTCCTGGATGCACGTCGAGATCGACCGGGTGCCCGACGACGAGCTCCCGCAGATCCGGGCCACGCTGGACAAGGTGCTCACCGACGTCCGCGAGGCCGTCGAGGACTGGGGCCGGATGCACGGCCAGGTCGAGGCGATCATCACCGAGCTCACCGACGACCCGCCGCCGCTCCCCGACGAGGAGCTGGAGCAGGGCCGGGCGTTCCTGCGCTGGCTGGCCGACGACCACTTCACCTTCCTCGGCTACCGCGAGTACAACCTCGAGCGCCACGGTGACGAGGAGGTCCTCTCGGCGGTCCCGGGCACCGGCTTCGGCATCCTGCGCTCCGATCCTGGGGAGCCGGGGCAGCTGCCCCCCAGCGTGGCCGCGCGGGCGCGGGAGAAGACACTGCTCGTCCTGGCCAAGGCCAACTCCAAGGCGACCGTGCACCGGTCGGTGCACCTCGACTACGTCGGGGTGAAGAAGTTCGACGACAGCGGCGAGGTCGGCGGCGAGCGCCGCTTCCTCGGGCTGTTCAGCTCCGGTGCCTACAACGAGTCGGTCAACCGGATCCCGCTGGCGCGCGAGAAGGCGGCGGAGGTCATCGAGCGGGCCGGCTTCGAGCCGATGAGCCACGCCGGCAAGGCCCTGATGGACGTGCTGGAGACCTACCCTCGCGACGAGCTCTTCCACACGCCCGTCGACGAGCTGGTGCAGATCGCCTCGCAGGTCATGTACACCCGCGAGCGCCGCCAGCTGAAGTTGTTCGTGCGCCGGGACGCCTACGAGCGCTTCTGGTCGGTGCTCGTCTACCTGCCGCGGGACCGCTACAACACCACGGTCCGCGAACGCATCGCCGACATCCTCAAGGACGCCCTGCACGGCGACTCCCTCGAATACACCGCCCACGTCGGCAACGCCTTCGCCGCCCGGCTGCACTTCGTCGTCCGGCCGCGCAAGGGCGAGTCGATCGGCGACGTCGACGTCGCCGAGCTGGAGCGCCGCTGCGTCGAGGCGGCCCGCTCCTGGCGCGACGACTTCAGCGCCGCGGTCGTGGCCGACAACGGCGAGGAGCTCGGCACCCGCCTGGCCCGCCGCTACGCCGACAGCTTCCCCGAGGCCTACAAGGAGGACTACCCGGCTCGCACCGGGTCCGTGGACGTCAGCCGGCTTGAGGAGATCGCCGCCGACGAGGGCATCCGGCTGTCGCTGTACCAGCAGGCGGACGCCGCCCCGGGTGAGGCGCGACTCAAGATCTACCGCGTCGGATCCCGCCTCTCGCTGTCCGAGGTGCTGCCTGTGCTGTCCACAATGGGCGTGGAGGTCGTCGACGAGCGGCCCTACCACCTGGAGGGGCTGCCTCGGCCGTCGTACATCTACGACTTCGGGCTGCGCTACCCCCGGGCGCTGCCCGAGGCGGCCCGCGAGCTGTTCCAGGAAACCGTCTACGCCGCCTGGGACGGCCGCAACGAGAGCGACGGCTTCAACGCACTCGTCCTCGCGGCCCGCCTGCACTGGCGGCAGGCGATGATGCTGCGCGCCTACGCCCGCTACATGCGGCAGGGCGGCACGCCGTTCGCCCAGGACTACATCGAGGAGGCGCTGCAGGGCAACGTGGACCTGACCGCGCTCCTCGTCCAGCTCTTCGAGGCCCGTTTCGACCCCGGCCGTTCCGGCGGCATCGCCGCCGACAGCGAGGCCCGCGTCGCCAAGTGCCAGGAGATCGAGGAACGGATCACCCGCGCTCTCGACGAGGTCTCCAGCCTCGACCACGACCGCATCCTGCGCTCCTACCTGACCGCCATCAAGGCGACGCTGCGCACAAACTTCTTCCAGACCGCCGAGGACGGCCGGCCGCATCCCTACCTCAGCCTCAAGCTGGACCCCTCCGCGATCCCGGACCTGCCCGAGCCACGACCGAAGTTCGAGATCTTCGTCTACTCCCCGCGCGTGGAGGGCGTGCACCTGCGCTTCGGAGCGGTCGCGCGCGGAGGACTGCGCTGGTCCGACCGCCGCGACGACTTCCGCTCCGAGGTGCTCGGGCTGGTCAAGGCGCAGATGGTCAAGAACACCGTCATCGTGCCGGTGGGCGCGAAGGGCGGCTTCTTCTGCAAGCAGCTGCCCGACCCGTCCGACCGGGACGCCTGGATGGCCGAAGGGGTCGACTGCTACAAGACCTTCATCTCCGCCCTGCTGGACATCACCGACAACATCGTCGACGGTCCGGAGGGTCGCCAGGTGGCACCGCCGGAGAGGGTGGTCCGCCACGACGACGACGATCCCTACCTCGTCGTGGCCGCCGACAAGGGCACGGCCAGCTTCAGCGACATCGCCAACGAGGTCTCGGCGGAACACGGGTTCTGGCTGGGCGACGCCTTCGCCTCCGGCGGCTCCGTCGGCTACGACCACAAGGCGATGGGCATCACTGCCCGGGGCGCGTGGGTCTCGGTGCGCCGGCACTTCCGTGAGATGGGCGTCGACTGCCAGGCCGAGGACTTCACCTGCGTGGGCATCGGTGACATGTCCGGCGACGTCTTCGGCAACGGGATGCTGTGCTCGGAGCACATCCGGCTGGTCGCCGCCTTCGACCACCGTGACATCTTCATCGACCCCGACCCCGACGCGGCCACGTCGTTCGCCGAGCGGAAGCGGCTCTTCGAGTTGCCGCGATCCTCGTGGAAGGACTACGACACCTCGCTGATCTCCGAGGGCGGCGGCGTGTTCCCGCGGTCGGCGAAGTCGATCCCCCTGAGCAAGCAGGCCCAGAAGGCGCTCGGGGTGGAGTCGTCCTCCCTCACCCCGGCCGAGCTGATGCAGGCGATCCTCAGGGCGCCAGTCGACCTCCTCTGGAACGGCGGCATCGGCACCTATGTGAAGGCCGAGGCGGAGAGCCACGGGGACGCGGCCGACAAGGCCAACGACGCCATCCGCGTCAACGGAGCCGACCTGCGCGTGCGCTGCGTCGGCGAGGGCGGCAACCTGGGCTTCACCCAGCGCGGCCGCATCGAGTACGCCGCCAGGGGCGGCCGGATCAACACCGACTTCATCGACAACAGCGCCGGGGTGGACACCTCCGACCACGAGGTGAACATCAAGATCCTGCTCGACCAGGTCGTGACGGACGGGGACCTCACCGAGAAGCAGCGCAACAGTCTGCTCGCCTCGATGACCGACGAGGTCGCCGACCTCGTGCTCAACGACAACTACGAGCAGAACCTCGCGCTGGCGAACGCCCAGGCGCAGGCGCCGGCGCTCCTCCACGTGCACGAGGACTGGATGCGGGCGCTGGAGCGCAAGGGCGTCCTCAACCGGGAGCTGGAGGCGCTGCCGACCCGACGTGAGGTGGCCGCGCGGATCGACCGCAAGGACGGCCTGACCACGCCGGAGCTGGCGGTGCTGATGGCCTACACCAAGATCCTGCTCGAGGACGAGCTGCTCGACAGCGACCTGCCGGACGACCCGTTCCTCCGCGGGGACCTCTACTCCTACTTCCCGAGCCAGATGCGGCAGGAGTACCGCGCGCAGATGGAGTCCCACCAGCTGCGCCGGGAGATCATCGTCACCCAGATCGTCAACCAGCTCGTCAACCACGCCGGCTTCAGCTATTACCACCGCCTTGCGGGGGAGACTTCCGCGAGCGCCAGTGAGCTGACCCGGGCGCACTTCGTGGCGCGCGAGATCTACGGCGCGGCCGCACTGGACCGCGAGATCGCCACCTTCGACAACCGGATCGACGCCGCCGTGCAGACCCGGATGCGGCTGGAGGTGCGCACGCTCGTGGAGCGCGCATCGCGCTGGCTGGTCAACAACCGGCGGCACCCGATGGACAGCGAGGCCACCGTCGACGAGTTCGGCGTCACGGTGGAGAAGGTGATGGCCGCGCTGCCGGAGATCATGACCGGCGCCGAGCGTGCCGGCTTCGAGAGCCGCCGCGACAGGCTCGTGGAGCAGGGCGTGCCCGAGGACCTCGCCGCCCGCGTCGCCGTGTGCCCGCCGGCCTACATGGTCCTGGGCATCGTGCAGACCTCTCAGCGCGACGGGGTGGACGCCCTCGAGGTCGCCGGAGTCCATTTCGCGGTCGGGGAGCGCATCGGCCTGCCGGGCATGGTGGCGCGGATCCTGGCGCTGCCGCGCAACGACCGGTGGCAGACGATGGCCCGGGCGGCCCTCCGTGACGACCTGCACGCGGTGCACGCGCAGCTCACCGCCGAGGTGCTCGCCAGCACCGACAGCTCCGCCTCGGCCGCCGACCGGGTCTCGGCCTGGGAGGAGCGCGAGGAGGTCGTCGTACGACGCGCGGCCGAGACGTTCGAGGAGATCACCGCCGACGACACCGCCGACCTGGCGCGCATGTCGGTGGCGCTGCGTGTCGTCCGTTCGCTGCTCGCCACGAATTGATTTTCATCGCGACCCGATGGGTTGCTAGGTTCCCGCTCCATGGGAGCGATCGAGGTGGAGGACCTGGCCATCTCCTACGGGGAGACGCGTGCGGTCGACGGGGTGAGCTTCGAGGTGGCCGAAGGTGAGTTCTTCGGCATCCTCGGACCCAACGGCGCCGGCAAGACCACGACGCTGGAGCTCGTGGAGGGCCTGCGCAGGCCCGACCGTGGCCGGGTGCGGCTCCTGGGCGAGAGTCCGTGGCCGCGCAACCCCCGGTTGCTCCCCCGGATCGGCGTGCAGCTGCAGACGTCCGCCTACTTCGAGCGACTGACGGCGCGCGAGCAGATCCGCACCTTCGGCGCGCTGTACGGCGTCGCCGCCGAACGCGCGGACGACTGGCTGGAGCGGGTCGGCCTGGTCGACAAGGCCGACACCCGTTGTGAGGAGCTCTCCGGCGGCCAGGCACAGCGGCTCGCCATCGCGTGCGCGCTCGTGCACGAACCGGAGGTGGTGTTCCTCGACGAGCCGACGGCAGCCATCGACCCACAGGCGCGGCGGAACCTCTGGGACCTGCTCTCCGGGCTGAACGACTCGGGGCGGACCGTCGTCCTGACGACGCACTACCTCGACGAGGCCGAGATCCTCTGCGACCGGGTGGCCATCATGGACCACGGCCGGATCCTCGAGCTGGACAGCCCGGCGAGGTTGATCCGGGGCCTCGACGCGCCGGTGCGGATCACCGTCGGGGAAGGAATCCAGGGCAGCGACGTCGACGCGGTGCCCGGGGTCGAGGCGGTGTCCCGCGATGCCGCGGGGACGACCCTGACGACTCGCGACCCGGCCGCCGTGCTCACCTTCCTGGCCGGCCGGGACGCGCTCGACGGGCTCCAGGTGCGCGGTGCCACGCTGGAGGACGTCTTTCTGCACCTGACCGGACGGGAGTACCGCGCGTGACCGGGTTCGGCGCCTTCGGCGCGATCGCGGTGGCGATCCTCAAGGGCTTCGTGCGGGACAAGGCCTCGGTGTTCTTCGCGATCATCTTCCCGCTGATGTTCCTCGTCCTCTTCGGTGGCATCTTGTCCGACAGCGGACAGAGCGAGAGCGAGCTGGTGCAGATCGGGTCCGTCCCGCTCGTCGACCACCTGCCGGCCGCGGCGGCGGAGGCCTTCGACGACGCCTTCGACGTCGAGCGCACCGACGACCGCTCGGCCGCCCTCGAGCAGGTCCGGGACGGTGATGCCGATGTCGCGATCGAGATGAACGGCAACACGCTGGTGGCGCACTACACGCAGACCGACCAGGTCAAGGCGGCGGTCACGCAGGGGACACTGAACGCCTTCGTGAACGCCGCCAACATTGCCGCCTCGGGCCAGCCGCCCACCTACCGGTTCCACGCCGAGCGCGTGGAGGACGAGTCCCTGGAGACGATCCAGTTCGTCACACCCGGCCTGCTGGGCTGGGCGGTCGCGATGAGCGCGGCGTTCGGTGCCGCGGCGACCTTGCAGGGCTGGCGGCAGTCGAAGCTTCTGCGTCGTCTTCAGCTCTCGCCGTTGCCGGCACGCACCGTGGTCGGCGCGCGGCTGCTCGTGACCATCGTCGTCGCGCTGGTGCAGATGGCCATCTTCCTCGGCCTCGGTACGGTTGCCTTCGGCCTGACGCTCACCGGCTCCTGGTGGATGGGCATCCCTCTGCTGATCTGCGGCACGCTGGCGTTCATGGCGATCGGGCTGCTGGCCGGGGCGGTGTCGAGGACCACCGAGGGCGCGGTCAACATGGCGAACTTCATCGTGCTGCCGATGGCGTTCCTGAGCGGTTCCTTCTTCCCGCTCGACGCGACACCGGCCTGGTTGCAGGCGGTGTCCCGAGCCTTGCCGTTGCGCCACCTCAACGAGGGGATGCTCGACGTGATGGTCCGCGGCCAGGGACCGACGGCCGCCTTGCTCCCCATGGCGATCCTGCTCGCGTTCGCCCTCGTGCTGACCTTCGTGGCGGCCCGGCTGTTCCGGTGGGAGTCTGCGTGAGCCGCGCCGGCGCGACGGCCGGCTAGATCGCGCCGTCCGCGAGGACGTCGTTGCCGGTCTGCCGGCGCGGCGCGTTCCGGATCCCGAGGGGCTCGGCGAACACGATGACGTTGCTCGTGTAGTCCACACCGGTCCAGCCGGTGCAGGTGATCAGCACCAGGCGGTTGTGCTTGCGCTCCTGGGTGAACAGCTCGGTCGAGTGGGCGGCCAGCTCCGCCTTCGTGTAGACGATCACCCTGGTCGCCTCGTAGTTCATGGTGCCGCGCGGCGTCTTGATCTGCACCAGGGCGCCGCGCTCGATCGTGCCGAGCCGGTCCATCTGGCCGCCGCCGGTGTGCACGGTGTGCCCGGTCACGACCGTGTTGCCCCTGCGGGCGCCCGGGCGGGCGCTGACGTCCCACCAGCCGACGGTCTGCGGATCGGCAGGAGGGGTCAGGACGGTGCCCTCGAGCTGGATCGGGAGGATCGGTGCCCGGATGCCCAGCGAGCGGACGACCAGCTCTCGCGGCGCGGCCGGGCCGGCCATCGGGCGGTAGAGCGCCGGTCGCTGGTCCGGCTTGAGGATCGCGTGGAAGGGTTCGGGCGCGCTGACGCCGGGGGAGGGGATGACAAAACCGGCGACGACCATCGCGAGGAACAACACGAGCAGTCGTGTCGTCAACCCTCGGAAGCCGTCGCCGGTCCTGTCAGAGCTCACGCAGAGGTCACTTCTTCACGGTGTCGCGAAGCGGGTCACTTCTGCAGCAGCCGGCGGTACCCGAGGAGACCGGTCGCACCGGCCACCAGGAGCAGCGCACCCGTGGCGCCCAGGATCACCCCGGTGTTGGAGTTCCCACCGGCACCCGAGTCGACACTGGTCGGCAGCGTCGGAGTGCCCTTGTCCGGGCCCGGCTGCGGGGCCGGCTCCGGCGACGGGGACGGGTTGGCGGCCGGCGCCAGCGTGCTGTTCGGTCCACAGGTGACCTCGGCCAGCTGCAGGCTGACCAGGGAGTCGCCGGCGAACTGCTTCGCTGCCGGGAGCAGCTGCAGGTCGAGGGCCGTCACGTCGATGCGGTCGGTGGCCGGGAACGGCACCTGCTTGTTGAGCGTGATGTCGAGGATGTTGTCCTGCAGCGGCTGGAGCAGCTGGTCACGGGTCGCGTCCACCAGCGCCTCGATGACCTGGGTCTGCAGCGCCTCCGGCAGTGCAGCCAGGGGAGCCAGCGGACCAGTCGTGCCCGCCTCTGCCAGAGCCGTCTCGAGCTCCGTCTGCACCGCACCGAGGATGGCCTCGGTCGCATCGTCGAGGTTGACCGGGATGTGCGTGTTCGGCGCCGGGTGGGCGTCGAGGTTCGCCAGCACGACGGGCTCCTGACCGGGCAGGGTCAGGGTGATGGGGGTGCTGTCGTCCCCGCCGTTGGTGTCGACGATGTTCGCGTCGCCGGACGCGGTGCCGGGACGTGCCTGGCAGATGGCCTCGACCGCACCGAAGCTACCCCCGAGCGCGAGGTCGCCCAGCGGCGTCTCACCGATCGCCTCGGAGAGCGGCTGGGTGATCGCGCTGAGGATCTGCTCGAGCACCGGATTGGCCTCCGCCAGCGGGCCGAGCGCCGAGGCCGGGTCGATGACGACCACACCGGAGAGGTCGAGGTTGGCGATCGAGATGCCCACGGGCTCACCGGGCGTGATGCAGCTGGAATCGCCGACGTTCGCGAGCGGAGAGGTGCTGCCACCGTTGCCGGCCACGCCGGCGCACGCGGCGGAGACGCCGGCATTGCCGGACACCTGCGCGGTCGACTCCTGCGTCAGCACGCCGACGTTGAGGAGCCCCTGGTTGCCGAGCACCGAGATCGGCGGCTGGGCGACACCGGTCTTGGTCTCCTCGGTGCCGTCGTTGGTCGCGGTGGTCTTGCCGGAGTAGGCGCTCTGACCACCGATGCTCAGGTTGATGGCACTGGCCGTCGCCTGCGACACGGTGGTCGCGGCGAACGCCGGCGCGATGGCGAGCGAGCTGAGGGCAGCTGCTCCAAGGGCGGCTCCCAGCCGCAGTCCTCGACGATTCAAGGTCATTCCTCCCCGTACGGGCCCCGCACCACTCCCGGGCCGTTGGTTTGCCAGGGCAAGCAAGAGCACGCCCCACGATGTGTTCGTCACCATATTGGGTGAACGTCCGTTCTGTCACTGCAACGACACGGCTCGGACAAAGTCACGGGGTGCGAGCGAATTCGTGTGGTCAGCTGGCCTTGCGCGTCGACTTCCGGGCGGGCTTCTTCTTGCCGGTGCCGGCGGACTTCTTCGCCGCGGACTTCTTCGGCGCGGACTTCTTCGTCCCCGACGACCCGTCCTCGTCCTCGGCCGCGTCCGTCGCCTTCTCCCCGGCCGGTGCCTCGCCGCGGGCGCGTTTTGCCGCATCCACGCTGCGCTGCAGGGCGGCCAGCAGGTCGACGACCTCGCC
>DASSOK010000121.1:0-17620 GCA_035700665.1 Marmoricola sp.
CCGAGCCGGGCGGCGACGATCTCGGCGGTCTGCACACAGCGCGCCGCGTCCGAGCTCCAGATGTGCGCGACCCGGCGGTCGCGCAGGGAGTCGGCGAGCTGCGTCGCCTGCCGGCGCCCCTCGAGGGTGAGGGAGCCGCCCTCGTCGGAGAACGTCGTCTCCGCGAAGGCCGCGTCACCGTGCCGGGCCACGACCAGCGTGGCGGCACACTGCAGCGAGCTCACGCCTTCGAGAGTAACCCCCGCGTGCCGACCCGCTCCGGTCAGCGGCCGGGCAACCGGTGGTGGATGTCCTCGCTCATCCGGACGATGGCCAGGTAGAACTCCAGAGTCATCCGGATCAGGGCGAGATAGACCAGCAGCACCACAGGTCCGATGAGGAGTACGGCGATCCCTGCGCCGGCGCTGTCGGCGAAGGCGCCGATCAGGAAGACCAGCCACCCGAGCGCCAGCAGCGCGGTCGCGAGGACGTAGACGACCTTCACCACCTTGGGGGTGATGAACGTCGTGAAGCTGAAGTCGAACAGCGCCTTGAAGAAGCCGGCGGCGTCCGTGCTCTGGGCAGGACCGCCGCCGTAGGGCGATGGCGGCGGAGCAGCCGGCTGGTCCGGGGGCGGTGGGGGCAGCGTCGACATGGTTCTCTCCTCGGTATCGGGGGACATCGGGCCATCGGGTGCAGACACCCCGATCCTGCTCCACCGACAGGGCGTCGTACGGGATCTCCACAGGTCGGCGCGCCCGAGACGCGCAAGGACCCTCCCGGCCGTGGCCGGAAGGGTCCTGCAACCGAAATCAGTCGAGCGTCCCCCGTGGGGGAGTCGTCAGCGCTCCACGTCTCCGCGGATGAAGGCCTCGACGGAGGCTCGGCCCTCGTCATCGGGACGCTGCACCGGCGGCGACTTCATCAGGTACGACGAGGCCGAGAGGATCGGCCCACCGATGCCGCGGTCCTTGGCGATCTTGGCGGCGCGGATGGCGTCGATGATGATCCCGGCGGAGTTGGGGGAGTCCCACACCTCGAGCTTGTACTCGAGGTTGAGCGGGACGTCGCCGAACGCCCGGCCCTCGAGGCGGACGTAGGCCCACTTGCGGTCGTCGAGCCACTGCACGTAGTCGGACGGGCCGATGTGCACGTTGCGCGCGCCGAGGTCGTGGTCGATGTTGGACGTCACGGCCTGGGTCTTGGAGACCTTCTTGGACTCCAGCCGCTCGCGCTCGAGCATGTTCTTGAAGTCCATGTTGCCGCCGACGTTGAGCTGGTAGGTGCGGTCCAGCACCACGCCGCGCTCCTGGAACAGGCGGGCCAGCACCCGGTGGGTGATGGTGGCGCCCACCTGGCTCTTGATGTCGTCACCGATGATCGGGACGCCGGCGTCCTCGAACTTCTTCGCCCAGACCGGGTCGGAGGCGATGAAGACCGGCAGTGCGTTGACGAACGCCACGCCCGCGTCGATCGCGCACTGGGCGTAGAACTTGTCGGCTTCCTCGGAGCCCACCGGCAGGTAGGAGACCAGCACGTCGGCGCCGGAGTCCTTCAGCGCCTGCACGACGTCGACCGGCTCGGCACCGGACTCCTCGATCGTCTCCCGGTAGTACTTGCCGAGCCCGTCGAGCGTGTGGCCGCGCTGCACCTCGACGCCGAGCGTCGGCACGTCGCAGATCTTGATGGTGTTGTTCTCGGAGGCGTTGATCGCCTCGGAGAGGTCCTTGCCGACCTTCTTGTCGTCGACGTCGAACGCGGCGACGAACTCTACGTCGCCGACGTGGTAGTCGCCGAAGGTGACGTGCATGAGACCGGGGACCGAACCTGCCGGGTCCGCATCCTTGTAGTACTGCACGCCCTGGATCAGGGAGGTGGCGCAGTTGCCCACTCCCACGATGGCTACGCGAACCGAGCCCATGTGTCTCCTCCTACGATCTTGCTTCTCAACTGATTTCGGTGATCTCGCTCGGCTTGGCTGCCGGCGAAGACTGGGGGGTGCTGCGTTCCTTCGTGGCCCCTCGCTCGGTGCCGGACCTGCCCTGGGCGGCGCGCTCGGCCTCGATCAGCTCGGTGAGCCACTTGACCTCGCGCTCGACGGACTCGATGGAGTGCCGCTGCAGCTCTGAGACATAGCGGTCGTCGCCGCTGCGCTGTCCACGGGCCCGGTCGAGCCGCTCCTGCAGGCGGGACCGACGGCCCTCGAGGATCCCCATGCGGACACCCGCGTCGGTCCTCGAGAAGAACGCGAACCGCATGTTGAAGTTCTCGTCCTCCCAGGCGGCCGGCCCGGCGTCGGTGATCTCCGAGGCGAAGAACTCCGCCCCTGCGGGAGTGATCTGGTAGACGATCCGCTGGCGCCGCGAGACACCTGGTGACGCGGTCGCCACCTCGGTGATCCAGCCGGCCCGCAGCATCCGCTTCAACGCCGGGTAGAGGGAGCCGTAGGAGAGCAGCCGGGTCCAGCCGAGCAGCAGGTTGAGCCGCTTGCGCAGCTCGTAGCCGTGCAACGGCGTTTCCTGCAGCAGGCCGAGGACGGCCAGCTCCAGGGTGGCTCCCTTGCGTGGCATGCGGGCAGAGCTCCTCGTGGACGGACGGGCGTTCGACCCGTGGACGTGTCGACGCGTTCTATCGAGACAACCTATCGTATCGATATATCGAGCGACGAGCCGGGTGCCGCCGCCGCACCGTTGAACGCATCACACCGGCCCTCGGCGCAGTGGGCCGGTTGTGGTGCCACGCCGTAGTCTCGACCCCGTTCGACCTGACGCCCGCCGCCGCACGACCTGGAGCAGACCGCACGTGAGTGGAAACGCAAGGCCGCCCCGCAAGGGACCCGGACCACGATCCGGGGCGCGATCCGGCTCGTCCAGAGGCGGTGCCGGCACCCGTCGGGAGACGCGCCCGGCCGGACGGAGCCGAGCGCGCGTGTGGCTGCGGCGCCTGCTCATCGTCGGGCTGGTGTGCGCCCTCGTCGGAGTGGGTGTCTTCTACTTCGCCTACCGCGCGACCACCATCCCCGACCCGAACCGGGCGTTCCAGGCCCAGACGACGAGCGTCTACTACGCCGACGGCAAGCACGAGCTGGGCCGGTTCGCGGTGCAGAACCGGGAGTCGATCCCGCTCACCGAGGTGCCGAAGGTGATGCAGGAGGCCATCGTCGCCGCCGAGGACCGCACCTTCTGGACCAACAAGGGCATCGACCCCAAGGGCATCCTGCGCGCCGCCTTCTCCAACGCCAAGGGCAACGCGACGCAGGGCGCCTCCACGATCACTCAGCAGTACGTCAAGCTGCTCTACCTCAGCCAGGAGCGCACCCTCCAGCGCAAGGTCAAGGAGGCGTTCCTCTCGCTGAAGATCCAGCAGGAGCGGTCCAAGACGGCGATCCTCGAGGGCTACCTCAACACCGTCTACTTCGCGCGCGGCGCCTACGGCATCGAGGCGGCCGCGCAGGCATGGTTCGGCATCCCGGCGAAGCGCCTGAACCTGCGCCAGGCCGTCATGCTCGCGGCGATCGTGAACTCGCCGAGCTCGCTCAGCCCGGACAACGGCAAGGACGCCCGCGAGGCGCTGCTGGGCCGGATGAGCTACATCTACAACGGCATGGCCGAGACCGGCGCGATCACCCAGGCCCAGGCCGACAAGGCGAAGGGACACCTCCCCAAGCGGGTCAAGCCGAACACCGAGGACAAGTACGGCGGCCAGCGGGGCTTCATGCTGCACATGGTCAAGGACGAGCTGCTCCGCCTCGGCTTCGACGAGACCGAGATCGAGGGCGGCGGACTGAAGGTCACCACCACCTTCACCCAGAAGGCGATGAGGGCCGCCAAGGAGGCCGTGACCGAGGTGCGGCCCGAGGGGCTCAAGGGCCTGCACGTCGCCACCGCGTCGGTCGACGTGAAGAGCGGCGCCCTGCTCGGCTTCTTCGGCGGCCAGAACTACCTGAAGAGCCAGCTCAACTGGGCAAAGCTGGGCGGCGCCCCGGGATCGGCGTTCAAGCCGTTCGCCCTGGCGGCCGGCATCAAGGACGGCTTCAGCCTGAAGAGCACCTTCCAGGGAAACTCGCCGTACGAGTTCCCCGACGGGTCAACCGTCGTCAACGAAGGGCCCGGTGACGGCCACGACTACGGCGCCGCGGTGAGCCTGGTCAAGGCGACCGAGGACTCGATCAACACCGCCTACATCGACCTCACCATGTCGATGGACCACGGGCCGGAGAAGATCAAGAAGACCGCCATCGCGATGGGCATCCCGAAGAACGCTCCGGGGCTCAAGGCGAACGCCGGCATCTCCCTGGGCTCGGCCACGATCAGTCCGATCAACATGGCCAACGCCTA
Organism: Marmoricola sp.; assembly: GCA_035700665.1. Classification (GTDB taxonomy): domain Bacteria; phylum Actinomycetota; class Actinomycetes; order Propionibacteriales; family Nocardioidaceae; genus Marmoricola. The sequence goes on from DASSOK010000121.1 coordinate 4,317, forward strand.
TGCGACGATCGCCAACGGCGGCGTCCACCACGACTGGTACATCATCGAGAAGGTCAGCCGGAAGAGCGACGGCAAGACGCTGTGGAAGGCCCCGCACCGGAAGAACCGCGTGCTGAGCGAGGACATCTCCGCGGACGTCAGCTACGCCCTGCAACAAGTCGTCAAGAACGGCACCGGCGCGGCTGCCCAGGGCCTCGGCCGCCCGGCGGCCGGCAAGACCGGGACGGCGACCAACGCCGAGGACCACGTCTCCTCCTCGTGGTTCGTCGGCTACACCCCCCAGGTGGCGACCGCGGTGATGTACGTCCGCGGCAAGGGCAACGAGGCCCTCGACGGCTTCCTGCCGTCGTACTTCGGGGCGGACTACCCGGCCGACACGTGGACCGCGCTGATGACCCGGCTGATGGACGGGGTGCCGGTGGAGGACTTCCCGCCGCCGGCGTACGTCGAGGGCGACCCGCCGACCGAGGGCCACGAGCCCTACACGCCGCCCCCGCCGCCGCCGTCCCCGACGGAGGAGCCGGAGCCGACGAAGAACGGCACCTGCGACCCGAAGTACGGCTACCCGGACGACCCGGACTGCAAGAAGCCGAAGCCGACGCCCACACCGACGCCGACACCGAGCCCGACGCCGGAGCCGAAGCCGACGTCGGACGGCGAGTGCAGCCTCGTGCCGGGTGACCCCGACTGCAAGGGCCCGTCGCCGTCACCGTCGTCCTCGCCGACGTCCAGCGCGACGACAGAGCCGCAGAACGGCGGCTCCGGCGGCGGCTCCGGGAGGTGACCCAGCGGCCGACGCATGACGACCCGGTCGTCGCGTCGCTGAGCGAGGTCGTCGGCGGGCCCGCGGGCGACCACGCCCGGCCGCACCGCTGGTGGACACCCGTGCGGGTGCTTCTGGCCCTGTTCACCGTGGTGTTCGCGCTCGGGCTGGTCCAGAAGTACCCGTGCGGAGAGACGAACTGGTCGGACACCGACGTCCGCTACGGGAAGATGTGCTACTCCGACATCCCCTACCTCTACACCGGCCGAGGCTTCGCCGAGCACCGCTGGCCCTACGCCGCGGACGACGGGCGCTACCAGGTGATGGAGTACCCCGTCGGGATCTCCTACCTCGCCTGGGGCGTCTCGGAGCTGGTCCGGCCGCTGGCCACCGGACCGTCGTACGAGATCAGGTCGCACGCCGAGCCGGCGGCGCTCTGGGGTCTCCCCGGGATGGCCGGCGAGGTGAACCGCTACTTCCTGCTGTCCGCGCTCGTGCTGTTCCTGTGCGGGCTCGGTGCGGTGTTCTTCCTGGCCGGTGCGAGCCCCGGTCGGCCCTGGGATGCCGCAGCCTTCGCGGTCTCGCCGGTGCTGCTGGTGAGCGCCCTGGTGAACTGGGACCTGTTGGCGGTCCTCTGCACCGCCGGTGCGCTGTGGGCGTGGGTGCGCCGGCGTCCCGCGCTGGCCGGGGTGATGGTCGGGCTGGGTGCTGCGGCGAAGCTCTACCCGGTGTTCCTGCTCGGCGCCTTCCTGGTCGACGTGCTCTGGTCGGCGGTGTCGGCACACCGGGGTGGCCGGCCGGGGCCGCGTTCGCTTCGGCCGCTCGGGGTCAGTGCGGTGGGCGCCGCGTCGGCGTGGTTGCTGGTGAATCTGCCTGCGCTGGTGACCGGGCCCCAGGAGTGGAAGGTCTTCTGGACGTTCAACTCCGACCGCGGTGCCGACCTGGGCTCGCTGTGGCTCGTGCTGGACCAACACGGCCTGCACGCCTCGCCCGGAGCGATCAACGCGGTGTCCCTGGTCGCCTTCGCGCTGGCCTGCCTGGCCATCCTGGCGCTGGGCGTCAGCGCCCCGGCGCGACCGAGAGTGGCGCAGATCGGGTTCCTCGTCGTGGCCGCGTTCCTGCTCGTCAACAAGGTGTACTCGCCGCAGTACGTGCTCTGGCTGCTGCCGCTCGCTGTGCTGGCGCGGCCGCGGTGGCGCGACCTCCTCATCTGGCAGGGCGGCGAGTTGCTGTACTTCGGCGCTGTCTGGCTCTACCTCGGCGGCTGGCTGGACCCGGCCTCGGGGAACGTCCCGCTGGCCTACCACCTGGCGATCCTGCTGCGGGTGGCCGCCGAGCTCTACCTCGTGGTCCTGGTGGCGCGCGACGTCCGGTCCGGCAGCCCTCAGGTGATCGACACGCGGTCGAACGCGGTGGCGGTGTAACGCACGTTGAGCGGCACCTCGTCGCCGATCTCGGGGACGTCGGCGCCGGCGGGCAGGAACAGCATCGAGGCCTGCATGTGCGGCGGCTCGGCGAAGAACCGCTGCTTGCCGCCGATGACGTACGGCGACCGGACGGCGCCGAGGGCATCAAGGCCGCCCCTGGCCAGGCTGGTCGCCCGCGACCGGAGGCTGGTGTCCCCGGTCGGAGCCTCCAGGCCGATGCCGTGGGCGGTCCCCCCGGAGACGACCACGATCGTGCCGCTGCGCGGGGCCGTCCGGCCGCGGTAGCCGAACGACTCGCCCCGTTCCACGGGGTGGAGGTCCAGCACCCGGGCGGTGACGTGCAGTGCGCCGCGGTCACCGAGCCAGAGGGCCGTGCCGACCCGGGGCCGGAACCGCACCTCGGGGTGGTGCTGACGGATCACCGACAGGTCGGCCGCCCGGAGGTGCGAGACCCACACGACCAGGCCCTCCCGGTGCAGGCCGGCCGCGACGACGTCGGTCATCAGCGCCTCGAGCTCGGCGAGGTTGGCACCGGGCGACCGGTCGAGCGGGAAGTGCATCGACACGCCCTCGAGGCGGACACCCGCCTGCTTCGCCTCGGCCGCCGCCGTGCGCAGGCCCCGGGCGGTGAAGCCGTGCCGCTTCATCGAGGTCATCCGCTCGAGCACCACGCGAGGCCGAGCCCCCGCGGCCGCCGTGGCCGCCATCGTCTCGAGGTCGCCGGTCCGGCCGACGGTGTGGATCACCCGGTCGCTCGCCAACGCCTCCGCGGCCCCGTCGAGGAAGCGCCGCCACGGGGTCAGGACGACCAGGTCACCGTCGTACCGCTTCTCCACGTCGGCGAGCTCGGGGTAGGTGCCGACCGCCACCGTGTCGCAGCCAGGGCCCTGGTCGGCCAGCCACTGCGCCCTGCGGGCCAGCCGGCCGTTGCCGAACCCGTAGCCGTTGCCCTTGACCACCGGCACCAGCTCCGGCTCGGCCGCCAAGGTCTCCCGCAGGTGCGCGCGCCAGCGGTCCCCGTCCACGGTGAGTACGACGGACATCAGCCGCGCCTCTTCAGGTAGAGCTCGAACGCCTTGTAGATGGCGCGGTTGAGCGGCAGGTCCCACTCGCCGGCGTACTCGACGGCCTCCCCGCCGGTGCCGACCTTGAACTGGACCAGGCCGAGGTGCGGGTCGTCCGAGGCGAGCGTGTCGGTGATGCCACGCAGGTCGTAGACGTCGGCCCCGGCGGCGAGCGCGTCCCGGACCATCTGCCACTGGATGGCGTTGGAGCCGCGCACCTCACGCTTCTCAGAGGAGCTGGCCCCGTAGGAGTACCACGTGTGGGTCCCGACGCGGATCCAGATCGTCGCGGCGACCAGGTCCCCTTCGTGGTGGGCGAGGTAGAGCCGGATCCGGTCCGGCTCCTCGGCACCGAGGGCGTCGTACATCCTGGTGAAGTAGCCGAGCGGGCGCGGGGTGAAGTGGTCGCGCTCGGCCGTGTGGGCGTAGAGCTCGTGGAAGGCGGCGACGTCGGCCTCTCCCTGGCCGGTGCTGACCTCGACGCCCGCCTTGGCCGCCTTCTTGATGTTGCGTCGCCACTGCTGGTTCATCCCCTTGAGGACCTCGTCCTCGGTGCGCGGCGTGCCGTCGGGGTGGCGGAGCGGGATCTGGAAGTTGTACTGCGGCTGGCCGGCGGAGAACCCCCCGGCGACCGACTGGCTGCGCCAGCCGAGCTCGCGCAGCTGCGAGACGACGCGGGCGCCGACCTCGCTGCGCTCCGTCGGCGCCAGTGCGGTGAGGCTGGCGACGTCGTCGTCGGCGATGCCCTCCTTGACCGTCGCCGCGTCCCAGCGGCGGGTGACCACAGCAGGTCCGATCCGGATGCCGAAGGCGCCCTGCCGCCTGAGGTGTGCGGCCATCGGCTGCAGCCAGGCGCCGAGGTGCTCGGACTCCCAGTCGATGACGGGCCCCTCAGGCAGGTAGGCGAGGTAGCGACGGACCCGGGGCAGCTGCCGGTAGAGCACCAGGGCGGCGCCGACGAGCTCACCGTCGGCGAACCACCCGATGGACTCGGCCTTCCACTCCCGCTTGACCTGTCCCCAGGCGGGTGTTTGCAGGAAGCTCGCGCTGCGGCGGGTCCGCAGGAAGCCGAGGTGCTCCTCCGGGGTGATCGTCCGGACGCCGAGCTCGACGCGGGAGGGCTCGACGGGCGAGGGCTGGACGGGGGAGGGCTCGGCGGCGGAGGAGGTCACCCGGCCGAGCCTAACCACCGGCAGTGCCGCGGTCGGGCACCCGTCGTTGTCACATGAGCGTCCTCCGGCCGGTCGGCTGGCGACGCTGGTGTGTCAGCCAGTGGCGCGCAACAGCCGGCTGACGGTGTCCCACGCCGCCGCGTGCGGGTCGATCAGGTCGAGGTGCTCACCCGGGACCTGCACCAGCTCCGCCTGCCCGCCGGCCCGGCGCGCGGCTGCGACGTAGGCGGTGCTCTGCTGGAGCGGTACGACGATGTCGCTGGTGCCGTGCACCGCCCAGACCTTCCCGTGCGCCGGCACCAGCTCGACGGGGTCGCCGAGCCGGTAGCGATCCGGCACCCGGTCGGGCTCGCCACCCATGAGGCGTTGCACCGTCCCTCCGCCGAGGAACTCCCGCGCGGCGGCACGGAGGTCGAGCACACCGGACAGTGAGATCGTCGCTCGCACCGGCACCCGTGCCGGTCCTCCGGGCCTCCGGCGGGTCCGGCTGGCCGCCCAGGCGGCGAGCTGTCCGCCCGCGGAGTGCCCGAGGAGCACCACGTCACCCGCCAGGTCACGACCCGCCTTTGGGGAGAGCGGGCGCAGGTGGTCGATGGCGTCGGCCACGTCGGTGAACGTCGCCGGCCAGCCGCCTCCGCTGCCGAGGCGGCGGTACTCGACGTTCCACGTGGCGTGGCCCAGCCGGGTGATCGCCTCCGCGAGGTCGTCCATCAGGTCGAGGCCGTAGTTGTCCTGCCAGAAGCCTCCGTGGAGCAGCACCACGGTGGGGAGTGACGTCGTGGCACGCGGGACCCTCAGCACGCCGAGCTGGTCGGGGTGGCTGCCGTAGCGGGACCGCACCGTACTGGTCCGCTGCCCGGTGGCTCCGGGCCCCGGCTCGTCGGCGCCGCAGGCTGCCAGCGCGGCCATCGTGCCCAGGCCGACGGTGCCGCGCAGGAGCGTGCGCCGCCCGACGGTCCCCATCCTCAGAGGTGCTCGCGCAGCCAGGCGAAGTCGGCCTTGTGCTCCTCGGGGCCACCGGGGGTCTCACAGACGACGGGCGCGCCGGCCTCCCGCACCACCGCTGCGAACTCGTCGGGTGGCAGCTGGCCGTTGCCGAAGTTGGCGTGCCGGTCGGCTCCAGAGTCGAAGGCGTCCCGGCTATCGTTGGCGTGCACGAGGTCGATGCGCCCGGTGATGCCGCGCAGCTTCTCGACCGCCGTACCGAGCTCGATGCCACCCGCCCAGGCGTGGCAGGTGTCCAGGCAGAAGCCGACGTCGTCGAACCCCTCCGCGGCGCTGATCGCCTCCCAGACGCCGGCGATCCGGTCGAGCTGGCGGGCCATGGCGTTGTCGCCGCCGGCGGTGTTCTCGATGAGCAGCGGGACCTTGATGTCGGTCGCCTCGACGGCCTTGCGCCAGTTGTCGAATCCCGACCTGGGGTCGTCGGCCTTGTTCACGTGGCCGCCGTGCACGATCAGCCCTCGCGCGCCGATCTCCGCGGCCGCGTCCATGTGCTGCTGGAGCAGCTTTCGGCTCGGGATCCGGATCCGGTTGTTGGTGGTCGCGACGTTGACGATGTAGGGCGCGTGCACGTAGAGCTGGATGCCGGCGGCCTCCGCGTCGGTGCGCAGGCCCGCCGCACCGCCGGCGTACCGGACCTCAGGCCCCTTGTAGCCCTGCGGGTCGCCGAGGAAGAACTGAACGACGTCGGTCCCGCGCGCCTTGGCTGCGGCGATGGGGTCGGCCTGGTCGACGTGGGCGCCGATGGAGAACGTCATGACGCCAGCCTACGAGCCGCCCATCGACGATTTCGCGGGCGGTGTGAGGACTTGGTAGCCTGTGCTGTCGCTCCCCTGAAGGCTGTCCGGTTGGCCTGGGGAGCTCCTCCTGCCACGGAACGTCCGTGGCCGCTGAGTCCGAAGGAGGTAGGCGCATCGTGCGTGCCTACGAACTCATGGTCATCCTCGATCCAGACCTCGAGGAGCGGACCGTCGCCCCGTCGCTGGACACCTACCTCAACGTGGTGCGCAACGACGGTGGCTCCGTCGACAATGTCGACATCTGGGGCCGCCGTCGCCTCGCCTACGAGATCGACAAGAACGCCGAGGGCATCTACGCCGTCGTGTCGTTGCAGGCCGAGCCGGCCACCGTCAAGGAGCTCGACCGCCAGCTCACGCTGAATGAGTCGGTGCTCCGCACTAAGGTCATTCGTCCCGACGCTCGCTGACCCCAGCGAAGCCGCTCGAGACACTAGGGAGACCACATGGCAGGCGAGACAGTCATCACCGTCGTCGGCAACCTCGTCGACGACCCGGAGCTGCGCTTCACCCCCTCGGGTGCGGCGGTCGCGAATTTCCGGATCGCGTCGACGCCGCGGACCTTCGACCGCCAGAGCAACGAGTGGAAGGACGGCGAAGCGCTGTTCCTCTCCTGCTCGGTCTGGCGCCAGGCCGCGGAGAACGTCGCCGAGTCGCTGACCAAGGGCATGCGCGTCGTCGTGCAGGGCCGGCTCAAGCAGCGCTCCTACGAGGACCGCGAGGGCCAGCGCCGCACCGTCATCGAGCTCGAGGTCGACGAGGTCGGCCCGAGCCTGAAGTACGCCACGGCCAAGGTGACCCGCGCCTCTCGCGGTGGCGGTGGCTTCGGCGGCGGCGACGACCCGTGGGCGACGCCGCAGGGCGGCAACCAGGCCGGCGGCCAGGGCAACCCGGGCGGCCAGGGCGGCTGGGGTGGCAACCAGGGCCAGGGCGGCGCTCCGGCTGGAGGCTCCGGCGGCTGGGGCGGGCAGCAGTCCGCACCGCAGGGCGGCGGCCAGTCCGGCGCCCCGCAGGGCGGCCAGGACCCGTGGGCCGCTCCGGGCTCCGACGAGCCTCCCTTCTGAACGACAACTGAACAGACCGACAAAGCCAACCATTCCGGCGCCAGTACTCACCCTGGTGCCGGGCTCATCCAAGGAGCACCACAATGGCCAAGCCAGTACTCCGCAAGCCGAAGAAGAAGGTTTGCCAGTTCTGCAAGGACAAGACGTCCTACATCGACTACAAGGACACCAACCTGCTGCGGAAGTTCATCTCCGACCGCGGCAAGATCCGTGCCCGTCGAGTCACCGGCAACTGCGTGCAGCACCAGCGTGACGTCGCCACGGCCGTGAAGAACGCCCGTGAGGTCGCGCTGCTGCCCTACACGTCGACGGCTCGCTGAGGAAGGGGACGGACATGAAGCTCATCCTGACCCAGGAGGTCACCGGTCTCGGCGCCCCGGGCGACGTGGTCGAGGTCAAGGACGGCTACGGCCGCAACTACCTCATCCCCCGTGGCTTCGGCATCCGCTGGACCCGTGGCGGCGAGAAGACCATCGACTCGATCAAGAAGGCGCGCGAGTCCCGTGCGGTGCGCGACGCCGACCACGCCAGCGAGGTGAAGGCGAAGCTCGAGGGCTCCACCTACACCGTCAAGGTGCGCGCCGGTGAAGGCGGTCGGCTCTTCGGCGCTGTCACGCCCGCCGACATCGCCTCCGCGGTGAACGAGGTGGCCGGCGACGGCGCTGACCTCGTCGACAAGCGCACGATCGTGGTGGACAACCCGATCAAGTCCCTCGGCGCGCACACCGTCGCCGTCAAGGTGCACGACGACGTCACCGCCAAGGTCAGCCTCAACGTGGTCCCTGCCTGAAGGTTTCACAGGTGCTCCTGTGAAACCGCCACTTCCCTGCCGGAATTTCGCCGGGTAGGTGACAGGAACGACCGGGAAGCCGTCCCCCTCACTGCGAGGGCGGGCGACTTCCCTGCGTCCCGGGCCGCCGTGGCGGGACCTCCACCGGGCCGGGGCCACCGAGCCACTCACGGCGGTGGAAGCCGAAGAGCGACCAGATCAGCGCGATGTTCACCAGCGTGGAGACGACCGCGGTGACGTTCTGGAGCTGCACCACGCCCCCGCCCAGGGCGATCACGGGCAGTACGGCGACCAGCCCGAATCCCCACACCAGCAGCCCGAAGCGTCGTTCGGCCTGCCTGTCCGGCGGCGTCATGCTTCCGGCCCGGACACCGATCTCGCGGCAGAGCAGCAGGCAGAACGCGATCTGCGGCAGCGACGCCGCCCAGGCGCCGGAGTTCTCGAGCCGGTGACTGACCTGTGGAAACCAGAGCACGACGCTGACCACCCCCGCGAGCACCCCCAGCAGGCTGACCGTCCCGAATCCCCGATCCAGCCGCGCGAGAGCGAGGGCGCCGGCGATGACGAGCAGCCACCCGAGCGGATCCGGTAGCGCGTCGTACTGCTTCCACGCCGGGGACGGGTCGGCCGGCAGCGGCGCGCTGAGCACCACGATCACCAGCCCCATGGCGATCCTCTGCAGCGGCGACATGCCGCCAACCCTAGGTCGAGCCGCGCTGTCCCGTCCCGGCTCAGGCCGGCAGCTCACCGACCCGCATCCAGGCGTCGCCACGCGCCCGCAGGAGCAGCACGAGGCACCGGGTCCCCATGAACCCGACGGCGAAGGCGACCCACAGCCAGACCAGGGAACCCGGTCCGACGACCGCGAGCCACGCGAGCGGCGCGAAGACCGCGAGCACGATCGTCTGCGCCCAGGCCAGGAAGCGGCCGTCGCCGGCGCCGATGAGGATGCCGTCGAGCGTGAAGACGAGACCCGCGACCGGCTGCGCGATCGCGGCCACCAGGAGCACCGGGGTGAGCAGCGACCGGACGTCCGGGTCGTCGGTGAAGAGGGGGCCGAGTACTGTCGAGCAGGCCAGCAGGGCCAGGCCGGTGAGCACGCCCAGCCAGAAGCCCCAGGAAAGCAGCCGTCGGGTCATCGCCCGGGCCCGGGCGCCGTCGCCCCGGCCGAGCTCATTGCCGACCAGCGTTTGGGCGGTGATGCCGAGCGCGTCGAGGGCGAAGGCCAGGAACGACCAGATGCTCAGCGCGAGCTGCATCGTGGCGAGGTCCACCGCGCCGAAGACGGCCGCGGCGAAGGTCATGATCAGCAGCGCGGCACGGAGCATCAGGGTGCGCACGATCAGCGGCACGCCGACACGGGCGGCGCGCCGGATGCCGGGGAGATCCGGGCTCAGCGGGGCGTCGTGGGCCACGGCGTGCCGGACGACGACCACCACCAGGGCGACGGCTGCGCCGCTCTGGGCGATCAGGGTGCCGAGTGCGGAGCCGGCGATGCCGAGCCCGAGGGGGTAGACGAGCAGGTAGTTCAGGGCGATGTTGGCCAGGTTGGCCGCCACCGCGACCCACAGCGGCGTGCGCAGGTCCTTCGTGCCGCGGAGCACCCCGACGGCGGCGAGCACCACGAGCATCGGGATGGTGCCCAGCAGGGCGATCCGCAGGTACGACGTCGCGTGGTCGGCGACCACGGCGCCGGGGCCGAACAGTCCCACGAGGGGCCTGGCCAGGGGCACGCCGACCAGCGTCACCAGCCCGCCGACGAGCGCCGCCAGCCAGAGCCCGTCGACGCCCTGGGCGAAGGCAGCCCGCGGGTTGCCCGCGCCGATGAGCCGGGCGACCGAGGCGGTGGTGCCGTAGGCCAGGAAGATGCACAGGCTCAGCACCGTCCCCAGCACCGCCGCGGCGATGGAGAGACCGGCCAGCTGGGGCGTGCCGAGATGCCCGATGATGGCCGAGTCGGCGAGCAGGAAGAGCGGCTCGGTGACCAAGGTGAGGAACGCGATCGCAGACAGCCGGGCTATCTCCCGATCGCTCGTGTGGGCCATGTCCTCGGCCGTGGTGTCCCCGGGCACGGCGGGAAGCCTACGCCTGTTGATAACTAGTCAATTCTGTGGGTTTCACGTAGTCCTTTCGGCCGATTGTCGACATAGAAACCGGGCGATCCCAGATCGCGAAACGGGGCCTGAGAAACTTCTCCGCCACTTTCCGCTCCACACGCGGATCACGATGAAAGCGCAGGTCAGAGGCGGTTTGCAGGCCGGGGACACCTCGCAATGCACAGGTTCACCAACAGCCTGTGCACAGCCGGGGGCGGCGTGTTCCACATGGCCCGGGCGGTTGTCCACAGGGCCCTGTGGATTCCGGACTTGGTGCGGTCCGGAATCGGGCTTATCTTCACTCGGTCCGACCACTCGGGGAGGACCACGGGCCGGGTCGTCCGGCCGGGTCAGATCCGGGCCATGCTGCCGCGGTCGGGCGTTTTGTGGGGGTGGCTTCTCCTACGTTGGACGGTGGGTCGCAGGGCCCGGGAGAGGCACGGAAAGGGGATGCCGCGGCGATGAGCATGACCGAGGCCTTCGGGCACACCGACGCCGGCTTCGCGGACCGCTCGTTCGGTGCGCGCGACGGCGAGGGGGCGGACAACCAGGAGTTCTGGGGCGGCCGGATGCCACCCCAGGACCCGGACGCCGAGATGTCCGTGCTCGGCTCGATGCTGATCTCCAAGGACGCGATCGCCGACGTCAACGAGCAGGTCAAGGGCCACGACTTCTACAAGCCGGCCCACGAGACGATCTACGACGCGATCGTCGACCTCTACGGCCGCGGCGAGCCGGCCGATCCGGTCACCGTGGCGGCCGAGCTCCAGCGGCGCGGTGAGCTGCAGCGGGTCGGCGGAGCGCCGTACCTCCACACCCTCTCCGCCAACGTCCCCATCGCCGCCAACGCCGGCTACTACGCCGCGATCGTGCGCGAGAAGGCGATCCTGCGTCGCCTGGTGGACGCCGGCACCAAGATCGTCCAGCTCGGCTACGCCGGCGAGGGTGACGTCGACCACACCGTCGACCGGGCGCAGGCGGAGATCTACCAGATCACGGAGAAGCGCCAGTCCGAGGACTATGCGCCGCTGAGCGACATCATGGAGGCGACCCTCGACGAGATTGAGGCGATCTCCAACCGCGACGGCGGCATGGTCGGGGTGCCCACCGGCTTCCTCGACCTCGACGAGCTCACCAACGGCCTCCAGCCAGGACAGATGGTGATCGTGGCCGGTCGACCCGGGATGGGCAAGGCGCTCGCCCTTGACACCCCCCTGGCCACCCCGACGGGCTGGACGACCATGGGTGAGGTGCGAGTCGGTGACCAGCTGTACGGCGCGGACGGGAAACCCACCACCGTCGTCGCCGCCACTGAGGTGATGGTCGGTCGCCCCTGCTACGAGCTCACCTTCTCCGACGGCTCCGTGATCGTCGCGGACGCCGAGCACCAGTGGCTCACGGAGACCCGAAGCGGCCGCAAGTCAGCATGGGAACGCGGTCAGGACGAGCCCGCAGCGACGGTTGTCACGACGGCGGACATCGCGGCCACGCTTCGTGTCGACGCCGACCAGCGCGCCAACCACTCCATAGCGAACACCCGACCGATCCAGTCGGACACGAGTCATCTGCCGCTTCCGGCTTACGTTCTTGGCGCGTGGCTCGGGGACGGCCATGCAGCGAGTGCGCGGATCACCAGCGAGACAGATGAGATTCCTAGGACCATCCGCGAACTCGGCCTGAGATGTGAACACAACGGAGGGATGCTGTACACCATTCGTCTGCCGGAAGACGAGGTGTACGAGGGACCGCGGCGTAGCAAGTGCCCTGACTGTGGAGCCGGCTACTCGGGTGGTGTCCGGTGTGCAGCCTGCAATGCTGAGCACGGCAGTGTTCAAGCCCTGCTCCGGACGATCGGCGTGCTGAACAACAAGCACATTCCGGTTCCCTACCTCCGTGCGCCGGAGGCCGACCGAAGGGCATTACTCGCGGGCCTGCTGGACACTGACGGGACACTTGTGCGCAACGGTGGCTCCGTTCAGTTCGCCGTGACTGATGGGCGGCTCGCTCTTGATGTCCGGGAGCTCATCGTGAGCCTCGGCTACAAGTGCACCCATCGGACGAAGCTGGTCAAGGGCCGCGACGAGGCGCACTCCACGTGCCACATTCTCACGTTCTCCACCGTGGACGACGTCTTCTGGATGCGTAGAAAGGCAGACCTGCACCGCGCCATCAGGCCTGTGTCGACCGTGCGCATCGGTCGTCGTCACGTGGTCGCAGCCAGACCGACCGGCAGCGTACCGGTGCGATGTGTCGAGGTGGACAACGACGACCATCTCTATCTGGCAGGTCGCACGATGATCCCGACCCACAACTCAACCCTGGGTCTGGACTTCTGCCGCTCGGCGTCGATCCACAACGGGCTGACCTCGTGCATCTTCAGTCTAGAGATGTCCCGGTCGGAGATCACCATGCGGCTGCTCTCAGCCGAGGCGAAGGTGCCGCTCAACCACATCCGCAACGGCCCGATGAGCGACGACGACTGGACCAAGGTGGCCCGCAAGATGGCCGAGGTCTCCAGCGCGCCGATGTTCATCGACGACAGCCCCAACATGACGATGATGGAGATCCGCGCGAAGGCGCGCCGGCTCAAGCAGCGCCACGACCTCAAGCTGATCGTCATCGACTACCTGCAGCTGATGACCTCGGGCAAGAAGGTCGAGTCCCGGCAGGTCGAGGTCTCGGAGTTCTCCCGTCAGATCAAGCTGCTCGCCAAGGAGCTCGAGGTCCCCATCGTGGCGTTGGCTCAGCTCAACCGTGGGTCGGAGCAACGGGCGGACAAGAAGCCGATGGTGTCCGATTTGCGCGAATCGGGCAGTTTGGAGCAAGATGCGGATATTGTCATGCTTGTCCACCGCGAGGACCAGTACGAGCGCGAGTCCACCCGGCCCGGCGAGGCCGACATCATCGTGGGCAAGCATCGCAACGGGCCCACCCGCGACATCACGGTGCTCTTCCAGGGCCACTACAGCCGCTTCGTCGACATGGCGCACTGACGCGCGAGCAGCGGCTCGCGCTGCGATGCCGTGCGCAGGCGAGGCCACCGTCGCCGCCTGCGCATCGCATCACAGCGGGTCGAGTGCGCTGCTCCGACGCGGCCGAGACCAGCGGCTCACTCCGCTGACGCAGACC
>DASSOK010000122.1:0-59460 GCA_035700665.1 Marmoricola sp.
CGGCAGCGAGGGGACGACGCGTGTGCGTTCAGGCTGGGCCCGGGGTGCTCACGCGTCCGTGCGTACGAGAATTCGATCGAGAATCTGGCACTGCATGCGCACAGCATGCCCCTCCCCTGCCTCCGGGCTCAACTCAGTCTCCCACGCGTCCCACCATCTGGTACGGCGGTACCAGCATGTGGCGTTCAGCCGGGCTCGCGCTCCGCGGCGGTGCAGATGCACATCCGGTTGCCCTGCGGGTCCGCGAGTACGACGAACGCGGGGGCGTTGCTGTCATCCACGACCCGTCCTCCGGCCGCGACGCCGGCGTCGATGAAGCGCTGGGCCTGGTCGGCGGCGACCCACACGTCGGGGTGCCATCGTTGCCGAGGGGGCTCGGCGTCGGCCGGCTCGTCGGACTGCTGGAACCAGACGGTGGACCAGCGACCGGAGGGGTCCACCACCTCGTCCCCGCCGGCCTTCCCGTCGAGCACGGCCTGCCAGAACGGGCTGATCTGGCCGTGGTCGCCGCTGTCGAGGCCGAACTCGACCTGCATGACCCGGCCGGGGTCGGCGGAGACGCCCAGGCGTGCCGCGATGTCGCTGATCCGTCGGGCCAGTTCGACGTCGCGCCCGGTGATGCCGCCGACGTCGTGGCTGGACAGGGAGATGTCCACGCGCGGATAGGTGAGCGTCACGTCGGGGTGGTGGTCGGCCTCCTCCGCCGCTTCCCCCAGCTCCTGCACGAACCGCATGCCCGTGGCGAAGTCGCCGGTGGCGAAGCTCGCGTGCAGCGCCTGCGCCAGCTTGCGCCAGTCGCCGAGGCTCGCGTCCTGGATCTGGGCGTAGGTCAGCTTTGCGTCGGCCATGGCGCCGACGATGCCACTCCGGCGGTCAGCCGTCGAGGGGTCTGGCCGCGTGCGTCAGCGAGCGCAGCTGGCCGCCGGTCTCGTCGAAGTTGTCGGTCGCGAGCCAGCTCTCCAGCCGCTCGCGCACCACGGGCCACTCCGCGTGGATGATGGAGAACCAGTCCGTGTCCCGGTTGCGGCCCTTGTAGACCACGGCGTTGCGGAACCGGCCCTCGTAGGTGAACCCGAGCCGTAGCGCCGCCCGACGCGACGGCTCGTTGAGCGAGTCGCACTTCCACTCGTAGCGCCGGTAGCCCAGGTCGTCGAAGACGTGCCTCGCCAGCAGGTACATCGCCTCGGTCGCGGCGGTCGTCCGCTGGAGCCGCGCACCCAGGGCGATGTTGCCGACCTCGACGACCCCGTGCGCGGGCTCGCACCGCATCAGGCAGGCGTGGCCGAGCGCCACCCCGTCGACGAGCACGGCCATGGCAGCCATGTCCGGTTTGCCGACCACTGACGCGACGTACTCCCCGAACGCCGCACGGTCCGTGAACGGTCCCGAGAACAGGTAGGTCCACAGCTGGGGCGGTGAGTCCGCCACGAGCGACTGCCACAGGTCGTCGGTGTGTGCCGTGGTGAGCGGCTCGAGCCGCACGGTGCGACCGGCCAGAGTCACAGGCTCGACCGGGGCGCGTGGCGACCAGTCCACCGGCTCCCCGACGGGCATCTGCGCCAGTTGCGTGCTGAAGTGGTCGCCCTGGGCACCACTTGCGCACTCGACCTCACTCATCGGGGAGCACCGAGAGCCCGATCGGGCCCGGGTTGACCGCGACCTCCCAGCGGAAGCCGTCCGGATCGGCGAAGTAGCCGGTGTAGCCGCCCCAATCGCGCCGCTGGGCCGGCCGCACGTCCGGTGAGCCGGCGATGCGGGTCAGCTCGAGGATGGTGTCCACCTCGGCCTCGGTCGCCACGTTGTGCGCGAGCGTGACGGGCACGATGCCCTCCCCGCGCCGGATCGGGCCGACCTCCGCCTCGAATCCGGCCTCCGCCCACAACGAGAGCACCAGCTTGTCGCCGGCCCGGATCATCAGCACCTCCCCGGGAACCTCGAGCTCGGCGTGCCAGCCCAGCCCGTCGAGGTAGAACGCCCTGGTCCGGTCGAGGTCGGCGACCGCCAGGGTGATGAAGCTGATCCGCTGGTCCATGCTCAGCCGGTGATGGCGCCGACCGAGGCCGATCGCACCAACCTGGCGTACTTGCCGAGCACGCCCGTGGTGAACTTCGGCGGGTTCGGTACCCAGCCCTCGCGCCGGCGCGCCAGCTCGTCCTCGTCGACGTGCAGCTCCAGGCTGCGGTTGGGGATGTCGAGGGTGATCGCGTCACCGTCCCGGACGAAGGCGATCGGGCCGCCGGCGGTCGCCTCCGGTGCGACGTGACCGATGCAGGGTCCCGTCGTACCGCCGGAGAACCGGCCGTCGGTGACCAGGAGGATGTCCTTGCCCAGCCCCGCACCCTTGATCGCGCCGGTGATCGCGAGCATCTCGCGCATCCCCGGACCACCGGCCGGACCCTCGTAGCGGATGATCACCGCGTCGCCGGGCTGGATGACCCCGTCGGCCAAGGCGTCCAGGGCGGCGCGTTCGCGGTCGAAGACGCGGGCGGTGGCGTGCACCACCTCGGCGTCGAAGCCGGCACTCTTGATGACTGCGCCCTCGGGAGCGAGCGATCCCTTGAGGATGGTGATGCCGCCGGTCCGGTGGATCGGCTCGGCCAGCGAGTGGATCACCTCGCCGTCGGCCGCCTTCGGGTCGAGGTGCTCGAGGTTCTCGGCCAGCGTCCGGCCGGTGACCGTCAAGCAGTCACCGTGCATCAGCCCGGCGTCGAGCAGTGCCTTCATCACCACCGGGATGCCGCCGATCCGGTCGACATCGGTCATCACGTAGCGGCCGAACGGCTTCATGTCGGCCAGGTGCGGCACCTTGTCGCCGATCCGGTTGAAGTCATCGATGGTCAGGTCCACGTCGGCCTCGCGGGCGATGGCGAGCAGGTGCAGGATCGCGTTCGTGGAGCCACCCAGGGCCATCACGACCGCGATGGCGTTCTCGAAGGCCTCCATCGTCATGATCTGACGCGCCGTGATGCCCTGCCGGAGCATGTTGACGACCGCCTCGCCGGAGCGGTGCGCGAAGCCGTCACGCCGGCGGTCGACGGCCGGCGGGGCCGCCGAGCCGGGCAGGCTCATGCCCAGCGCCTCACCCACGGAGGCCATCGTGTTGGCGGTGTACATCCCGCCACAGGCGCCTTCGCCCGGGCAGATCGCCTTCTCCACACGGGTCACCTCGTCGCGGCTGATCTTGCCCGCGAGGCACGCGCCGACCGCCTCGAAGGCATCGATGATGGTGACGTCGTTGCCGTCCAGCTGGCCGGGCATCGTCGAGCCGGCGTAGAGGAAGACACTCGCCAGGTCGAGCCGCGCCGCGGCCATCAGCATGCCCGGCAGCGACTTGTCACAGCCGGCGAGGAGGACCGATCCGTCGAGACGCTCGGCCATCATGACCGTCTCCACCGAGTCGGCGATGACCTCGCGCGAGACCAGCGAGAAGTGCATCCCGTCGTGCCCCATCGAGATCCCGTCGGAGACCGAGATGGTGCCGAACTCGAGCGGGAAGCCACCGGCCGCGTGCACGCCGTTCTTCACGGCCTTCGCCAGCCGGTCCAGCGACAGGTTGCAGGGCGTGATCTCGTTCCAGCTCGACGCGACGCCGATCTGCGGCTTGGCGAAGTCGTCGTCGTCCATCCCGACCGCGCGCAGCATCCCCCGCGCGGCCGCCTTCTCGAGGCCGTCGGTGACGTCGCGCGAGCGTGGCTTGATGTCGTGCCCGGACGGGGATTCGGACGGGGAATCGGTCATGGCCGAAGGGTAGTCCGGCGGTTCCAGCGCCGTACGACGCGTCTCGGAGTGCGTGCCCGGAGGGCCGGGCCGGTAGCGTCTCGGACGTGAAGGAGCCGGTGGAGCAGCCGCGGCGGCCGCGCCTGTGGCTCTTGCGCCTGACACTGACCGCGACGCTGGTCACCACGAACGTCTCCGGTGTCGTGGTGGTCTACTGCCTCGCCGCGCTCGTGGTGCCGCTGCCTCAGGTGCCGGACGACAACGTCGTGCGCCTGCAGAACCTCGTGCTGGCGGCGGTGTACGCCGGCGTGGCCCTCGTCTTCGGCATCGCCCGCGGCGTCCGGATCACCCGGCTGGCGCTCGGCTGGGTCCCGGAGGGCCGGCGCCCGACGGACCTGGAGAAGCGCGCCGTCATGGGCCTGCCGGGCCGGATCTTCGCCGTCCAGGCGACCCTGTGGCTCGTCGGCGCGTTGTTCTTCGGCGTCTACAACGCGCTCACCGTCCTGGTCAGCCTCGGTGCGCTGATCTGCGTCATCGTGCTGCTCGCCGGCCTGTCGACCTCGGCGATCGCCTACCTGCTCTCCGAGCGCCTGGTCCGGCCGTTCGCCCGGACCGCGCTCACCTCCGGTGTGCCCGAGCGGATCGGGATGCGCGTGGGGTTGCGCACCTTCCTGGCGTGGCTGTTCGGCTCCGGTGTGATCGTGCTCGGCATCGGCCTCGCCGGCCTCACCGCCCTGCTGCTCGACGAGGGCGTGACCGTACGACGCCTGGCCGTGACCATGCTGGTCCTGGGCGGGCTGGCGTTCGTCCACGGAGGGTTCACGATCTGGCTCGCCACCAAGGCGGGGTCGGACCCGGTGCGCGCGCTGCGCAGCTCCGTCACCCAGGTGGCCGGCGGGAACCTCGACGCCGAGGTCCCGATCTACGACGGCACCGAGCTCGGCGTCCTGCAGGCCGGCTTCAACGAGATGCTGGCGGGCTTGCGCGAACGCGAGACGATCCGCGACCTGTTCGGCCGCCACGTCGGCGACGACGTGGCCCGCGCCGCGCTCGAGCACGGGGTCCAGCTCGGGGGTGAGGTCCGCGAGGTCGCCGTGCTCTTCGTGGACATCATCGGCTCCACCGGCCTGGCCAGCAGGCGTCCGCCGGAGGAGGTCGTCGGCCTGCTCAACAGGTTCTTCGACGTGGTCATCGACGTCGTCGACCAGCACGGCGGCTTGGTCAACAAGTTCGAGGGCGACGCCGCGCTGGCGATCTTCGGAGCGCCGGTCGAGCTGCCCGACAAGGAGCGCGCCGTGCTCGCGGCGGCCCGGACGATGGGGGCGCGGCTGCGGGCCGAGGTGCCCGACCTCGAGGCGGGCATCGGCGTCTCGGCCGGCCCGGCGGTGGCCGGCAACGTCGGTGCGTCGCAGCGCTACGAGTACACCGTGATCGGGGACCCGGTGAACGAGGCCGCCCGGCTCACCGAGCTGGCCAAGTCGGTCCCGGGCCTGGTGGTCGCCAACGCGCGACTGCTCGACAGGGCCACCGGCGAGGCGTCGTACTGGCAGGAGCTGGAGCCGGTCGTCGTGCGCGGCCGGACGGAGCAGACCCGGATCGCCCGCCCGGTCGACGGCGGCGACCGGGACGGTGACGTGCCGCACGATCCTGCCGGCGAGTGAGCGGTTTGCGGCAGAATCGCGCACATGTCCGCTTCCTCTGCCCAGCTCCGCCTCGCGAGCCCGCCGCCGGAGTACCCGGCGGTGCGCTGGTACACCGTCACCAGCGCGGACGGCACCGAGCTGGCGGCCTGGACCAACGACGTCGACGGCACCATGACCGGCCCGACGGTGCTGCTGTGCAACGGGCTGGGTACCAACCCGTTCTGCTGGCCCGGGCTGCTCGACCCTGACTGCGGCGTACGAGTGATCTCGTGGATGCACCGCGGCACCGGCGGCTCCGAGCGGCCGGCCGACCTGACGCACGTGGGCATCGAGTCCTTCGTCGAGGACGCCGTCGCGGTCCTCGACGACGCCGGGCTCGACGCCTGCCCGGTGATGGGCTGGTCGATGGGCGTGAACACTGCCTTCGAGCTGGCGTTCCTCCATCCCGAGCGGGTGACCGGGCTCTTCGCGGTGGGTGGCGTGCCGGGCGGCACGTTCTCCTCCATGCTGGCGCCGATGTTCGTGCCGCGGCCCGTGCGGCCGCTGGTGACCGTCAACGCGGTGCGGCTGATGAAGCTCGCCGGCAAGCCGCTCACCGCGGTGGCGCGACGACTGCCGATGGGCCCGCTCTCCGTCGAGGTGCTCACCCACTCGGGCTTCATGCTGCCGACGCCGGACAACGAGCTGACCGGTCGCGCGGTGCGCGAGTTCCTGCAGACGCCGGTCGACTGGTACATGCACCTTGCGCTCGCGACGTCGAAGCACGTCCGGGTCTCGCTGCGGGCCCTCGCCGTCCCGACGACGTTCGTGGCCGGCCGGTGGGACATCCTCGCGTCATCGGAGGACATGCGCACCGCGGCCGAGCGGATCCGCGACGCGGAGTACGTCGAGCTCAACGCCAGCCACTTCCTCCCGATGGAGCGTCCCGACGAGGTGCACGACCTGCTGCTCGACCTGCTCGACCGGGTGCCCTGAGGAAGGGTCGGCGCTTCACCGGCTCACTACGCTGTCGGTCATGAGCCGCCTCCGCCGCCTCGGGCTTCCTGTGCTGGCCGTCGCGCTGACCACGGCGCTGACGGCCTGTGGCGGAGAGCCGAGTGGCTCGGCGGGCCCCGATCCCACCACCGCGACCCCGCGCCCCACGTCGGCCGGCTCTCCCTCGGCGACCGGGTCCGCGGGCGCCTCGGCGACCGGGTCCCCGGACGCTGACCAGCCGGCCACTGCGCCGAAGGTTGTCGGCACCGTCGCCACCGATCTCGAGGTGCCGTGGGGCACCGACTTCCTGCCGGACGGCTCGGCGCTCGTGACCGAGCGCGACCGTGGGCACGTCCTGCACCTCACCGGCTCCCGCAACGCCCGGGTCGCCGACCTGGGCGCCATCGAGCAGTCGGTGTCGGGAGGAGAGGCCGGCCTGCTCGGGCTGGCCGTCTCCCCAGACTTCGCCCGCGACCACCGCGTCTTCGTCTACACCACCACGGACAACGACAACCGGGTGCTTCGGATGACCTTCCGCGACGGGCGGCTCGGTGAGGCCGACGCCATCCTCACCGGCATCCCGCGCGGGTCCATCCATGACGGCGGCCGGCTGGAGTTCGGTCCGGACGGCTACCTCTACGTCTCCACCGGCGAGACGGGCCAGGGCGAGCTGGCGCAGGTCAAGTCGTCGCTCGCGGGGAAGATCCTCCGCATCGACCAGGACGGCGAGCCGGCCCCCGGCAACCCGTTCGGCTCCCCCGTGTGGAGCTACGGGCACCGCAACGTGCAGGGACTCGCCTTCGACGCCGACGGCCGCCTCTGGGCCTCGGAGTTCGGGCAGAACACCTGGGACGAGCTCAACCTGATCGAGAGGGGCCGCAACTACGGCTGGCCGGTCGTCGAGGGGCGCAGCGCCCGCGGCGAGTTCCGCAACCCCCAGGTGGTCTGGCGCACCTCGGAGGCGTCTCCCTCGGGACTGGCCTTCGCCGACGGCCGGCTCTGGCTGGCGTCGCTGCGCGGCGAGCGGCTCTGGCGGATCGACGTCCGCGGCGGCCGGGCGACCGACCCGACGGACTTCTTCGTCGGGAAGTACGGACGCATGCGCACCGTCGTACTGGCGCCGGACGGGAACCTGTGGGTCGCCACCTCGAACCGCGACGGCCGCGGTGACCCGGCGCCGGCCGACGACCGGATCCTGCTGGTCGACCCGGGGCGCTAGGCCAGCTTCTCGAGGATCAGCTCGCGGACCCGGCCGGCGTCGGCCTGGCCGCGCATCTCCTTCATCACCGCGCCGATCAGCGCACCCGCAGCGGCGACCTTGCCGTCGCGGATCTTCTCCGCGACGTCGGGATTGGCCGCGATGGCCTTGTCGACGGCCGCCGACAGCGCGCCATCGTCGGAGACGATCGCCAGGCCGCGCGCCGCGACGATCTCCTGCGGCGTGCCCTCGCCGGCGACGAGCCCGTCGAAGACCTGCCGGGCCAGCTTGTCGTTGAGCGACCCGACGTCCACCAGTCCCTGGACCTCGGCCACCTGCTGGGGTGTCACGCCCATGGCGTCCAGCTCCACGCCGGCGTCGTTCGCCCGGCGCGCGAGGTCCGAGAGCCACCACTTGCGGGCGGCCTGCGGGGTGGTCCCGGCAGCGACCGTCTCCTCGATCAGCGGGATGGCGCCCGCCGCGACGACGTCGCGCATCTCCAGGTCGGTGAACCCCCAGTCCTGCTGGAGCCGGGCGCGCTTCTGCCGTGGCGGCTCGGGCAGCGACGCCCGAAGCTCTTCGACCCACGCCCGCGACGGCGCCACGGGGACGAGGTCGGGCTCGGGGAAGTAGCGGTAGTCGTCGGCGTCCGACTTCTCCCGGCCCGACGTGGTGACGCCGGTGTCCTCGTGCCAGTGCCGGGTCTCCTGGAGCACCGAGCCCCCGTCGACCAGCAGCGCCGCCTGCCGCGAGATCTCGTAGCGCACCGCGCGCTCGACGGAGCGCAGCGAGTTCACGTTCTTGGTCTCCGTGCGGGTGCCCAGGGCGCCGCTGTCCCTGGCCGCGAGCGAGAGGTTGACGTCGCAGCGCAGCGAGCCCTGCTCCATCCGGACGTCGGAGACGCCGAGGCCGAGGAGGACCTCGCGAAGCTGGGCGACGTAGGCACGCGCCACGAGCGGCGCCTTCTCACGCGTCCCGATGACGGGGCGGGTGACGATCTCGATCAGCGGGATGCCGGCGCGGTTGTAGTCGACGAGCGAGTGGTCCGCACCGTGGATCCGGCCGGTGGCGCCGCCGACGTGCAGCGACTTCCCGGTGTCCTCCTCCATGTGGGCGCGCTCGATCTCGACGCGGACCGTCTCGGGTCCGTCCGGTCCGTCGATCTCGACGTCCATCCAGCCGTCGAAGCAGATCGGCTCGTCGTACTGCGAGGTCTGGAAGTTCTTCGGCATGTCCGGGTAGAAGTAGTTCTTCCGGGCGAACCGGCACCAGTCGGCTATACGTGCGTTCAGCGCCAGGCCGATGCGGATGGCCGACTCCACCGCCTTGGCGTTGACCACCGGCATCGAGCCGGGGAGTCCGAGGCACGTCGGGCAGACCTGGGTGTTCGGCTCTGCGCCGAACTGCGTCGGACAGCCACAGAACATCTTGGTCGCGGTGTTGAGCTCGACGTGCACCTCGAGGCCGAACGCCGGGTCGAACCTCTCCAGCGCCTCCTCGAAGGAGAGCAGCGGCTCGGTGGTCGTGGTCACCTGGTCACCTCCGAGGCCTGGGCGAGCCCTTCGAGAAGGTCGGGCGCGACGAGCGGGCCGCCCCACTGCTTCTGCAGGAGCGTCTCGAGCGCAGCACCGACGCGGTAGCACCGGTCGTCGGCCATCGCGGGTGCGAGCACCTGGAAGCCGACCGGCAGGTCGTCCTCCGGTGCGAGGCCGGCGGGCACCGAGATCCCGGGTACGCCGGCCAGGTTGGCCGGGATGGTCGCGATGTCGTTGAGGTACATCGCCAGCGGGTCGTCGAGCTTCTCGCCGATCCGGAAGGCGGTCGTCGGCGCGGTCGGGCTGACCAGCACGTCGGCCCGCTCGAAGGCGGCGGCGAAGTCACGGCTGATCAGCGTCCTGACCTTCTGCGCCTGGCCGTAGTAGGCGTCGTAGTAGCCGCTGGACAGCGCATAGGTCCCGAGGATGATCCGGCGCTTCACCTCGTCGCCGAAGCCGGCGTCACGGGTGGCCCGCATGACCTCCTCCGCGCTCGGCGCCGGCACGCCCTCGGGCAGGACGCGAAGTCCGTAGCGCATCGCATCGAAGCGGGCGAGGTTGGAGGACGCCTCGCTCGGCATGATCAGGTAGTACGCCGCGAGCGCGTGCACGAAGCTCGGACAGGAGACCTCGACGACCTCCGCACCGGCGGAGATGAGCAGCTGGACCGACTCCTCGAACCGCTGCTGCACGCCGGCCTGGTAGCCCTCGCCGCCCAGCTCGGTGATGACGCCGATCCGCACACCGGACAGGTCGCCCGAGGCGCCCCGGCGGGCCGCGTCGACGAGCGCCGGCAGCGGCTGGTCGATGCTGGTGGAGTCGAGCGGGTCGTGCCCGCCGATCACCTCGTGCAGCAGGGCCGCGTCGAGCACGCTGCGGGTCACCGGGCCGGCCTGGTCGAGCGAGTTGGCCATCGCCACCAGTCCGTAGCGGGACACCCCGCCGTAGGTCGGCTTCATCCCCACCGTGCCGGTCACGGCGCCGGGCTGGCGGATCGAGCCGCCGGTGTCGGTGCCGATCGCCAGCGGCGCCTCGGCGGCCGCCACCGCCGCCGCGGAGCCGCCACCGGAGCCGCCGGGGATGCGGTCGAGGTCCCACGGGTTGTGGGTCGGGCCGTAGGCGGAGTGCTCGGTCGAGGAACCCATCGCGAACTCGTCCATGTTGGTCTTGCCGAGGATCGGCAGCCCCGCAGCGCGCAGCCGCGCGACCACCGTCGCGTCGTACGGCGGGACCCAGCCCTCGAGGATCCGCGAGCCGCAGGTCGTGATCAGGCCCCGCGTGGTGAGGACGTCCTTGACGGCGACCGGGACACCGTCCAGCGGCGAGACCGGCTTCCCCGCCGTACGGCGCTCGTCGGACGCGCTGGCGGCAACAAGGGCCGCCTCGGCATCGACCTGCAGGAAGGCATGCACGGCGCCGTCGACGGCGTCGATCCGGTCCAGGTAGGCCTGGGTCACCTCCACCGACGTGGTCTCCCCCGTGGCGAGCGCCTCGGCGAGCTCCGCAGCGGTCCGAGTAGTCGACGCGCTCACTGCTCGTCCCCGAGGATCCGGGGAACGGAGAAGCGCTGCTGCTCGACCTCGGGCGCGGCCGCCAGCGCCTGCTCGGGCGTCAACCCGGGGCGGACCACGTCCTCGCGGAACACGTTGGTCAGCGGCAACGGGTGGGACGTGGGCGGGATGTCGTCGGCCGCCACCTCGGAGATGGAGGCGATCGACTCCAGGATCACCGACAGCTGGGGTGCCAGGTGGTCGAGCTCGGCGTCGCTGAGGTCGATCCGGGCCAGGTCGGCCAGGTGGCGGACCTCGTCCCGGGTGATGTCGGGCATGCAGCTGCTCCTGGAGTCGTCAGGGATGGCGAACTCATCCTATGAGGCACCGCGTCCCAGTCCGTATGCTGCCCCGA
Organism: Marmoricola sp.; assembly: GCA_035700665.1. Lineage (GTDB taxonomy): Bacteria > Actinomycetota > Actinomycetes > Propionibacteriales > Nocardioidaceae > Marmoricola. The sequence continues at coordinate 10,974 of DASSOK010000122.1, forward strand.
TGGCCTACCCGGAGGACATCTTCACCGCTCATGAGCGTGCGGCGCTGGAGCTCCAGCTCGACGCCCAGCGGGGCGAGATCGCGGAGCTCCTCGCCGGGCTGACCGACGGGGAGGCGCGCTGCCGGCTGGTGCCGTCGCTGACCACGGTGCTGGGACTGGTGAAGCACGCGACCTTCGTCGAGCAGGTGTGGTTCCACAGCCGCGTCGCCCACGTGGACCGGCACGAGCTGGGCATCCCCGACGACATCGACGACAGCTTCCGGCTCGCCGAGGAGGACACCGTCGCGTCGGTGGGCCAGGCGTACGACGACGTGTGCGCGCACTCGCGTGAGGTGACGGCGGGGCACGACCTCGATGAGCAGTTCGCCTGGCGACACGGTCCGGTCACCCTGCGCTTCGTCTACCTGCACTGCATCCAGGAGCTGGCCCGCCACGCCGGCCACGGCGACATCCTGCGCGAGCAGCTCATCGCCGCACGGTGATGCCGGGCCGGTGCGACCAGGGCCGACCACCGTCAGGACGGTCCGTTCTCCAGCAGCACCTTGAAGCCGGCCTCGTCGAGGATCGGGACGCCGAGCTGCTCGGCCTTGTCGGCCTTGGAGCCGGGGCTGTCGCCCACCACGACGTAGTCGGTCTTCTTAGAGACGCTGGAGGAGGCCTTGCCCCCACGGCTGAGGATCGCCTCCTTGGCCCCGTCGCGGCTGAAGCCGTCCAGCGAGCCGGTGACCACGATCGTCAGCCCGGCCAGGGTCTTGGGGGTGGAGTCGTCGCGCTCGTCCTCCATCCGCACGCCGGCGGCCGTCCACGCATCGACGATGGCTCCGTGCCACGGCGCGTCGGGGTCGTCGAACCAGGTGCGCACCGACTCCGCGATCGTCGGGCCGACGCCCTCGGCCGCGGCGAGCTCCTCCTCCGTCGCCGACCGGATCGCCGCCATGGAGCCGAACTGGGTGGCGAGCGCGCGCGCGGCCGTGGGGCCGACGTGCCGGATGGACAGGGCGACCAGGACCCGCCAGAGCGGCTGGTCCTTCGCCTGGTCGAGGTTGTCGAGCAGCCGCTGTCCGTTCGCCGACAGCTGCGGGCCCTCCTCGCCCTTCTTCGGCGCCCGGGTGAACAGCGCCGTGCGCTTCAGGCCCTCCGCGGTCAGGTCGAAGACGTCGGCCTCGTTGGTGATCACCCCGGCCTCGAGGAGCGCGGCCGCCGCCTCCTCGCCCAGTCCCTCGATGTCGAAGGCCGATCGCGACGCCACGTGGAACACCCGGTCGAGCACCTGGGCCGGGCACTTGTCGTGGTTCGGGCAGCGCAGGTCCTTGTCGCCCTCCTTCTGCTGCGCCAGCGTCGTGCCACAGGCGGGACACTCGGTCGGCATCACCCACTCGGGCAGGCCGTCGGGGCGCAACGCCAGCACGGGGCCCACGATCTCCGGGATCACGTCGCCGGCCTTGCGGAGGATGACCGTGTCGCCCGGCCGCACGTCCTTGCGGCGTACCTCGTGGGCGTTGTGGAGGGTGGCCCGCTCGACCGTGGAGCCCGCCACCTTGACCGGCTCCATCACGCCGTAGGGGGTGACCCGGCCGGTGCGGCCGGTGTTGACCTTGATGTCGAGCAGTCTGGTGTTGACCTCCTCGGGCGGGTACTTGTAGGCGATCGCCCACCGCGGCGCGCGGGACGTCGAGCCGAGCCGGCGCTGCAGCGCCACGTCGTCGACCTTGATCACCACCCCGTCGATCTCGTGCTCCGGCATGACCTCCGGGTCGTGCCGGTGCTCGCCGTAGTAGGCGATGAACTCCTCGGCCGCCTCGAGGTCGGCAACCACCCGGACCCGGTCGCTGGTGGGCAGGCCCCACGAGCGGAGGGCGTCGTAGGCCTGGGACTGGGCGCGCGGCTCGAAGCCCTCACGCGCGCCGATGCCGTGGCAGACCATGCCCAGCGACCGGCTCGCGGTGACCTTCGGGTTCTTCTGCCGCAGTGAGCCGGCCGCCGCGTTGCGCGGGTTGGCGAACATCGGCTTGCCGGCGTCGGCCATCGCCTCGTTGAGCTTCTCGAAGGACGCCGTGGACATGAACACCTCCCCACGCACCTCGAGGACCTCCGGCACCGGGAACTCGTCGCTGCCGCGCAAGGCGTGCGGGATGACCGGGATCGTCTTGACGTTCGGCGTGACGTCCTCGCCGGTGCGGCCGTCGCCGCGGGTGAGCGCGCGCACGAGCCGGCCCTTCTCGTAGACCAGATTGATGGCCAGGCCGTCCACCTTCAGCTCGCACAGCAGGGCCGGCTCCTTCACGCCGTCACGCTGCAGGCGCGCCATCCACGAGTCGAGCTCCTCGAAGGAGAAGGCGTTGTCGAGGCTCTCCATCGGACGTAGGTGCGCGACCGCGGTGAACTCCGTGGACACCGCACCGCCGACCTTCTGGGTGGGCGAGTCCGGCGTGCGCAGCTCGGGGAACCTGTCCTCCAGCGCCTCGAGCCGGCGCATCCGGCGGTCGAAGTCGGCGTCGGAGAGCGTCGGGTCGTCCAGCACGTAGTAGCGGAACCTCGCCTCCTCGACCTGGTCAGCCAGCGCGTCGTGCTCGTTGCGGGCCGCGACGATGTCCTCGGGGACGCCGTCGGGGAGGTCGCCGGACCGGTCCGCAGCGGTAGCCTTCGATGCGCTCACGGAGACCATCTTGCCGTGCCGGACCGACAGCTCGCGGGTGGCCGCGGCGCGGTCGGGCCAATCCGCCGCCGACTGGGTACCGAACCACGACGGCCACGACCACTGGCCCCCTGACGAGAGGAACCCGATGGAGCACGCGGTCGACCACCGCCTGACGTTCAGTGCCGAGCCGGACGACCCCCGCGGCGTCGTACTGATGTTGCACGGCGGCGCCGAGCACAACCTCAAGGAGGTCGACGACCGCAACAAGCAGCTGTGGCGTGCCCGCTGGATGTTCCAGCAGGTCTCCGGAAGGCTCGTCCGGGCCGGCAACGTCGTGGCGCTGCTGCGCTTCTCGGTGGTGGGCTGGAACGCCCGTCACCGACCCGAGCCGGCACCCGTGGGCGATGCACGCTGGGCGCTGGACCAGCTCAGACAGCGCTACGACGACCTGCCGGTCGTCCTGCTGGGGCACTCCATGGGCGCCCGCACCGCGGCGTGGTCGGCCGACGACCCGTCGGTGGCCGGCGTCGTCGGCCTGGCGCCATGGTTCCCCGCCGACGACCCGGTCGACCAGCTGGCCGGCAAGCACGTCGTCGGGGCGCACGGCCGCACGGACCGCATCACCTCCGCGAAGGCCACCCGGCGCTACCTCGACCGCGCCGCCCGGGTCGCCGCGTCCACGACGTTCGTGGACCGGGGCAGGGTGGGCCACTACATGCTGCGCGACATCCGCGGCTGGAACAGCGTGGCCGTCGAGGAGACGCTGGGCATCATGGACCGCGTGACCGGTCTCACGCCCGGGGGCTGAGGAAAGAATTTGTCGGCGGCCTGGGCAGGCCGTAACGTACTCGGATGGAACGGAACCGTTTCGTTCCATCCCAACCCACAGGAGCACCGGTGCCCACCCCGCCCCCGGCAGCCAACCGCCCACGCGTGGCCGGCGAGCGCGAGGACGAGATCCTCGCGACGACGGTCGACGTGCTGGTCGAGCAGGGCTACGACCGACTCACCATGGACGCCGTCGCCCGCGAGTGCCGGGCCAGCAAGGCGACGCTCTACCGGCGCTGGGAGGGCAAGCACGACCTGGTCATCGACGCGCTGATCCGCGCGAAGAACATGCCCGTCGTGGAACCCGAGGACACGGGGTCGTTGCGCGGTGACCTGCTCGCCGCGTTCTGCGGCAGGCACGGCATCGCGCATTCCAAGGCGAGCGCGGTGCTCGGCGCGGTGCTGACCGCGGTCACCACCGACCCCGACTTCGCGGCCCTGTTCCGCACCCGGTTCATCGAGCCCAAGATCGAGGCGACCCGGCGGATCTACGCCCGCGCGATCGAACGCGGCGAGATCGACGACGGCCTGGACCTCGACATCATCGTGCCCGCCCTGGCCGGGGTGGTCCTGCACCGCATGTACGTCCTGGGCAGCCCGCCCGACGACGCCGACGTGGAACGGGTGGTCGACCACCTCATCCTCCCCGCCGTACTCACCCCCACCGACAGCCGGAAGCAGTCCCGGCAGGAAGCAAGGAACGCATGACCGACATGACCCGGGCCACGGGAGGCCCCGACCGGACCTCCTCGGGGCACGTGCACCTGGGCTGGGCCCTGGTCCTGATCTGCGTCGCGCAGCTGATGGTGGTGCTCGACAGCACCATCGCCAACATCGCGCTGCCCTACATCAAGTCCGACCTCGACATCTCCCAGGCCAACCTGCAGTGGGTCGTCACCGGCTACGCGCTCGCCTTCGGGGGCCTGCTGCTGCTCGGTGGCCGCACCGGTGACCTCTTCGGCCGCCGGCGGATGTTCATGATCGGCGTGGGCGTCTTCGCGGTCGCGTCGGGCCTCGGCGGACTGGCGCAGAACGAGCTGATGCTGCTCGGCTCCCGGGGTCTCCAGGGGGTCGGCGCGGCGATCGCCTCGCCCACCGCCCTGGCCCTGATCACCACGACGTTCCCCGCAGGCAAGGAGCGCAACCGCGCCTTCTCGGTCTACGCCGCCATGTCCGGGATCGGCGCGGCCATCGGCCTGATCCTCGGCGGCTGGCTGACCGGCCTGCACCCGAGCTTCTTCGGCATGGACGTCGACGGCTGGCGGCTCACCTTCCTGATCAACGTCCCGATCGGGCTCGCCGCGGCGTACTTCGCCCCCAAGGTGCTCGCCGAGTCCGCCTCGCACCCGGGCCAGCTCGACCTGCCCGGCGCCCTCACCGGGACCCTGGGCCTGCTGTCGCTGGTCTACGGCATCACCCGCGCGGGCGACCAGCGCTACGGCTGGGGCGACACCGGGACGCTGGTGTTCCTCGCCCTCGCCGTCGTCCTGCTCGCCACCTTCGTGCTGATCGAGACGCGGGTCGCGCACCCGCTGCTGCCGCTGCGGATCCTCGCCAACCGCACCCGCGGCACGGCCTTCATCACGATGATGATCGTGCCGGCGGCGATGTTCGCGATGTTCTTCTTCCTCTCGCTGTTCGTCCAGAACGTGATGGGCTACAGCCCGCTGCACACCGGGTTCGCGTTCGTGCCCTTCTCGTTCGCGATGGTCATCGGCGCGATGATCGCCTCCAGGCTGATGTCGAGGGTCGACCCACGGTTCCTGGCCGGCACCGGCACCCTGATGGCCGGGATCGCCCTGTGGGGCTTCCACCGGATCTCCGTCGACGACTCGCCCCGCAACCTCCTGGCGCTGATCGGCCGCGAGGCGCAGAGCAGGGGTACGACGGTCCAGCTCGGCGACACCGTCGGCTACTGGGGCTCGGTGTTCCCCTACATCTGCCTGATGGCGCTCGGGATGGCGCTGACCTTCATCCCGATGACCCTCTCGGCGGTGCACGGCGTGGAGAGCCACGACTCCGGCATCGGCTCCGGCGTCCTGAACACGATGCAGCAGGTCGGCGGCGCCCTCGGCCTCGCGACCCTCGCGACTATTGCGGTGCACTACACCCAGGAGAAGGCGTCCGCCCTCGCCGACTCGGTGATGCAGCTGGCGCCGAGCCACGGGACGCCACCGCCCGCGGTCCAGCAGGCGATCGAGTCCGTGGTCGGCCAGGCGGCCTTCACGCACGGCGCGACGTCGGCGTTCCTCACCGGCGCCTTCATGATGTGGGTCGCCTCGGTGATCGTCTGGATCTTCCTCGACGTCAAGCACGAGGAGATCGCGGCGGACGGGCCGGTGGAGGGCGTGGCGGTCGCCTGAGGTTTCACATGGCGAGCCCGCCCTGTGAAACAGCCCTCAACACCCGCAGCGCCTCCCGGGCATACCCCGGGGTCGCGCCGGCCAGGCCGCACGTCGGGGTGAGCACCAGCTGACCGCCGACCTCCTCGGGGTCGTGACCGAGCATGTCGAGCAGGCGGAGCACCCGGTCGGCCACTGCGCCCTCCGACAGGGTGGCGTCGGTGGCCGGGACGACGCCGAGGAACACCTGCTCGCCGGCGTCGAGCGCCTCGGCCAGGGGTTCGTACGACGCCGCGGCGAGCGCCAGCACGTCGACGGAGACGGCCCGGGCGCCCGCGCCACGGAGGAGGGAGATCGGCGGCTCGTCGGCGCAGCAGTGGGCGACCGGGGTGGCCCCCGCGTCGACGAGCGCCGAGAAGACCCCGGCCAGCGCGTGGGATGCCTGCGGCTCGTCGACCGACCGGTGCCGGTGGAAGCCCGAGGCCGTCGGGATCGCGCCGGCCGTGACGGCCGGGAGCGCGGGCTCGTCGACCTGCACGACCAGGTCGGCACCGGGCACCCGACGACGTAGGTCGGCGACGTGCCCCGCGAGGCCCTCGGCGAGCGCCTGGGCGAGCTCGCGACGGGCGCCGACGTCGGCCAGGACCCGATCGCCGCGAGGCCGCTCGACCGTGGCGGCGAGGGTCCACGGCCCGGCGACCTGGACCTTCAGCGGACCGTCGTACCCCTGCACCTGCTCCTCGAGCACGTCGAGGTCCTGGGCGAGCAGCGAGCGCGCGCGGCGATGGTCGGCGCCGGACGCGCCGGTCAGCCGCCAGCCGGCGGGTTGCAGGTCGAAGCCGAGCTCGGTGACGACGGCGAGCGCCCGCCCGGTCATGCCGGCGGCCGGGCCACGCTCCGGCAGCTCGGGGAGGTGCGGCAGGTCCGGCAGCTCCCCGAGCACGACGCGCAGCGCCTCCGGGAGGTCCCCGCCGGGCAGGGAGCCGACACCGGTCGCCACAGTCACGTCCCCGAGCGTAGGGGCAGCGGCACCTGCCGCCTCCACCCGGCCGCATCCGACGGCCACCGGGCCCGAGGACCAGCCGTGGCACGGCTCACAGCAATCCGCGGGCCGTCCCCGTGCGAACCACACCCATGACGAGACCCGACAGCGCGCCAGGCCCCCGCACGCGGACCGCTCTCCACGCTGCCGCCGGCATCCTCGCCGGGATCTTCGGCATGGCCGTGGCCCACCTCGTGGCGGCGCTCCTGGACCCGAGCTCGTCGCCGGTCCTCGCCGTGGGCACCGCAGTCATCGACGCGACGCCCACGCCGGTCAAGGAATGGGCGGTCTCCACGTTCGGGACGGCGGACAAGCCGATCCTCATCGGCAGCGTGCTGCTGGTGACGATCGCGCTGGCCGCGGTCATCGGCGTGGTGGCCCGGCGTCGTCTGCTCCTCGGCATCGGTCTGATGTCGGTGCTCGTGGTCCTGGCGGGCGCCGCCGTCCTCCGCCGGCCGCTCGCCTCCGCCGCGGACCTGGCGCCCACGCTCGTCGCCCTCGTCCTCGGCCCGCTCGCGCTCGTCTGGCTCACCCGGCAGCTCAACGGGCTGGCGAGCTCCCCCGACCGCCCGGATCCGGCCGGCCCAGCACCACGTGGGGAGGACGCCGCGGGAGTGGCCGGCGAGCACCGTGCCGCACCTGTTCCAGCCGCAGCGGCCGGTGCCTCGCGCCGCGGCGTGCTGGTCGGGTCCGGGCTCCTGGCCGTCCTCTCGGCGGCGGCGGTCGCCGGCGGCGAGCTGATCGTGCGGGGGCGCACCCGCCTCGCCGACATCGCGCTGCCGAAGCCGGCCAACCCCCAGCCGCCACTGCCGACCGGCCTGGAGGAGGAGTTGCCGTCGATCTCCTCGTTCCGCACCCCGAACAGCCGCTTCTACCGGGTCGACACCAAGCTGGCAGTGCCCATCGTCGACCCCGACGACTGGGAGCTGCGCATCGACGGCGACGTCGACCGGGAGCTCACGTTCAGCTACGACGACCTGCGCCAGATGGAGATCGTCGAGCATGACATCACGCTGACCTGCGTCTCCAACGAGGTCGGCGGCAAGCTCGTCGGCGCGGCGCGCTGGACCGGCGTACCGCTCGGGGCGCTGCTCGACCAGGCCGGCGTGGGCACCAGGGCCGACCAGATCCTCTCCACCGACGTGGAGGGCTTCACCATCAGCACGCCCCTCGAGGTCGCCCTCGACGGCCGGAACTCCATGGTGGCGCTGGGCATGAACGGCGAGGTGCTTCCCCGCAAGCACGGCTTCCCGGCGCGGCTCGTCGTACCCGGCCTCTACGGCTTCGTCGGCGCCACCAAGTGGCTCAACCGCCTCACCCTGACGACGTACGACGCGGCGACGGCGTACTGGACCGACCGCGGCTGGGCCACCGACGCCCCCATCAAGCTCTCCAGCCGCATCGACACGCCGCGACCGCTCGCCACCCTGGCACCGGGTCGGGTCGACGTCGGTGGCGTCGCGTGGGCCCAGCACCACGGCGTCGCGAAGGTCGAGGTGCGCATCGACGGCGGCCCGTGGCAGGAGGCCCGGCTCGGGCCGTCCGCCGGCATCGACTACTGGCGACAGTGGCACTTTCCCTGGGACGCCCAGGCGGGCCGGCACGATCTGGCGGTCCGCTGCACCGACCGCGACGGCAACGTGCAGACGGCCGAGCGCGCGACGCCGTTCCCGGACGGCTCCAGCGGCATCCAGGAGATCGTCGTGATGGTCGACTGACGGTCGCGCTCGCCGCCACCGGGCCTGTGACCCGCGTCTCGCGAAATTCCCGCAATCCGCCCAATCCACCGGTTCCCGGGAGCCGAACAACTCCATGACAAACAGCTTCCGCTGACCCCCTTGGCACACCAGCCATCGAATGAGCCACCGAAAGGCACGAGAGACATGACCATTCCGAAGATCAACCGTCGCGGCGGAGCCGTCGCCTCGCTCGCGCTCGTCCTCGCCGTCGGCCTCTCGGCCTGTGGCAGCGACAACAGCTCCGAGAACAGCAACGCTGGCGAGAAGACGACGTCCGACACCTCCATGGCCAGCGACGCCGGGGCCCAGACGTTCGGCGAGGGCTGCAAGCTCATCCCGGCCGACGGCGCCGGGTCTTTCAACGGCATGGCCACCGCCCCGGTCGCCTCCGCGGCGAGCGCCAACCCGCTGCTCAAGACGCTGGTCACCGCCGTCGGCAAGGCCGGCCTGGTCGACACGCTCAACAGCGCCGACGCGCTGACGGTGTTCGCCCCGACCGACGACGCGTTCAAGAAGATCCCGTCCGACACGCTCAACGCAGTCCTGGCCGACAAGAAGACGCTCACGAAGATCCTCACCCACCACGTGGTCGCCGGGCAGCTCAGCCCCGACGAGCTCGCGGGTACCCACAAGACCCTTGCCGGTGACACCATCACCGTGAAGGGTTCCGGGGAGGACTTCACCGTCGGCGACGAGAACGCCCAGGTGCTGTGCGGCAACATCCCGACCGCCAACGCCACCGTCTACGTCATCGACACGGTGCTGATGCCGAAGATGTGACCGGACTCCCCCGACACTTTCGACAGGATCGATGACGTGAGACCCCTGAACCCCGTTCCCTCCGGCGACCGCACGCCGGAGGGAACGGGCACCCCGGACCTGAACAGCCGGCTCGGCGGGCTGCTCAACCTGGCCGCGCGCGGCGATGAGTCGGCGTTCGCCGAGCTGTACGACGCCACGTCGGCGCGCCTGCACGGACTGGTCCTGCGGGTGGTGCGCGACCCCGCGCAGGCCGAGGAGGTCACCCAGGAGGTGTTCCTCCAGGTCTGGCGGACGGCGAGCCGCTTCGACCCCGAACGGGGCACGGCGCTCTCCTGGCTGATGACCCTGGCGCACCGCCGTGCGGTGGACCGGGTCCGCTCCGCCGAGGCGGCCGGGCGCCACGACACGGCCTACCACCAGAACGACCGCAGCACCCCGCACGACTCCACGGCCGAAGCCGCCGAGGCCTCCCTCGAGGCCCGGCGGGTGCGGTCAGCGCTGGAGACACTGACCGTGGTCCAGCGCGACGCCCTGGAACTCGCCTACTTCGGCGGCTACACGCACACCGAGGTGGCCAGCATGCTCGACCTTCCAGTCGGGACGGCCAAGACCCGCATCCGGGACGGCCTGATCCGGCTGCGTGACGCGATGGGAGTGGGCCAATGACTGCTCACGAGATTCACGCGCTCTCCGGCGCCTACGCCGTTGACGCCCTCGACGACCTCGAGAGGGCCCGCTTCGAGCAGCACCTCGCGGTCTGCCCGGAGTGCCGTGCCGAGGTCGCCAGCCTGCGCGAGAGCGCCGCGATGCTGACCGAGCTCAACGCGACCCCGCCGCCGGCCTCGCTGCGCGACCGCGTCCTCGCCGACCTCCGGACGATCCGGCCGCTGCCCCCCGAGGTGCCCTCGCCCGCGGTGGAGCCCGAGCGGCCCCGGCCGTCCCGACCCGCAGGCTCGCGGGCCGCGTCCCGCCGCAGTCGCGTCAACTGGCGCGGCCTCGGCGCCGCTGCCGCCGTGCTCGCCGTGGTGGGCGTCGGGACCGTCACGGTCGTCGACCAGCTGCAGGACGACAGCTCGCAGACGGTGAGCACCGCCGACCGGGTGCTGCGCGCCGCCGACGCACAGAGCATCCACGTCGACCTGCCCGGCGACGCGAGTGCCCGGCTGGTCCGCTCGGTGTCCCAGCGCAAGGCCGTGCTGATCACCAACGGGATGCCGGAGGCACCCAGCGGCAAGGTCTACGAGCTCTGGCTGCAGAACCGAGCCGGCGAGATGGTCCCCGCTGGGCTGATGCCCGACGGCGGCGACCAGGAGGTCGTCCTCGACGGTGACGCCGCCGCAGCGACAGCGGCCGGGATCACGGTCGAGCCGGCCGGAGGCTCGGACACCCCCACCTCCGCGCCGATCGCCCTGTTCGACTTCGCGCAGGCGACGTGAGCACCGCGACCCCCAGGCGCATCGCAGTCGTCGGTAGCGGTGTCGCCGGGCTCACTGCGGCCTACGTGGCCTCGCGATCCGCGCAGGTGACCCTGTTCGAGGCCGACGACCGGCTCGGCGGGCATGCCGACACCCACGTCGTCACCGGGGCGGACGGGCACGAGGTGTCGATCGACACCGGCTTCATCGTGCACAACCGGCGCACCTACCCGACCCTGCTGCGGCTCTTCGACGAGCTCGCCGTGCCCACGCAGGAGTCCGACATGTCGATGTCGGTGCGCTCCGACGCCGACCGGCTCGAGTGGGCCGGCGCCCTGGGAGTGAAGGGCGTCTTCCCCTCGTGGCGCAACGCGCTGCGGCCGTCGTACCTGCGGATGCTGCTGGAGATCCCGCGGTTCCACCGGCGCGCCCGAGCACTCCTCGCCTCGACCGCGACCGACACCCGGACGCTGGCCCAGTTCCTCGACGACGGCGGCTTCTCGCCGTTCTTCCGCCGGCACTTCATGACGCCGCTGGTGGCGGCGGTGTGGTCCTGCGACCCGGCGCACGCGCTGGACTACCCGGCGCGCTACCTCTTCGAGTTCCTGTCCCACCACGGCATGCTGGCTGTCTTCGGGTCCCCGCGGTGGCGCACCGTCACCGGCGGCTCGAGGGTGTACGTCGAGCGGCTGGCGCGCGCCCTGGTCGAGCGCGGCGGCGAGGTCCGCACCGGCACCAAGGTCACCAGCGTGCTCGAGACCGGCGAGGGCGTCGAGCTCACCGACGGCAACGGCGCCGTGTCCCGGTTCGACGCCGTCGTGCTCGCCGCCCATCCCGGACAGTCCCTGGCCATGCTGGCCGACCCCACGCGCGCCCAGGCGGAGATCCTCGCCGCGATGCCGTACTCCGCCAACCTGGCCCAGCTGCACACCGACACCTCGGTGCTGCCGCGGAGCCAGCGCGCCCGGGCGTCCTGGAACCACTACGAGCGGCCGAACCCGGACCCGAGCCAGCCGGGCGTCGTGGTGACCTACGACCTCACCCGGCTGATGTCCCTGCCCACGCCCGACGACACCCGCTATCTCGTCACCCTCGGCGGCGCCGACCTGGTCGACCAGTCCCGGGTGCTCGCGACGATGGACTACGAGCACCCGATCTACACCCCCGCCTCGGTCGCCGCCCAGCAGCGTGCCGACGAGCTGGACTCCGACCGGGTCGTCTTCGCCGGCGCCTGGCGGGGCTGGGGGTTCCACGAGGACGGCGCCCGCTCGGGGCTGCGCGCCGTGGAACGGCTCGGGCTGTCCTGGCACGGGCCCGCCGCGGCCGGCACGGCCGAGCCCGATCTCGGCCCGCTCGGCGATGTCACCGGCGTCTACCGCACCACGATCTCGCACACCCGACGCCAACCGGTGCGCAAGCACTTCACGCAGCAGTCGCACTGGTGGGTCGTCGACCTCGACGACCTGCCGGACCACGGCGTCCTCGGCCGGTTCGAGGCTCGTGACCACCTGGGTGATCCGGAACGCAGCATCCGCGACAACGTGGTCGCCTTCATCGCCCGGGAAGGGCTCCGGCTCGACTCGGAGTCCGGCCGGGGCAGCGTCCTGATGGCGACCCAGCCGCGGGTGTCCGGCTTCTGCTTCAACCCGATCAGCGTCTTCTGGTGCCGTACCGCCGACGGCGCTCCGCTGGCCACCGTCGTCGAGGTGCACAACACCTACGGCGACCGGCACGCCTACCTCCTGCGGCCCGACGCCCACGGCCGGGCGCGCGTGGACAAGGCGATGTACGTCTCGCCCTTCCACGGCACCGACGGGCACTACGACCTCGTCGTACCCGACCCCCGCGACGAGCGCGCCGGGCGCCTCGTCGTGTCCGTGCGGCTGACCACCTCTGACGGCGCCGTCTTCGACGCCTCCGTACGAGGCCGGCGGGCTCCCCGGACGTCGGCGCTGCGGGCCGCGCCAGCCGTGGCGGCCGGCGCAGTGCTGATCCGCGTCCACGGCATCGCCCTGTGGCTGCGCCGACTCCCCGTCCGACCCCGACCCCCGCACCGACAGGAGGGCGTCCAGTGACGATCACCAACGACCGCACCCACGAGTGCGCCAACGAGCCCAACACCGACGGCATCGTCCCGGGTGTCGCGCCGGCCTTCCGCTCCGACCGGTGGCCGATGCTGGGCCCGGTACCGCGAGGCCCGCGAGCCCAGGTCTCGGCCGCCGTCTGCCGCCGGATCTTCGACGCCGCGACCAGGCGCCTGGGCATCACCGTGAGCTACCGCTCGACAGGCTCGGGGACCAGCGGTGGCTCGGAGACCAACGGTGGCTCGGGGACCGACGCAGGCTCGGGGGCGGGAGCGGACCTCGTCCTGCACCGGCCGGAGGAGTTCTTCGCCCGCGTCGGCACCGACGGCCTGATCGGCTTCGGGGAGTCCTACCTCACCGGGGCCTGGGACGCGCCGCACCTCGCCGAGACACTGACGGTGCTGTGCCAGCAGCTCACCGACCTGGTGCCGAAGTGGATGCAGCGGCTGCGGGCGGCGTACGTCCGCCGGCCACCGGCCGACGACCTCAACTCCGAGGACAACACCCGCGACAACATCGGTCACCACTACGACCTGTCCAACGACCTGTTCCGGCTGTTCCTCGACGAGTCCCTGAGCTACTCCTCCGGCCTCTTCGACCATCTCCCGGCCGACGAGGACCTGGAGACGGCCCAGCACCGCAAGATCGACCGGCTGCTCGACGAGGCGCGCGTCGGCGACGGCACCCGCGTCCTCGAGATCGGCACCGGGTGGGGCGAGCTCGCCATCCGCGCCGCCGCTCGAGGTGCGACCGTCCGCTCCGTCACGCTGTCCGTCGAGCAGCAGCAGCTCGCCCGGGAGCGGATCGCCGACGCCGCCGACCGGCTCGGCTTCAGCGCCGACCGGGTGCAGGTCGACCTGCTGGACTACCGCGCGGTCACCGGCGAGTACGACGCCATCGTGTCGGTCGAGATGATCGAGGCGGTGGGCCACGAGTTCTGGGCCACCTACTTCGCCAAGATCGACAGCCTGCTGGCCCCCGGCGGCACCGTCGCCATCCAGGCGATCACCATGCCGCACCTGCAGATGCTCGCCACGCGCTACACCTACACGTGGATCAACAAGTACATCTTCCCCGGCGGCTTCCTGCCCTCCACGGAGGCGATCGACCAGATCACCCGCCAGCACACCTCGCTACGGGTCGCCAACCGGCTGCAGTTCGGCCGGCACTACGCCGAGACCCTGCGCCGGTGGGACGAGAGGTTCCTGGCCGCCTCCGAGGAGGTGCTGGCCCTGGGCTTCGACCAGCGCTTCCTGCGGATGTGGCACTTCTACCTGGAGTACTCCCGCGCGGGCTTCGCCTCCGGCTACCTCGACGTCCAGCAGCTCACCTTCACCCGGGAGGACTCATGACCGTCACCGAGAGCAATCCCCGGACGACCAGTGTGGTGGGCACCGGTGCCGCCGGCGCCCTGGAGCAGGCGCTGGCGCCGTTCGTCGGCGGCGACCTGCCGGTGCGGCTCCGGGCCTGGGACGGCTCCGAGGCCGGCCCGGCCGACGCCCCCCGGGTCACCATTCACACTCCGGACGCGCTGCGCCGGCTGCTGTGGAGCCCCGGCGAGCTGGGAGCCGCCCAGGCCTACGTCCTCGGCGAGGTCGACGTGGAGGGCGACCTCGACGCGGCGCTCACCCACGTGTGGTCGGTGGCCGCCGAGCGCGGCCTCGCCGGCGTCCGGCCCACGCCCGCGACCGTGCTGGCGGCCCTGCGCACCGCTGCCCGACTGGGTGCGCTGGGGCGCAAGCCGTCGCCCCCGGACTCCCAGTCGCACATCAAGGGCCGGCTGCACACCCGCGAGCGCGACCGGTCGGCGATCAGCCACCACTACGACCTGTCCAACGAGTTCTACGCCACCATCCTCGACGAGCACATGGCCTACTCCTCGGCGTACTGGACGTCCGACGACCCGTCGTACTCCCTGGAGGACGCGCAGGCCGCCAAGCTCGACCTGGTCTGCCGCAAGGTCGGCCTGGAGCCGGGCAGCCGGTTCCTCGACGTCGGCTGCGGCTGGGGATCGCTGTCGCTGTACGCCGCGGAGCACTTCGGCGCCCAGGTAACCGGCGTGACGATCTCGGCGGAGCAGAAGAGGTTCATCGACGCCCGGATTGCCGAGCGCGGGCTGGCCGACCGGGTGGAGATCCGGTTGCAGGACTACCGCGATGCACTGACGGATCCTCGGACCCCGCAGCGCTCGCTGCAGGGCAGCTTCGACGCCGCCGCCTCGATCGAGATGGGCGAGCACGTCGGCCAGGCCAACTACCCGACCTACGCGGAGGTGCTGCACGACGCGGTGAGGCCGGGCGGGCGGGTGCTGGTCCAGCAGATGTCACGGCAGGGCAAGCACCCCGGCGGCGGGCCGTTCATCGAGTCGTTCATCGCGCCGGACATGCACATGCGCCCCGTCGGCGAGACTGTCGACCTGATCGAGGCCGGCGGGCTGGAGGTGCGCGACGTGCACGCCCTGCGCGAGCACTACGTGCGCACCGTGGACCACTGGCTGGAGCGCTTCGAGGCCCGACTGGACGACCTGCGGCGGCTGGTGCCCGAGGAGGTCGTCCGGGTGTGGCGGCTCTATCTCGTCGGGGGGCGGATGGCGTTCCGGGACGGGCGGATGGGGGTCGACCAGATCCTCGCCGTCCGTCCCGGGCCGCACACGCTGCCGTGGGTGCGAGGCTGGTGAGGTGACCGACTTCCTCGTCGTATCCGGCAGCTGCCTGCTCCTCGCGGCCCTCGCCATGACGGTGACCGCGCTGGTGGCGCGCCGCACGGGCAGGTTCGCCGTCGTGGACGTCACCTGGGGGGTGGCCCTCGCCGGGACCGCCGTGGTCAGCGCCGTCGTGGCGACCCTGCTCGACACCGGCGACTGGCGTCGCTGGCTGCTCCTGGTGCTGGTGTCCGCCTGGGGCCTGCGGCTGTCCTGGCACATCCGCCAGCGCAACCAGGGCCACGAGGACCCGCGCTACGCCGCCATGCTCGAGGGCGCCTCGTGGGCGACAGCCGTGCGCAAGGTGTTCGTCGTCCAGGGTGCGGCCGTGTGGTTCGTGGCGCTGCCGGTCCAGGTCACCGCGGTCACCCGGACCGGGACAGCCTGGCTCGCCTGGCTCGGCGCCCTGCTCTGGGTCGTCGGTGTCCTCTTCGAGGCGGTCGGCGACGCCCAGCTGGCGGCGTACAAGCGCGACCCCGATCGCGGGCCGGTGATGGACCGCGGGCTGTGGGGCTGGACCCGGCACCCCAACTACTTCGGCGACGCCTGCGTCTGGTGGGGCGTCTGGCTGGTCGCGGCCTCGTCCCTGCCCGACAACTGGTGGGGCGCGCTGACGATCCTCTCCCCCGTCGCGATGACCTGGTTCCTCGTCGTCGCCACCGGCGCGAAGCCGCTCGAGCGGACCATGATGCAGCGCCCCGGCTACCCGGAGTACGCCGCCCGCACCTCGATGTTCTTCCCCCTCCCGCCCCGCCGTTGAGTGGTCACTTTCTCACCGTCGAGACGGCACTTTGTCACCGTCGGGCGTCCTCCTGGCCGCCACCGGCCCCTGTCGTGGCGGCACCGTTCGCTGACGGCGAACTGCCCCGTTCCATCGCAGGGAAATAGAGTCGAGGCTACTCAGGTTTCACCGGACGCCCCGGCCGCGCAGCCGGATCCAGAACCAGGAGGAACCAACCATGAGCAGCCTTTCCGTCTACACCCGTCGCGACCCGTTCCGGGAGTTCGACGCGCTGATCCGCAACGCCTTCGGCCCGCTCGAGAGTCGTCCGGCGAACGGCATCGCCTTCACGCCGGCCGCCGAGACCGTCCGTGACGGCGACGACGCAGTGGTGCGGCTGGAGCTCCCCGGCGTCGACGTCGCCAACGACATCGACGTCGAGGTGACCCCGGGCCGACTCGTCGTCCGTGGCGAGCGCCGTGACGAGCGGTCGGAGGCCTCCGAGGGCCGGCACCTGCGGGAGATCCGCTACGGCCGCTTCGAGCGCAGCTTCGGTCTGCCCGGCCACGTCACCGCGGACGCGGTGACCGCGTCGTACGACGCCGGCGTGCTGAGCGTCCGGATCGCCGGGGTGTACGCCGGCACGCAGCCGACCCGGATCGCCGTCACCGGCCCGGTGGCCGTCGAGCCCGCGCAGCCCGCCCCCGCCGAGGAGGACTCGGCACAGAACGCCGGCTGAGGTCACCTCGCGGCAGAGACCGTCACTTCACAGCTGGTGCATCGGCTGTGAAGTGACGGTTTCACACGTTCACCTGTGAAGCCGCACGGCCCGTCGACGCGATCGTGGCCGACCCGACCACCCGGGTGCCGTCGTAGATCACCGCCGCCTGGCCGGGCGCGATGCCGGTGGCCGGGTCGAGGAGGTCGATCTCCACGCCGTCGTCGATCGTGCGCACGACCGCGCGGTGCTCGTCGCCGTGGGCGCGCAGCTGGACCGTCCCGGACAACGACGACGGCACGGAGCCGCACCACCGCGGCCGGACGCACGTCAGCGACCAGACAGCCAGCTCGTCGCGGGAGCCCACGGTGACCGTGCCCGACACCGGCTCGATGTCGAGCACGTAGCGTGGCTTGCCGTCGTCGGCCGGCCGGCCGAGCCGCAGGCCGCGACGCTGCCCGATGGTGTAGCGCCACGATCCCTGGTGGATCCCGAGCACCTCGCCGTCGGTGGAGACGATCTCGCCGGTGGTGTTCACGCCGGCGTCGGCGAGCTTCTCGGCCAGCCAGCCACCGGTGTCGCCGTCGGAGATGAAGCAGATGTCGTGGCTGTCCGGCTTGGCGGCCACGGACAGTCCCCGAGCGGCTGCCTCCTCGCGCACCGTGGCCTTCGCCGAGTCGCCCAAGGGAAACAGCGAGTGCGCCAGCTGCTCCTGGGTGAGCACACCGAGCACGTAGGACTGGTCCTTGCCCGCGTCGACCGCACGATGCAGCTCGACCATCCCGTCTGGCCCGGTCCGCAGCTGGGCGTAGTGCCCGGTGACGACCGCGTCGAAGCCGAGGGCCAGCGCCCGGTCGAGTACGGCGGCGAACTTGATCTTCTCGTTGCAGCGCAGACAGGGGTTCGGCGTGCGACCGGACGCGTACTCGTCGACGAAGTCCTCGACGACGTCCTCGTGGAACCGGTCGGAAAAGTCCCAGACGTAGAAGGGGATGCCGATGACGTCCGCGGCCCGCCGGGCGTCGTTGCTGTCCTCGATCGTGCAACAACCACGCGCGCCGGTGCGGTAGGACTGGGGGTTGCGCGAGAGGGCGAGATGGATGCCGGTGACGTCGTGCCCGGCCTCGGCCGCCCGCGCCGCGGCGACGGCGGAGTCCACGCCGCCCGACATCGCTGCCAGGACGCGCATCAGCCGGCCGACCGCGACGTGAGTCCGGCGGCGCGGGCCCGCTCCACGACCGGGCGGATCGCCTCCACCAGGGCGTCCACGTCGGCCTGCGTGGAGGTGTGTCCCAGGGTGAAGCGCAGCGAGGACCGGGCCTCCTCGTCGGTGCGCCCCATGGCGAGCAGCACGTGCGAGGGCTGCGGCACCCCGGCGTTGCAGGCAGAGCCCGTCGAGCACTCGATCCCGCGCGCGTCGAGGAGCATCAGCAGCGAGTCGCCCTCGCAACCGGGGAAGGTCAGGTGGGCGTTGCCGGGCAGTCGGTGCAGCACGTCGGAGACCGGGTCACCGTTGTAGACCGCCTCAGGGACCTGTTGCCGCACTCCGGCGACCAGGCCGTCGCGCAGGGCGCCGAGGCGCGCCGCCACGTCCGGCTGCTGCTTGGCGGCGAGCTCGCACGCCGTGGCGAAGCCGACCACGGCTGGCGGGTCGATGGTGCCCGAGCGGACGTCCCGCTCCTGGCCGCCCCCGTGCAACAAGGCGGTGAGCCGCACCTCGCGGCGCAGCAGCAGCGCGCCGACCCCGTAGGGGCCGCCGATCTTGTGGCCGGTCAGCGTCATGGCGTCCACACCGGAGGAGGCGAAGTCGACCGGCACCTGCCCCACCGCCTGGACGGCGTCAGTGTGCACCGGGATGCCGTGCTCGTGCGCGAGCGCGACGACGTCGGCGATGGGCTGGACGGTGCCGACCTCGTTGTTCGCCCACATCACCGACACCAGCGCCACGGACTCGGGGTCGCGCTCGATCGCGGCGCGCAGGGCGGGGAGGTCGAGGTGGGCCTGCGAGTCCACCGCGACGAGCTCCACCTGGGCCCCGGCGTCGACGGCCAGCCAGTGCAGCGGGTCGAGGACGGCATGGTGCTCGATCGCCGTACTGATGATCCGCACGCGGCGCGGGTCCTCGCTGCGGCGCTGCCAGTAGAGGCCCTTGAGTGCGAGGTTGTCCGACTCGGTCCCGCCGGAGGTGAACACGACCTCCCCCGGCCGGCAGCCCAGCGCCCTCGCGATCGTCTCCCGCGACTCCTCCACGACCCGTCGCGCGCCGCGTCCCGACGCGTGCAGGGAGGAGGCGTTGCCCACGCGGGTCAGCTGGGCGGTCATCGCCTCGGCAGCCTCGGGGAGGATCGGCGTGGTGGCCGCGTGGTCCAGGTAGACGGTCATGACAGTCCAAGCGTACGGGCAGCCGCTACCCTCGCCCGACGTGAGGCCCGCCGTCCCGCTCCTGTCCGTGCTCCTGGTCGCATCGCTCCTCACGGGCTGCGGTGGGGACGACCGGGGCGACCTCGCCTCGACCTGTACGGCGGTCCGCAACGCCTTCCCGGCCACCATCTACGACGACCACGACAACGCCGTGCTCGCCCGCCGGCTCGGCCGGATCCTCGAGGGTGCCGACGACGACGCCCGGGCGGCGCTGGCCCCGCTCGAGCGGGCGCTGACCAAGGTGGTCAGCGCCCACGGCGACAACGAGGCCGTGGTGACCGCGAACGTCGAGCTGCTTGCCGCGATCGAGGAGGTCAACTCGCGCTGCCGCGCGGCGACCGGGAAGCCGGTGCACTGACGTCGCGGGAGCCGGGCTGGACGAAGCCCGCCTCGTAGGCCAGCACGACGGCCTGCACCCGGTCGCGCAGGCCCAGCTTGGCCAGGATCCGGCCGACGTGCGTCTTGACCGTCGCCTCACCGACGACCAGCTGTCCGGCGATCTCGCCGTTCGTCAGCCCGCGGGCGACCAGGGCGAGCACGTCGCGCTCCCGCGGGCTCAGGTCGAGGAGCACCTCGGGGATGCCGGTGGAGGGCGGAGCCTGGGCGACGAACCGCTCCACGAGCCGGCGGGTCAGCCGGGGGGCCAGCAGCGACTCGCCGCGCGCCACCACCCGCACGGCGTGCACGAGCTGGTCACGGGGCACGTCCTTGAGGAGGAAGCCGCTCGCGCCGGCCCGCATCGCGTCGTACACGTGCTGGTCGAGGTCGAAGGTGGTCAGCACCAGCACCCTCGTCGCGCTGCCCGCAGCGACGATCCGCCGCGTGGCCTCCACCCCGTCCATCACCGGCATCCGCAGGTCCATGAGCACCACGTCGGGCTGCAGCTCCGCGACCCGGCGCAGGCACTCCTGCCCGTCCGCCGCCTCCGCGACCACGTCGAGGTCCGCCTCCAGGTCGAGGATCAGCCGGAAGCCGGAGCGCACCAGCTCCTGGTCGTCGCAGAGCAGGACCGTCGTCACGACCGCACGCCTGCTCCCACGCGGCAGGGCAGCTCGGCCCGCAGCACGAACTGGGTGCCTTCGGTGCCGGCCGAGAAGGAGCCGCCGGCGTTGCGCACCCGCTCGGCCAGACCGATCAGGCCCCGGCCGGTCCCCGAGGTCGCGGACGGTTCGGCGGGCAGGTGGTTGACCACGCAGACCCGCAGGACACGGGGCGCCAGCACCACGTCGAGACGCACGGGCCCGGCGGCGTACCGCAGCGCATTGGTCAGCGCCTCCTGGACCAGCCGGTAACACGTGGTCCCCACCGCGGGATCGACGGCGTCGCGGCCCAGCTCCGCTTCGCCGGGCAGGTGGGCGTCGATGACGAGCCCCGCGGCTCGGGTCGACTCGACGAGCGCGAACAGGTCAGGCAGCGAGCGGACCGGCGCCAGTGGCTCGTCCTCGTCCGAGCGCAGCAGCGCCAGCATGTGGCGCATGTCGTCGAGCGCCTCGCGGGCCGAGGCGCGGATCGCACGCAGTGGGTCCGCGGCGCGGCCGGGGTCGCGGAGCAGCGCCGCCTCGGCCGCATCGGCCTGCACCGCGATGATGCTCAGCGCGTGCGCCACCACGTCGTGCAGCTCGCGGGCGACCCGCACCCGTTCCTCGGCGACCGCCAGCAGCGCCAGCTCGTGGCGGTGGTCCTCGGCGTGCGCAGCGCGGCTCCGCCAGTGCCGGACCGCCCGACCGACGAGCCAGGCGCCCCCGAAGACGATCGCGATGAAGACGTAGTCGACACCACCCTCGACCCGCTCGGTGAGGAACTGGCCGGCCAGCATCACCGCGCCCCCCACCGCCGCAAGGCCCTCGTCGCGCTCGGCAGCGACGGAGTAGGTCAGCACCAGCATCGTCGCGAACGCCCAGAGCGAGCCGGCCGGTTCCGCCAGCAGGGTCTGGGTGACCATGGCGAGCACACCGACGCAGACGGCCGCCACGCTCGCACGGCGCCGCCAGGCCAGCGCGGAGGTCATCACCACGGCCGTCGGGACGGTGACCGCCCACGGCCCCTCGTCGGGGTTCCCGGTGAGCACGCCGGCGACGGCGAGCGACATCGCGACCGCCGCGAGGAGGAGGTCCGCTCGCACAGGGCGCTCGATGCTCACCGTCGCAGCGTAGGCCGCCCCCGCGCCTGACGAGTCCCCTTCCGGGTGGACGGCCCTCCGTCGGTGGGTGGACGCCCGTCGCAGCGATCACCCCGCGGATCCACGACCAGGGGGACGCGCCGGCCGCTTCTCGGGGCGACCGTAGAGGTCCCCATTCCGACAAGGAGCAGACTCATGGAATTCCCTCTCTCGTCCCGCGTGGTCGCCGGCTGCACCCTCGCCGGCGCCGTCAGCTTCAGTACGGCGGACCTGCTGCGCCGGCTCGTGACCCCTGACAACGCCCAGGACCCGGTCGGGATCGTCCACCAGGTCGCCGAGCACTCCACGACCTGGCTGCTGGCCGGCAGCCTGGCCACCCTGTCCGCGTTCCTGCTGGCGCCGGCCGCGCTCGCCGCGACGATGCTGGCTGGGGGTCGGGGTCGGGTACTCACCCGCCTCGGCGGCTTCCTCCTCGCTGCCGGTGCGCTCGCCTCCATGGCCCACATGGTCGGCGAGTTCGGCTTCCCGTCCATCCGGGCCGGCGCGGGTGTCGGCGACGCTGCCGTGCGGGCCCTCGACGATGTCGGCTACGGGCCGGCGAGCGTGATGATCGGCGTGTTCGTCCTGGGACTCACGCTGGGGCTGCTCCTGATGATGGTGGGACTGCGCCGCGCCGGGGTCGTCCCCCTGTGGTCGGTCATCGCCGCGGTGGTCGCGATCGCCGCGGGAGGCTCCGGCGGCGTGCTGGCCGGCGTCGTCGGTGTGGTCGCGTGGACCGCGACGCTCGGGCCGGTTGCCGTGGCGCTCGTCCGGCCAGCGCCCGTCGTCGCCGCCACGGCGCCGGCGCTCCCCTGACGGCTGAGACGAGAGTGGCTCAGCGCCACGCGATCCGGGCGACCAGGGCCCGGTGGTCCGTGCCGGCGATCGCGGCGGTGTCGGTGCTGACGGCGCCCAGCTCGGAGCTGAGCAGGACGTGGTCCAGGGTGAGCAGGCCGATGCCGAGCGGCAGCCCGTGGTAGGCGTCCGGGTCCCCGGGCCACGTCGGCTGCCAGCCGGAGTTGGCCTGTCGGGCGGCGTCGCGCAGTCCGGTCCGAAGGAGGCGACGCATCGGCTCGTGGTCGAGAGTGGCGTTGAAGTCACCCGCCACGACCAGCGGCCCCTCGACGTGGCGCACGGTGTCGCGCAGCACCGCGTGGTCGGCCCGCCACCGCTCGATCGCCCGCAGCGGCTGGGAGGCGTGCACCGCCACCAGGGTGAATGGCCGCGGCGCCTGCACCCGCATCCGCCAGGCGCCGTTGCTCACCGGCAGCCGTCGGACATCGGTGATCGGGAAGCGCGAGGCGATCACCGTGCCCTCGGCGATCACGCCGACCGCCCCCACGACGTACGGCAGGTCCCGACGCAGCCCTGCGTCGACGAGTGCCTGCGCCTCGGCGGCGGTCACCTCCTCGAGCACCACCACGTCGGCGCCGGCCCCCCGGGCGGCGGTCGCCACCTCACCGGCGTTGGCCTGGCCGAGCCGCAGGTTGGCGGTCAGCACGGTGAGGTCCGGGGGCCCCGCCGGGTGCGCACCGACGTACGACGGAGCCAGCAGGCCCGCGTGCACCACTGCGCCGACCACCGCGACCACCAGGGCGGCCGTCGTCCACCGCCGCGCCTCCGCGGTGGCGCGGCGCCGCAGCAGCCCGAGCAGGCTGGCCGCGAGCAGGTAGCCGAGGAGCGCGAACGGTACGAACGACGTGGCCAGCACGAGGAGCCGGGGCTCGGGGGTCGCCACCCGGCAGAAGGTGAGGAGAAGCGAACCGGCCAGGGCCACCGCCGCCAGCCCCACGAGGGAGGCGACGACGACGGCCCCGGCCGGAACCCGACTGCGCTCGATGGGCGGCAGCCTCAGCCCTTGCGCTTGTTGATCTCCTCGGTCGCAGCCGGCAGGACCGTGTGCAGGTCACCGACGACGCCGAAGTCGACCAGCTCGAAGATCGGGGCCTCCTCGTCCTTGTTGACGGCCACGATGGTCTTCGAGGTCTGCATGCCGGCGCGGTGCTGGATCGCACCGGAGATGCCGTTGGCGACGTAGAGCTGCGGCGAGACGGTCTTGCCGGTCTGGCCGATCTGGAAGGCGTGCGGCTTCCAGCCGGAGTCGACCGCCGCGCGGGACGCACCGACCGCGGCGCCGAGGGCGTCGGCGAACTCCTCGACCGGCTCGAAGTTCCCGCCGGTGCCGCGGCCACCGGAGACGACGATGGCCGCCTCGGTCAGCTCGGGGCGACCGGAGGACTCCCGCGGCTGCGAGGCCACGATCTGCGCCTTCTTGGCCGAGTCGGAGATCGTCGCGGCGAACTCTTCGACCGTGCCGGCACCGGCCGACTCCTCGGGGGCGGCGGCGTTCGGCTTGACCGTGATGATCGGCGTGCCCTTGGTGACCTTCGAGGTCACGGTGTAGTTGCCCGCGAACACCGACTGGGTGGTGACCGGGCCCTCCTGCACGTCGACCGCGTCGGTGATCAGGCCGGACTCCAGCTTGATGGCCAGGCGCGCGGCGATCTCCTTGCCCTCCGCCGAGGAGGTGATCAGGATCGCCGCCGGGCTGGTCTTCTCGGCCAGCTGCTGCAGCGCCTCGGCCTTCGGGGCGACCAGGTAGCCCTTGATCTCGTCGTCCGCGACGGCGTAGACCTTCTCGGCGCCGTACTTCGCGACCGCCTCGGCGGCTGCGGACGCCTGGTCCGCCGGGCCGATGAAGACCGCGGACGGCTCGCCGAGCCGCTTGGCGATGGTGAGCATCTCCAGCGTCGGCTTGCGCACCTTGCCGCCGACGTGGTCGATCAGAACCAGAACTTCACTCATTGTCTCAACCGTCCTCAGATGAACTTCTTGGAAGCGAGGAACTCGACCAGCGCAGTGGCGCCCGATCCGTCCTCGTCGGTGACGACCTCGCCCTGCGTCCGCGGCGGGCGCGCCTCGGTGCCCTGCACCTCGGTCCAGGCGGCGGCCAGGCCGACCTCGCCGGAGTCGACGCCCACGTCGGACAGCGACCACGAGTCCAGCGGCTTCTTCTTCGCGGCCATGATCCCCTTGAACGAGGGGTAGCGGGCCTCACCGGACTGGTCGGTCACGCTGAGGACGAGCGGCGCGGTCGCGCCGATCACCTCGGTGGCGGTGTCGCCGTCGCGCTTGATCCGGAACTGGTCGCCCTGGCTTTCCACGACCGAGCCGTAGGTCACCTGCGGGAGGTCGAGCCGCTCGGCCAGCATCGCCGGCACCACGGACATCTCGCCGTCGGTCGAGGCCATGCCGCACACGACCACGTCGACGTCACCGATCTTCTCGATCGCGGCGGCGAGCACCTTCGAGGTCGCGATGGCGTCGGAGCCGGCCACCGCGTCGTCGGCGACGTGCACGCCCTTGTCGGCCCCCATCTGCAGTGCCTTGCGGACCGCGTCCGCCGCCTCCGCCGGGCCGACCGTCAACGCGGTCACGACCGTCTCATCGGCGGAGTCGCCCGCCTTCTCCTTGATCTGGAGCGCCTGCTCCACGGCGTACTCGTCGAGCTCCGACAGCAGGCCCGGGACGCCATCACGGTCCACGGTGTTGTCGGACTCGAAGTGCCGATCGGCAGTCGCGTCGGGTACGTACTTCACACAGACGACAATGTTCATGCTGGTAACGGCCCTGGCGGGCCCCTCCTGGATCAGAGTTCGGGTGCTTGGAAGGCTACTAGTCGGTCAGACGGGCAGAAACACCTGTCCGGGTGGGTTCAGTCACATGCGCACCGCGTCACCGGCCGGTCCCGCCCGCGCCGCATCGGCGTGGCCTCACCGCTTCTTCCGGGCCGGCGGCCGGAGCAGCCGGCTGATGATGTTGCCCACCACGAGGTAGAAGATCGCGGCGATCCCCCAGTTGACGACGGCGTCCTTCGTCTCGGCGTTCTTGCCGTGGAAGGTGAAGATGCCGTTGTCCCGGGAGAACGGCCCGTCGATGGCGTCGGCGACGTTCCAGATGAACTTCACCAGCGCGTTGTCGCTGCTCACGTTGTCGCGTACGGCGACCAGGAACGCCCCGACGGCGAGCACCAGGGCGAGCAGGATGAAGACCACCCGGACCACCTTCGCGATCTGGTCACGGTAGGTGTCCAGCGCCGGCCGGGACCGCTGCCGCTTGCGCGGGAACGGCTCGTCCGAGGATCGGTCGGACGTGCTGTCGGACTCGGTCGTTCTCGCCATCAGTGCTCCTTCGGTGTCTGCCGCGCGACGCTCACGCCGTCAGCCGGTTCGTCATGGGTTCGTGGCCGGGGTCCGTCCGGATGCCCAACGAGCAAGACCGCTCAACGTCCCACGAAGCTGGCCTTGCCGGGGCCGCTCTCGATGAACGACTGCATGCCGATCATCCGGTCCTCAGTGGCGAAGAGCGCCGCGAACTGCTGCCGCTCGAGCTCCAGACCGGTCTCCAGGTCGGTCTCGAGGCCGCGGTCGATGCACTCCTTCGCGGCGCGCAGGGCGTACGACGCCGCGCCGGTGAACTGACGAGCCCAGGCCAGCGCCTCGTCGTACACCTGTCCCGCCGGCACCAGCCGGTCGACCAGGCCGATGGCGAGCGCCTCGTCGGCCTTGACGAACCGGCCCGTGAAGACGATGTCCTTGGCCCGGCTGGGGCCGACCAGCCTGGCCAGCCTCTGGGTGCCACCGGCGCCGGGGATGATGCCGAGCAGGATCTCCGGCTGGCCCAGCGTCGCGTCGTCGGCGGCGATCCGGACGTCGGCGGACAGGGCGAGCTCGCAGCCACCGCCGAGCGCATAGCCGGTGATGGCCGCGACGACCGGCTTGGGGATGCGCGACACGGACCCGATCGAGGAGGAGAGGCCGGCGGAACGCTTCACCATGTCGGTGTGCGACATCTGCGCGAACTCCTTGACGTCCGCCCCCGCCGCGAAGACGCGCTCGCCGCCGTACACGACGACCGCCTTGACGTCGTCGCGGTCGGTCGCCTCCTGCGCAGCGGCGCGGATCTCCTCCTGCATCTGGCTGTTCAGGGCGTTCATCTTCGGCCGGTCGAGCCGGATGGTGCCCACCCCGTCCTCGACCTCCAGGCGTACCAGCTCTCCCATGGGTCCTGCCCTTCCTGCTCGACCTGCGCTTGTCGCTCTGAGGGCACGCTACCGAGTCGGGCACCCGTGGGGTTCACCGGCGGCGGCGCGGTGGGATGCTCCACAATGGCCCGGTGACGCCTGGGGAGTGGAGCAGCCGCGACGAGACCGTGCCGGTCTGGCCGGGCCAGTCGTGGCCGCTGGGGGCGACCTGGTCGCCCGACTCGACCAACTTCGCGGTCTACGCGCCGGAGGCGACCGCGCTCTACGTGTGCCTGTTCGACGACGAGGGCCGCGAGACGCGGCACCGGCTGACCGAGCACTCCTTGGGCATCTGGCACGGCGCCGTACCGGGGGTGCCGGTGGGAGCGCGCTACGGCTACCGCGCCGACGGGCCCTGGCAGCCCGAGCAAGGACGCCGGTTCAACGTGCACAAGCTGCTGCTCGACCCCTACGCCCGGGCGGTCTCGGGGGGCGTCACCGTCGACGACAGCATCTATGCACACGACGTCGACGAGCCGGACGAGCCGTCGGTGCTGGACTCCGCGGGCTCGATGCCGCGCAGCGTCGTGGTGCGCGACGCCTTCGACTGGGGGCCGGACGGTGACCCGCCGATCCGCCGCCGGTGGCGCGACACCGTCATCTACGAGCTGCACGTCAAGGGGTTCACGCGCCTGCACCAGGAGATCCCCGAGGAGCTGCGTGGCACCTACGCGGGGCTCGGCTCGCCGGAGGTGATCCGTTACCTCACCGAGCTCGGGGTCACCGCCGTGGAGCTGCTGCCGGTCCACCAGTTCGTCTCCGAGCCCCGGCTGGTCGAGGACGGCCTGACGAACTACTGGGGCTACAACTCCATCGGCTACTTCGCTCCGCACGCCGCCTACTCGTCCTCCGGCGACCGCGGCGAGCAGGTGGCGGAGTTCAAGCAGATGGTGAAGAGCTTCCACGACGCCGGCATCGAGGTGATCCTCGACGTCGTCTACAACCACACCGCCGAGGGTGGCGCGGACGGAGCGACACTGGCCTTCCGCGGCCTGGACGACCGCGGCTACTACCACCGCGTCGGGCCGACCGAGGCCGAGGACCTCGAGGGCGAGCTCCCGCCGCACGCCCGGTTCGACGACACCTACTGGGACGTCACCGGCTGCGGCAACACCTTCGCCGCCGAGAACCCGCCTGCCCTGCGGCTGATCCTGGACTCGCTGCGCTACTGGGCCGCCGAGATGCACGTGGACGGGTTCCGCTTCGACCTGATGTCGGCCCTGACCCGTGCCGGCTACGAGGTCGACATGCGCGGTCACCTGATCACCACGATCGGGCAGGACCCGGTGCTGCGGCACGCCAAGCTCATCGCCGAGCCGTGGGACGCCTCGATGGAGGGCTACCGGCTCGGCGAGTACCCGCCGCCGTGGGTGGAGTGGAACGACCAGTACCGCGACACGATGCGAGACTTCTGGCGCGGCCGGTCCGACGGCATCCGCACCGTCGCGACCAGGCTCGCCGGCTCCTCCGACCTCTACGCGGACGACGGGCGATCGCCGTACGCCTCGATCAACTACGTCACCGCGCACGACGGCTTCACCCTGCGGGACCTGGTGTCCTACGAGCACAAGCACAACGAGGCCAATGGCGAGGACAACCGGGACGGCACCGACAACAACCGCTCGCAGAACTGCGGCGTCGAGGGTGAGACCGACGACGTGGAGGTGGTCGCCTGCCGCCAGCGGCTGGCGGCGAACCTGATGATCACGCTGTGCCTCTCCGCTGGCGTCCCGATGCTCACCGCCGGTGACGAGCGCGGCCGGACCCAGCGCGGGAACAACAACGCCTACAGCCAGGACAACGAGGTCTCCTGGGTCGACTGGCGACCCGACGACGCGTGGCTGGGGCTGTGGGACATCACCCGTACGGCGCTCCGACTGCGGCGCGAGCACCCGGCGCTGCGCCAACGGCACTGGTTCGAGGGCCGGCCGACCATCACCGGCGGCCCCAAGGATCTGGCCTGGATCCACCCGACCGGCCGGGAGATGACCGGCGACGACTGGCACGACCCGGGTCTGAGGGTGCTCGGGATGTTCGTCTCCGGTGACCCCCTACGCTCCCCCGGCCCGCACGGCGAGCAGCAGCGGGACGCCTCCTTCCTGCTGTGGCTCAACGGCTCCGGCGACGAGGTCGACGTGCATCTGCCCGAGAACGACTGGGTGCACGCCGGCGAGGTGGTCCTCTCCAGCGACGAGAAGCTGCCGGAGAGCACCCACGTCCGCGCCGGCGAGACCGTCACGCTGTCTCCACAGACCGCGGTCCTGCTCCGTCAGGCCTGACCCGCCCGCCGAGTTGCGCCTCCCGGCCCGCCGAGTTGCGCCTCCGGGCCCGCCGAGTTGCGCCTCATGGCGGTACGACGCAGCCCGCAACGTTCATGTGTGGCCGGGCGCCTTATCGGGTAACCGAAGGGCATGGCTATCTCACGACTGGTCGCGCGTCCCCTCCTCGGATCCATCTTCTTCGTCGGCGGCTACAACGCCGTCAAGAACCCACAGGCACACGCGGAGCCCGCCCGCGCCGTCACCGACAAGATCGTCCCCAAGCTGCAGCAGCAGGGCGTGCCGCTCCCCAGCGACCCCGCAACCCTGGCGCGGATCAACGGTGCCACGCAGATCGCCGCGGCAGCCGCGCTGGCCCTCGGAAAGGCACCGAGGCTGTCGGCGGGGGTGTTGGCCGTAAGCCTGGTGCCGACGACCGTCGCGGGTCACCCGTTCTGGGCAGAGACGGAGTCAGGCGCCAAGACGGGGCAGAAGATCCAGTTCGCCAAGAACCTCTCCATCCTTGGCGGGCTGCTGGTCGCCGCGATGGACACCGCCGGCAAGCCAGGAGTCGTCTGGCGTGCGCGTCACGCAGCGAAGGACGCCCGCCGGCAGGCCAAGGCGCTGGCCAAGGAGGCCCGGCTCGAGGCCAAGCTGGCTGCGAAGTCGATCGGCTGACGCACCCCGACACGCAACTCGGCGCACCACGACACGCAACTCGACGCACCCCGACACGCAACTCGGCGCACCCCGACACGCAACTCGGCAGCCAGGCGGAGTGGGGTCAGGCCTCCGGAAGCGCGATCAGGCCGAGCTCGGCGGCGTTGGCCAGGGCGTCGTGGTGCGGGAGGACCCGCACGGTGTAGCCGAAGGGGCCGGGGCGGTCGAGGTCGAGGTGGCCGTCGTAGCGGTGCCGGCCGGCCTCGTAGGACTCGGTCAGCCGCAGCGAGGTCACCTGCGGCTCGCGCAGCTCGTCCTCGCCACGGACCCGCCCATGGACGACCTGCACGTCCACGTCGTCCGGTGCCAGCTCGCCGAGCGACACGAAGACCCGGAGGTCCAGCGCGCCACCGATCTCGGGTGACTCCGAGACCCCGGAGGACTCCACGTGGTCGATGCGCACGTGGTCCCACCCGGCGCGGACGCGGCGCTTGAAGTCGGCGAAGTCCCGGGCCCCCTCGTAGGAGCTGTTGATCCGGTGGGCCGAGACGGCCGCCGGGACGTAGAGCCGGTCGACGTACTCGCGCAGCATCCGGGTCGAGAGCACCTTCGGGCCCAGTGACTTCAGCGTGTGCCGGACCATCTCGATCCACCGCGTGGGCAGGCCGTTCGCGTCGTGGTCGTAGAACCGCGGCGCCACCTCGTTCTCGATCAGGTCGTAGAGCGCGCCGGCCTCGATGTCGTCACGGGTGTCCGCGTCGTGGACGCCGTCCGCGGACGGGATGGCCCAGCCGTTCTCACCGTCGTACCACTCGTCCCACCAGCCGTCGAGGATGGAGAGGTTGAGGCCACCGTTGAGCGCGGCCTTCATGCCCGAGGTGCCGCAGGCCTCGTAGGGACGCAGCGGGTTGTTCAGCCACACGTCGCAGCCCGGGTAGAGCGGCTGCGCCATCGCGATGTCGTAGTTGGGCAGGAACACGATCCGGTGCCGCACGTCGTGGGCGTCGGCGAAGCGGACGATCTCCTGGATCAGCCGCTTGCCGCCCTCGTCGGCGGGGTGCGCCTTGCCGGCGATGACCAGCTGCACGGGCCGCTCCGGGTGCAGCAGCAGCCGCTTCAGCCGCTCGGGGTCGCGCAGCATCAGGGTCAGTCGCTTGTACGACGGCACGCGGCGCGCGAACCCGATGGTGAGCACGTCGGGGTCCAGGGCGGTGTCGATCCAGGACAGCTCCGCGGCGGCGGCGCCACGCTGCGCCCACGACCGGCGCAGCCGGTGCCGGGCGTCCTCGACCAGCCGTTGACGCAGGGCGCGCTTGGTCGACCACAGCTCGTCGGCCGGGATCTTGTCCACGACCTGCCAGAGGCTGTCGCGGTCGGAGTCGATGTCGGCACCACTGCGCTCGGCCAGCTGGAACACCTCGCGGGCCACCCAGGTCGGCCCGTGCACACCGTTGGTGATCGAGGTGATCGGCACCTCCTCGGTGTCGAACGCCGGCCAGAGCCCGTGGAACATGCCACGGCTGACCTGCCCGTGCAGCAGCGAGACGCCGTTGGCGCGCTGCGCGAGCCGGAAGCCCATCACCGCCATGTTGAAGACGCCCGGGTCACCGCCCGCGTAGTCCTCGGCACCGAGCGCCAGCACGTCGTCGACCGGGAGGCCGGGCAGCACCGGGCGCTCACCGCCGAAGTACTGCGCGATCAGGTCGCGGGGGAACCGGTCGATGCCCGCCGGGACCGGGGTGTGCGTGGTGAAGACGGTGCCCGCGCGGGTGACCTCGAGTGCGCTGCGGAAGTCGAGCCCGGGCCCCGCCTCGTCGACGCTGAGCTCGCGGATCCGCTCGAGGCCGAGGAAGCCGGCGTGGCCCTCGTTGGTGTGGTAGACCTCCGGCTCCGGGGCGCCGGTGATCCGCGACCAGACGCGCAGGGCGCGCATGCCCCCGACGCCGAGGAGCAGCTCCTGCAGCAGTCGGTGCTCGACGCTGCCGCCGTAGAGGCGGTCCGTCACGTCGCGCAGGTGCTCCGGGTTGCCCTCGACGTCGGAGTCGAGCAGCAGCAGCGGCACCCGACCGACGTGCGCCACCCAGATCCTGGCGACCAGCGGGTGGTCGCCGGGCACCTCCAGGCTGACGGTGGCGCGGCTGCCGTCCGCCTCGCGCAGCGGCGTGATCGGCAGGCCGTCGGGGTCGAGGACGGGGTAGGTCTCCTGCTGCCAGCCCTCGCGGGACAGCGACTGGCGGAAGTAGCCGTGCCGGTAGAGCAGGCCGACGCCGGTCAACGGGATGCCGAGGTCGCTGGCCGTCTTGAGGTGGTCGCCGGCGAGGATGCCGAGTCCGCCGGAGTACTGCGGCAGCACCGAGGTGATGCCGTACTCGGGCGAGAAGTACGCGATCGAGGAGACCGTGTCCTCCTTCCCGGCCCGGTTCTTCTGGAACCAGCGGTCGCCGGTGAGGTACTGGTCGAGGTCCGCCTTCGCCAGCTCCAGCATGCGGAGGAACTTGCGGTCTCCGGCCAGCTCCGTGAGGCGCTCGGAGGAGACCGCACCCAGCAGCCGGACCGGATCCTTGCCGGACTCCGCCCAGGCCTCCGGGTCCATCGCGGCGAAGACGTCCTGGGTCTCCGGGTGCCAGGACCAGCGCAGGTTGTTGGCCAGCTCGGTCAGCGGCTGCAGCGGCTCCGGCAGGACCGGACGGACGGTGAATCGACGAATGGCACGCACGAGGGGAACGGTAGCCCAACTGCGTTGGATCGATCCAATGAACCCGACCGTAACCCCGCGGCCCCTGTGACCGTTGCCACGGTCAGCCCCACGAGGGCACCATCTCGGAAGGAAACCCATGTCGCGCATCTCGGGACGCGTGGTCGCCGTGCTCAGCTCGGTGGCCCTCCTCTGCGGAGGAACCCAGCTCATCGCCCCCAGCCAGGCCGCCGTGCCACCGGCCTCGCAGGACGCCGGCGCACCGGCCGACTTCGGCGCGGTGGCCGGACTCCCCGACCTCGACGAGCGGGGCAGCGTGCTGCCGACCGCTGCCCAGCGCACCGCTGCGGCCGCCCTCGACGCACAGGTCCGGTGGAACCGCTTCGGCACCCCAGCCTCGATCTCCCCCGTGACCGGGACACTCGGCGCCGCCTCCGGTGATCCCGTCACGGCCGCGCGCGAATGGTTGTCCGACCACGCTGCCGTCCTGGGCCTGACGCGGGCCCAGGTCGCCGACCTGGTGCTGGTCAACGACCAGAAGCTGACCGACAGCTCCGCCCGGGCGGTGCTCTTCCGGCAGGAGTTCGGCGGGCTGGCGCCGGCGCTCGACGGCATGGTCACAGTCGGCGTCGGCAACGGCGCGGTCCAGTACGTGTCCTCCTCCCTGGCCCGCACCGGCCGCACTCCGTCGCCGGCGCTGCTGACGCCCACGCAGGGCTGGCGCACGGCCGCGGCCGACGTGGGCGAGGACATCGCCCTGACCGATGTGATCGACGTGGTCCGCAAGGACGGATGGACGCGGCTGACGGTCACCGGCCTTGCCCAGGAGCAGCAGGTCCGGCTCCGGGCGCTGCCCTTCCCTGACGGGTCGGTCCGCCCGGTGTACGTCGCCAACGTCGTGAACGTCGCGGGCGCCGAGATGACGGCCTACACCGTGCTCGTCGACGCCGTCACCGGCGCCACGCTGCACCGTCACAACCAGGTGGAGCAGAGCAGCGACAGCGAGACCTTCCAGGGCACGATCACCGCCACCGACTGCGGTCCGCGGCACGCCTTCGAGCTGACCGACGGCAACACCCGCAGCATCGTCGCGACGGCCGCCGAGGCGGTCACCACCAACGACATCGTGGTCAAGCTGTTCGACCCCGCCGGCCAGCTGCTCGTCAGCGGTGACACCGGCACCAGCCCCGAGGTGGTGACCTACCAGGCGGCCGCGATCCCCGCCGGCACCTACAGCGTCCAGGTGTGTCCGTTCGCCGACCCGACCGTCCCGTTCGTCGCACCGGGTGACTACGCCGCCGGCGTCACCACGAGCGACGCCGCCGCTCCCGAGACACCGTCGACAGGGGCGCCCCAGTGGCGCTTCTTCGAAGCCAACCCGAGCCTGGACTCCCTGGACGGCTCCTCGCCGGACAACTCGGTCGTCGGCTGCTGGGACGGGGCCGACGGCTGCACGCTGTCCACCGGGGAGCTGCGCAACATCGCCGCGCCCGGGCCCTGGGACTACCTGGTGAAGCCCGGTGCGGCCAGCCTGACCACGGTCGGCAACAACGCCACCACGCACGAGGCCTGGCTCAGCCCGCTGACGCCCGGTGGCCTGCTGCAGGCGCCGATCTCGCCGACGCGCGACTACACGAAGCCGTTCACCGACGCCTGGAACAACGCCCGGTGCAACCCGGCCAACCTCGTCCCCGGTGGCAACGACATCGACGCGGTGACCACCAACCTGTTCGCGGCGCACAACCGGATGCACGACTTCGCCTATTACCTCGGCTTCACCGAGGAGAACTACAACCTGCAGCAGGACAACCTGGGCCGCAACGACGACCCGACCCGGCAGAACGACCCCGAGGTCGGCAACGTCCAGGCCGGCGCGCTGACCGGTGGGCAGCCCAGCTTCCTCGGCCGCGACAACGCCAACCAGGTCACGCTGCAGGACGGCATCCCCGGCATCACCAACCAGTACCTCTTCCAGCCGATCGCCGGCGCCTTCTACGCCCCGTGCGCCGACGGGGCGACGGACATGTCGATCGTCGGGCACGAGTACACCCACGCCATCTCCAACCGGATGATCGCCGGTCCGGACGAGGGCATCACCTCCGGGCAGGGCGGTGCCATGGGCGAGTCCTGGGGTGACCTGGTCGCCGCGGAGTACCTGATCAGCCACGGCTACGACACCGGTACGAACCCCTGGGCGGTCGGCCCCTACGCCACCGGCAACACCGAGGTGGGGATCCGTGACTACGCCATCGACGACAACCCGCTCAACTACTCCGACATCGGCTTCGACAGCCCGGGCGTGGAGGTCCACGCCGACGGTGAGATCTGGAACGGCACGATGTACGAGGTGCGCCAGGCGCTGGTCGAGAAGTACGACGCGGCGTACCCGTCCTCCGACGAGGCCCTCCAGCTGAGGTGCGCGCGGGCGACCGCGGACAGCACCCCGCTCCCGAGCGACCAGTGCCCGGGCAACCGCAGGTGGGTGCAGCTGATGTTCGACGGCTTCCTGTTGCAGCAGGGCGCCACGAGCATGCTCGACGCACGTGACGCGATGCTCGCCGCCGACCGGATGCGCTACGGAGGCGCGAACCAGCAGGTCATCTGGGACGCCTTCGCCCGTCGCGGCATGGGTGTCGACGCCAGCACGCCGAACGCCGACAGCGGCGACCCGAAGCCCGGCTTCGCCAGCCCGCTGACGAAATCGGGGCAGGTGACCTTCACCAACCGCGACGAGGTCGTGGGCAAGGTCTACATCGGCGACTACGAGGCGCGGGCCACTCCGGTGGCGGACACCGACCCGTCGACCGAGCTGCCGGCCAGCGTGGGCTTCGCGCCGGGTACCTACCGGGTGCTGTTCGTGGCGCCCGGCCACGGCATGACCCGCAGCACGATGACGGTGGCGGCCGGACGCAGGACGACCGTGCGGCTGCAGGCCGACCGCAACCTCGCCTCCGCCGCCAACGGGGCGAGCGTCGTCGCGGCCAGCGCCGGATCGCTGAACGCGGCATCGCTCATCGACGACACCGAGGCCACCACCTGGGCCGGGGTCAACGAGTCCGCGTCGGTCGACGACCAGAGTCCGTTCGTGACGATCGACCTGGCGGGGACCGAGCCGGTGAAGGTCAGCTCCGTGCGGGTCTCCGCACTGCTCCGGCCCGCGACCGACGGCGACAACGACCCGGACAGCGGGGCGCGCTTCACGGCGCTGCGGAGCTTCGCGATCGAGGCATGCGCCAGCGGTTGCAGCGACGAGAGCGCCTGGCAGCGCATCTACACCAGCGCGGACGATGCCTTCCCGGGCACCGCACCGCGACCGGTCGCGCCGAACCTGACCCTGCGGTCGTTCGACGTGCCCGACACGATGGCGACCCAGGTGCGGCTCGTCGCCCTGGAGAACCAGTGCACCGGCACGCCGGAGTACGCCGGTGAGCAGGACGACGACCCGGTCAACGACACCGACTGCAAGGCGGCGTCGGACGCCGACCTCTCGGTCCGCGCAGCAGAGCTGGAGGTGTTCTGACCGGGGACGACCGATCGCGGAGCGTGTCCACTGCAGGGCATTTCAAACGTTTGCGTCGGACGACCTGATTCGCAAGTGTGGGGGCCATGGCCAACTACAGGGTCGGACGGATTCCCGTCATGGACGTCGCTCCGGTCGTGGGCTGTGGACGGTTCCCCGCCAAGGCAGCCGTCGGTGAGACCTTCGAGGTCGCCGCCGACGTCTTCCGCGAGGGCCACGACCAGCTCGGCTGCGACGTCGTGCTCACCGACCCCGGGGGCAGGGAGCGCGCGCCGGTCCGGATGGAGCCGGTCGCCGGCGGCGTCAACCGCTACACCGCCTCCGTGACCGTCGACGAGCCGGGCGAGTGGTCGTACGCGATCTCCTCGTGGAGCGATCCGCTGGCCACTTGGTCGCACGACGCCGGCATCAAGGTGCGCGCCGGCGTGGACACCGAGCTGATGTTCACCGAGGGCGTGCTCCTGCTCAAGCGGCTCGCCAAGGCGGTCCCGAAGGACGAGGCCAGGTTGGTGCGGGACGCCGTCAAGGCCTGCAAGGACACCAAGCGGCCGGTCGAGGCGAGACTGGCAGCAGCCGAGGACCCCGCGCTCCTCCGGGTCTTCCACGAGCACCCCTTGCGCGACCTGGAGTCGCGCGAGGGCCCCTTCCCCCTGTACGTCGACCGCCGGCGGGCGCTGTTCTCCAGCTGGTACGAGTTCTTCCCGCGCTCCGAGGGCGCCCACCACGACCCCGAGACCGGCAAGCTCGTCAGCGGCACCTTCACCACGGCCGCCGAGCGCATCCCCGCGGTGGCCGCCATGGGCTTCGACGTGCTCTACCTGCCGCCGATCCACCCGATCGGCGAGGTCAACCGCAAGGGCCCCAACAACACCCTCGAGCCGGGACCCGATGACGTCGGCTCACCGTGGGCGATCGGCTCGAAGGCCGGCGGCCACGACGCCGTGCACCCCGACCTCGGCACGCTGGAGGACTTCGACGCCTTCGTGGCCGCAGCCAACAGCCACGGCCTCGAGGTGGCGCTGGACTTCGCCCTGCAGGCGGCTCCGGACCACCCGTGGGTCACCGAGCACCCGGAGTGGTTCACCACCCGCGCCGACGGGTCGATCGCCTACGCGGAGAACCCCCCGAAGAAGTACCAGGACATCTACCCGATCAACTTCGACAACGACCCCGAGGGCATCTACACCGAGTGCCTGCGGGTGATCCAGCACTGGGTCAGCCACGGCGTCCGCATCTTCCGGGTCGACAACCCGCACACCAAGCCGCTGGCCTTCTGGCAGTGGCTGCTCGCCGAGGTGCGCCAGACCGATCCCGACGTGCTGTTCCTCTCCGAGGCGTTCACCCGCCCGCCGATGATGCAGGCGTTGGCGAAGGTCGGCTTCCACCAGAGCTACTCCTACTTCACCTGGCGCACCACCAAGGAGGAGATCGAGTCCTACCTGCAGGAGGTCTCCCACGAGACGGGGCACTTCCTGCGACCGAACTTCTTCGTGAACACGCCCGACATCCTGCACGCGTTCCTTCAGTACGGCGGCCCGCCGGCGTTCCGGATCCGTGCCGTGCTCGCTGCCACCGGGTCGAGCAACTGGGGCGTCTACAGCGGCTTCGAGCTCTACGAGGGCGTCGCCCTCAAGCCGGGCAGCGAGGAGTACCTCGACTCCGAGAAGTACCAGCTGCGCCCCCGCGACTGGGCCGCCGCCGAGGCGGAGGGCCGCAGCCTCGCTCCCCTGCTCACCCGGCTCAACGACATCCGGCGGGCACACCCGGCGCTGCAGCAGCTCCGCGACCTGACGGTGCACCACAGCGAGGACCCGCACATCGTGGCGTTCAGCAAGCGCGACGGCGCCGACGTCGTGATCGTCGTACTC
This sequence comes from Marmoricola sp., assembly GCA_035700665.1. Taxonomy (GTDB): domain Bacteria; phylum Actinomycetota; class Actinomycetes; order Propionibacteriales; family Nocardioidaceae; genus Marmoricola. The sequence goes on from DASSOK010000122.1 coordinate 48,627, forward strand.
AACATCGACCCGCACGGCGCCCACGAGACGATGGTGCACCTCGACCTGGCCGCGCTCGGCCTGGAGCCGGGCAGCCACTTCGAGGTCCACGACGAGCTCTCCGGGAGCACCTGGCAGTGGGGCGAGCACAACTACGTGCGCCTCGACCCGGGCGACGAGGTCGCCCACGTCTTCAGCGTGAGGAGTGGCCGGTGAGCGAGGCCGTGGCAAGCCCCGGAGCAGCACTCGGCCCGACCACCGCCACCTGGGCGACGAGCGACGTGGTGAACACCGAGCCGGAGTGGTTCAAGACGGCGGTGTTCTACGAGGTCCTGGTCCGGTCCTTCAAGGACTCCAACGGCGACGGCACCGGTGACTTCCGGGGGCTGATCGAGAAGCTCGACTACCTGCACTGGCTGGGCGTCGACTGCCTGTGGGTGCCGCCGTTCTTCAGCTCACCCTTGCGGGACGGCGGCTACGACGTCTCCGACTACACCGACATCCTGCCCGAGTGCGGGACGGTGGAGGACTTCCACGCGTTCCTCGACGCCGCGCACGCCCGCGACATCCGGGTGATCATCGACTTCGTCATGAACCACACCAGCGACCAGCACCCGTGGTTCCAGGCCAGCCGCGAGGACCCGGACGGCCCCTACGGCGACTTCTACGTCTGGTCCGACACCGACGACCTCTACCAGGACGCCCGGATCATCTTCGTCGACACCGAGCCGTCGAACTGGACGTGGGACCCGGTCCGGCAGCAGTACTTCTGGCACCGGTTCTTCTCCCACCAGCCGGACCTGAACTTCGACAACCCGAAGGTCCACGAGGCGATGCTGGACGCGATGAAGTTCTGGCTCGACATGGGCCTGGACGGCTTCCGGCTCGACGCGGTGCCCTACCTCTACGAGCGGCCGGGGACCAACGGCGAGAACCTCCCGGAGACCCACGAGTTCCTCCGCAAGTGCCGCCGGTTCGTCGACGACAACTACCCCGGACGGGTGCTGCTGTGCGAGGCCAACCAGTGGCCTCAGGACGTGGTGGAGTACTTCGGCGACCCGGCGACCGGCGGCGACGAGTGCCACATGGCCTTCCACTTCCCGGTGATGCCCCGCATCTTCATGGCCGTGCGGCGGGAGAGCCGGTTCCCCATCTCGGAGATCATGGAGCAGACGCCGGCGATCCCGTCGGGGTGCCAGTGGGGCATCTTCCTGCGCAACCACGACGAGCTGACCCTGGAGATGGTCACCGACGAGGACCGCGACTACATGTGGGACGAGTACGCCAAGGACCCCCGCATGAAGGCCAACATCGGCATCCGTCGACGGCTGGCGCCGCTCCTCGACAACGACGTCAACCGGATGGAGCTGTTCACGGCACTGCTGCTGTCCCTGCCCGGTTCCCCGGTGCTCTACTACGGCGACGAGATCGGCATGGGTGACAACATCTGGCTCGGTGACCGCGACGGGGTGCGCACGCCGATGCAGTGGACGTCCGACCGCAACGCCGGCTTCTCGGTGGCCACGCCGGGCAAGCTGCACCTGCCGGCCATCCAGGACCCGGTGTTCGGCTACCAGGCCGTCAATGTCGAGGCCCAGCTCGACAACACTTCGTCGCTGCTGCACTGGACCCGGCGCATGATCCACGCCCGCAAGCAGCACCACTGCTTCGGACTCGGCGACTTCCTCGACCTCGGCGGCTCCAACCCGTCGGTGCTGTCCTACGTCCGCGAGTACACCGACCCCGACGGCAACACCGACAGCGTCCTGTGCGTCAACAACCTCTCCCGCTTCCCCCAGCCGGTGGAGCTCGACCTGCGTCGCTGGGAGGGCGTGGTCCCGGTCGAGCTGATCGGCGGCGTGCGCTTCCCGCAGATCGGCGAGCTGCCGTATCTCCTCACCCTCGGTGGGTACGGCTTCTACTGGATCCGGCTGCCCGAGAACACGACCGAGGAGGGAACGACGTGAGCCTGCACCCCCAGCGCAGGGAGTTCCTCGCCCACCAGCGCTGGTTCGGCGGCAAGGGGCGCGACTTCGAGGTCACCGACGTCCGCGTCGTCGGCCGGCTGGGAGAGCACATCCGCATCGAGCTGGTCGACGTCACCTACGCCGAGGGCCAGCCGGCGACCGAGACCTACCAGATGCCGGTGGTGGCGTACGACGAGCCGCAGGACCGGCTCGGGCACGCCCTCGTCCGCGAGGGCGACGGTGAGTGGACCTACGACGCCGTGCACGACCGGGAGGCGATGGACGCCTTCCTGCAGGCCTTCGTGGGCGACGGACCGGCAGACCCAGCGACTGGCGTCGCCTTCCACCTGCTGCCCGGACACGAGCTGGACCGGCAGACCCACTCCACGCTGTTCTCCGGCCAGCAGAGCAACTCCTCGGTGATGTACGGCGAGGACGCCATCCTCAAGGTGTTCCGCAAGGTCACCGCCGGGCAGAACCCGGACATCGAGATCCACCGTGCGCTCACCGAGGCCGAGAACCACCACGTCGCGGCGCTCTACGGCTGGATCGAGGCAGCCGGCGCTACTGGCGACAGCGACGCCGAGCGGCTCGACCTGGCGATGCTCCAGCAGTTCCTGCGGACCGCGACCGACGGCTGGGAGCTGGCACTGGCGAGTGTGCGCAACCTCTACGCCGAGGAAGACCTGCACGCGGAGGAGGTGGGCGGCGACTTCGCCGCGGAGGCACACCGGCTCGGGGAAGCGGTCGCCGCGGTCCACGCCGACCTGCGCACCGCCTTCGGCAGCTCGACCGGTGACGCGGGCGAGCTGGTCGACACGATGAACCGCCGGCTCGACGAGGCGCTGGTCGTCGTACCGGACCTGGCCGAGCACGAGCAGGACCTGCGGGACCTCTTCGCCGACGTGACGAGCGTCCCGGGCGCGAGCGGCGGCGCGCTGCCCGTGCAGCGCATCCACGGCGACCTGCACCTGGGCCAGACACTCCGCACCAGCCTGGGCTGGAAGCTGGTGGACTTCGAGGGCGAGCCGGCCAAGCCGCTGGCGGAGCGGCGCCTCCCGGACTCGCCCTGGCGCGACGTGGCCGGCATGCTGCGCTCCTTCGACTACGCGGCCCGGTCGGTGCTCATGGACTTCTCCCCCGACCCCGAGCTCGCCGCCCAGCTCGCCTACCGCGCCCAGGAGTGGACCACCCGCAACCACACCGCCTTCCTCGCCGGCTACGCCCCTGACGGGCTCGACGACGCGGCAGCCGCGCTCGTCGCGGCCTACCAGGCGGACAAGGCGATCTACGAGTGCGGCTACGAAGCACGCAACCGACCGGGCTGGCTGGAGATCCCGCTGCAGGCGATCGCCCGGCTCGGCCGGTCGGGCAAGGAGACGACATGACGCACCAGGACATCGCCGCCCCGCTGGGCGAGATGGACATCTACCTCATCGGCGAGGGCCGCCACGAACAGCTCTGGGAGGCCCTCGGCGCCCACTGCGACGCCGACGGCACCCGGTTCACCGTGTGGGCGCCCAACGCCCGGGACGTGCGCGTCGAGGGCGACTTCAACGGCTGGGACCGCAGCTCGCACCCGATGGAGCGGCTGCCGGAGTCGGGGGTCTGGCAGCTCAAGGTGCCCGGCGTCGGAGCCGGCACCTGCTACAAGTACGTCGTCCAGGGGTCCGACGGGCAGTGGCGCGAGAAGGCCGACCCGATGGCCAACGCCACCGAGGTCCCACCCCGGACGGGTTCGGTGGTGCACGCCAGCAGCCATGAGTGGGGCGACGAGGAGTGGCTGGCGTCCCGGACCGCCCTCACCGACCGGCCGATGTCGGTCTACGAGGTGCACCTCGCGTCGTGGCGGGAGGGCCGCAGCTACGCCGACCTCGCCACCGAGCTGGTCGACTACGTGCGCGAGACCGGCTTCACGCACGTGGAGTTCCTGCCGGTGATGGAGCACCCGTACGGCGGGTCGTGGGGCTACCAGGTGACGTCGTACTTCGCGCCCACCTCCCGTCTCGGCGACCCCGACGGGCTGCGCCTGCTGATCGACGCGCTGCACCAGGCGGGCATCGGCGTGATCCTGGACTGGGTGCCCGCGCACTTCCCCAAGGACGAGTGGGCGCTGGCGCGCTTCGACGGCGGGCCGCTCTACGAGGACCCCAACCCCACTCGCGGCGAGCACCCGGACTGGGGAACGCTGATCTTCGACTTCGGCCGCCTGGAGGTGCGCAACTTCCTGGTCGCCAGCGCGCTCTACTGGCTCGAGGAGTTCCACGCCGACGCGCTGCGCGTCGACGCGGTCGCGAGCATGCTCTACCTCGACTACTCACGCGAGCCGGGGCGGTGGACCCCCAACGTGCACGGCGGCCGCGAGAACCTGGAGGCGCTGGCCTTCCTCCGGGAGCTCAACGCGACGGTGCACAAGCGGGTGCCCGGCGCCGCCGTGATCGCCGAGGAGTCGACCGCGTGGCCGGGGGTCACCACGGCCCTGGAGCACGACGGGCTCGGCTTCGACTTCAAGTGGAACATGGGCTGGATGCACGACACGTTCGGCTACCTCGCGCGCGACCCGATGTACCGCAGCCACCACCACGGCGAGCTGACCTTCAGCCTGGCCTACGCCTTCTCCGAGAAGTACGTGCTGCCGATCAGCCACGACGAGGTCGTGCACGGCAAGGGGTCGCTGGTGCGCAAGATGCCAGGCGACCGGTGGCAGCAGCTGGCCAACATCCGCGCCCTGCTGGCCTACCAGTGGTCGCACCCGGGCAAGCAGCTGCTCTTCATGGGGTGCGAGTTCGCGCAGGACAACGAGTGGGCCGAGTCCGGGCAGCTGGACTGGTGGCTGCTGGACCACGGCGAGCACCGGGGCGTGCACCGCCTGGTCCAGGACCTGAATCGGATCTACGCCGATACGCCGGCCCTGTGGGAGCAGGACCCCGCGCCGGGCGGGTTCACCTGGCTGGCGATGGACGACGCCGCGATGAGCACGGTGGCGTTCGTCCGGTGGGCGCGCAACGGCGACCCGCTGGTGGCCGTGGTCAACTTCGCCGGCGTCCCCCACGAGGGCTACCGCGTCGGGCTGCCGTTCGCCGGCGCCTGGGACGAGGTGCTCAACACCGACGCCGACGTCTACGGCGGCTCCGGGGTCGGCAACCTCGGCGTGGTCACCGCCGAGGAGGTGCCGTACGCCGACCAGCCGGCCTCCGCGGTCCTTCGGGTGCCGCCGCTCGGGGCGCTCTGGCTCAAGCCGCGTCCGGATGCACCCGCGGACCGCTGACTAGGCTGGCCGGGTGGATCCCGAGCACACGGCCCAGACCCAGCTCACCGAGATCGCAGCCGGGCTGCTGCGCCTGGCCTGGTCCGCCGAGCTGCAGAAGGAGGGCATCGCACCGACCGCCGACGCGGTCCGTGCGGCGCTCGCCGAGGCCTTCGCCGAGGGCGCCCGGCGCGTCGAGGTGCACCTCGACCCCGAGGACGCCGAGGCGCAGCGGATCGCCACGTTCAGTGGCCTGCTGAAGGAGGGTGTGGCCCGGGGGGTGCACGAGGCCGGCGACCGCGTCGTCTACGCGCGCGTGGCCGAGGACGACCGGGTCGAGGAGGGCGTGGGGTTCCGCCGGCTGCTCAACTCCTTCCTCCCCCGCAAGCGCGCGATCAGCCAGCTGCTGGTGCGCGACCCGGAAGGCCGGGTGCTGCTGTGCCAGCTCACCTACAAGCGCGACTGGGACCTCCCGGGCGGCGTCGTCGAGGTCGGCGAGTCGCCGCACCTGGCGGTGACCCGCGAGATCGAGGAGGAGCTCGGGCTGGTCCTCCCGGCCGGGCCGCTGGTGCTGACCGACTGGCTGCCCCCGTGGAGCGGCTGGGACGACGCCGTCTGCCTGGTCTTCGACGGCGCCGTCCAGCAGAGCGGCCTCCTCGACGCCGCCGTCTACGACCGGCGCGAGATCCGCTCGGCCCGCTTCTGCGACCTCGACGAGGTCCACGAGCTGTGCGCCGACTTCACCGCCCGGCGGATCGTGGCGGCCCTCGCGACGCTCGAGGCCAACGGACCGTCGTACACCGAGAGCGGCCGGGCGCCGGCCTGAGTCACCGCCCGGGGCGGTTGTCGACGATCCGCTTCATCTTGCCGACGGACCGCTCGATCGTGTCGGGGTCGACCACCTCCACGCCCACCGAGACGCCGATGGTGGTCTTCACGAGGTGCTGCACCCGCTCCCCGGCGGCCATGGCCGACTCCATCGGGACCTCGCCACGGCGCTCGATCCGGACCGTCATCGTGTCGAGCTGTCCCTCGCGGCCCAGGACGCACTGGAAGTGCGGCGCGAGCTCGTCGGTGCCGAGCACGAGCTCCTCGATCTGGGTAGGGAACAGGTTCACGCCGCGCAGGATGATCATGTCGTCGCTGCGCCCAGTGATCTTCTGGATCCGGCGCATCGAGCAGGCGGTGCCCGGCAGCAGGCGGGTCAGGTCGCGGGTGCGGTAGCGCAGCACCGGCAGCGCCTCCTTGGTCAGCGACGTGAGCACCAGCTCGCCCTCCTCTCCGTCCGGCAGCACCGCACCGGTGAACGGGTCGACGACCTCCGGGTAGAAGTGGTCCTCCCACACGTGCAGGCCGTCCTTGGTCTCGACGAACTCCTGCGCCACGCCGGGACCGATCACCTCCGAGAGCCCGTAGATGTCCACGGCGTCGAGGCGCACCCGGTCCTCGATGGCACGGCGCATCTCGTTGGTCCACGGCTCGGCGCCGAAGATGCCGATGCGCAGCGAGGTGGACCGGGGGTCGACGCCCTGGCGCTCCATCTCGTCGACGACGGCGAGCAGGTACGACGGCGTCACCATGATGATCTCCGGCTCGAAGTCGACGATCAGCCGCACCTGGCGCTCCGTCATCCCGCCGGAGACGGGTACGACGGTGCACCCGAGCCTCTCGGCGCCCATGTGCGCGCCGAGCCCGCCGGTGAAGAGCCCGTAGCCGTAGGCGTTGTGCAGCACCATCCCGGGCCGGCCGCCGGCTGCCCGGATGCTGCGCGCCATCACGGTGGCCCAGACGTCGAGGTCGCCACGGGTGTAGCCGACCACGGTGGGCCTGCCGGTGGTGCCCGACGACGCATGCAGCCGGACGACCTGCTGGCGCGGGACGGCGAACATCCCGAAGGGGTAGTTGTCGCGCAGGTCCGCCTTGGTGGTGAACGGCAGCTTCGCGAGGTCACTGAGCTCCCGGATGTCCCCGGGATGGACCCCGGCCTCGTCGAGGACCCGGCGGTAGTGCGGCACGTTGTCGTAGGCGTGCCGGACCGACCACTGCAGCCGGCCGAGCTGCACAGCACGCAGCTCGTCCAGCGACGCCTTCTCGATGGGCTCCCGGAGATCGGTCTCCGTCATGGCAGGCTCCTCGCCCCTCAGACCTCGGTGCGCCCGTCGTTGTCCTTGTTGCGGAGGCCGATCTTGTTGCCGAGCCACACGAGCGGGTCGTACTTCCGGTCCACCACCCGCTCCTTCATCGGGATGATGGCGTTGTCGGTGATGTGGATGTTCTCCGGGCACACCTCGGTGCAGCACTTGGTGATGTTGCACATGCCCAGTCCCGCCGCCTCCTGGGCCAGCTTGCGCCGGTCATGGGTGTCCAGCGGGTGCATGTCCAGCTCGGCGTAGCGCAGGAAGTAGCGCGGCCCGGCGAAGGCGGGCTTGTTGTCCTCGTGGTCGCGGATGACGTGGCAGGTGTTCTGGCACAGGAAGCACTCGATGCACTTGCGGAACTCCTGGCCGCGCTCGACGTCCTCCTGCATCATCCGGCGCTTGCCGTCGGCGTCACGGGGGCCGAGCTCGACCGACGGGAGCTCCCTGGCCTTCTCGTAGTTGAACGACACGTCCGTCACCAGGTCCCGGATCACCGGGAAGGTACGCAGCGGGGTCACCGTGATCGTCTCGTCGGTCGCGAAGTCAGAGAGCCGCGTCATGCACATCAGCCGCGGCCGGCCGTTGATCTCCGCGCTGCAGGATCCGCACTTGCCCGCCTTGCAGTTCCACCGGACCGCCAGGTCGCCCGCCTGCGTCGCCTGGAGACGGTGGATCGCGTCGAGGACCACCTCGCCCTCGGAGACCTCCACCCGGTAGTCCCCGAGCTCGCCGCCCGACGCGTCCCCGCGCCACACCCGCATCTTCAGCTCATAGCCCATGCTCACTCCTCGAAGTACGTCTTCAGCTCGTCGGGCATCTGCGGCAGCGGCTTCTCCGCCAGGTCGACGCCGGTGCCGGCGTCGTCGAGCGTGAGCACCAGGTTCTTGGTGCCCCACTCCGGATCGGCGTCGGGGAAGTCGTCGCGGGTGTGTCCGCCGCGGGACTCCTCCCGTGCGAGCGCCGCCCTGGCGATGCACTCGGAGACCAGGAGCATGTTGCGGAGGTCCAGCGCGAGGTGCCAGCCGGGGTTGTACTGGCGATTCCCCTCGACCAGCAGGTGCTGTGCCCGCTCCTTGAGCCGCTCGATCTCGACGAGCGACTGCTCGAGCTCCGGCGCGGTGCGGATGATGCCGACGAGGTCGTTCATCGCCTGCTGCAGGTCCTGCTGGATCGTGTACGGGTTCTCCGTGTTCGCGCCCGCGTCCGGGTCCGACGGGGGGTCGAACGGCGACAGCGCCGTCTGCTGAGCGGTCGCGAGCTCGTCCTCCACGATGTGCGGCCGACTCGTCCCGAGGCCGCCGGCGTACGACGCTGCCGCCTCGCCGGCGCGCCGCCCGAAGACCAGGAGGTCGGACAGCGAGTTGCCGCCCAGCCGGTTGGAGCCGTGCATCCCGCCGGAGCACTCACCCACCGCGTACAGGCCCGGTACGGCGGACAGCTCGGTGTCCGCGTCCACCTCGATGCCGCCCATCACGTAGTGGCAGGTCGGCCCGATCTCCATCGGCTCGGCGGTGATGTCGACGTCGGCGAGCTCCTTGAACTGGTGGTACATCGACGGCAGCCGCTTGCGGATGAACTCCGGGCTGCGACGCGAGGCGATGTCGAGGAAGATCCCGCCGTGCGGTGACCCGCGGCCGGCCTTGATCTCGGAGTTGATCGCCCGGGCCACCTCGTCACGAGGGAGCAGCTCGGGTGGGCGGCGGTTGTTCTTCTTGTCGTCGTACCAGCGGTCGGCCTCCTCCTCGGTGTCGGCCGTCTCCGCCTTGAAGTACTCCGGGATGTAGTCGAACATGAACCGCTTGCCCTCGGAGTTCCGCAGGATGCCGCCGTCCCCGCGGACCGACTCGGTGACGAGCAGTCCCTTCACCGACGGTGGCCACACCATCCCGGTCGGGTGGAACTGCACGAACTCCATGTTGATCAGCGACGCACCGGCGCGCAGCGCGAGCGCGTGCCCGTCGCCGGTGTACTCCCAGGAGTTCGAGGTCACCTTGAACGACTTGCCGATCCCGCCGGTGGCGAGCACCACTGACGGAGCCTCGAACACGACGAACCGGCCGGTCTCGCGCCAGTAGCCGAACGCTCCCGCGATCGCGTCGCCGGCCTTCAGCAGCTCGGTGACCGTGCACTCCATGAACACGTCGATCCCGAGCGCCACCACCCGCTGCTGCAGCGTCCGGATCATCTCCAGGCCGGTCCGGTCACCGACGTGGGCGAGCCGGGCGTAGCGGTGTCCCCCGAAGTCGCGCTGGGAGATCAGCCCGTCCTCGGTGCGGTCGAACAGCGCTCCCCAGTCCTCGAGCTCCAGCACCCGCTCGGGCGCCTCCTGGGCGTGCAGCTGGGCCATCCGCCAGTTGTTGAGCATCTTCCCGCCACGCATGGTGTCGCGGAAGTGCACCTCCCAGTTGTCCTCCGGCCATCGGTTGCCCATGGCGGCGGCGATGCCGCCCTCGGCCATGACCGTGTGCGCCTTGCCGAGCAGCGACTTGCACACGATCGCGACGCTGGCGCCGGCCTCGTGGGCGGCGATCGCGGCACGCAGCCCCGACCCACCGGCGCCGATCACCACCACGTCGAAGCTGTGCCGCTCGATGCCGCCGGCCGCGTCGGCGGACATCTCGTTGCCGGTCATCGGGTGCCGGGTCTCCGCACCCGGGTCGTTCGCCGTCGTCATCTAGAAGAACCTCACGTCGTCGATGGTGCCGTTCGCGATCAGGTACACGTACAGGTCGGCGATCGCCACGGAGAACAGCGACAGCCAGGCCCACTGCGCGTGCTTCTCGTTCTGCCGGGAGACCCACGTCCACATCCGGTAGCGCACCGGGTGCTTGCTGAAGTGCCGCAGCCTGCCGCCCACGATGTGCCGGCACGAGTGGCACGACAGCGTGTAGAGCCAGATCAGCACCACGTTCGCCAGCAGGATCAGCGTGCCCAGGCCCATGTGGCCCCACTCGCCCTCGGCGTTGCGGAAGGCCAGGATCGTGTCCCAGCTCAGCACGAGGGCGACCAGCACGGCGGCGTACCAGAACCAGCGGTGCAGGTTGTTGAGGATCAGCGGGAACCGGGTCTCCCCGGTGTAGCCACCGTGCGGCTCGGCCACCGCGCACGCGGGCGGCGAGAGCCAGAACGACCGGAAGTAGGCCTTGCGGTAGTAGTAGCAGGTCAGCCGGAAGCCGAGCGGGAAGATCAGGATGATCAGCGCCGCGGACAACGGCCACCACGCGAACGGCTGGCCGAAGTCCGAGGAGCCCTCGACGCAGTCACCCAGGCACGGTGAGTAGAACGGTGAGAGGTACGGCGCCGCGTAGTAGTCGCTGCCCATGAACGCCCGCCAGGTCGCGTAGACCACGAAGGCGGTGAAGACCACGAAGGTGGTCAGTGGGTAGAGCCACCAGGCGTCGGAGCGCAGCGTGCGTTCCTCGATCCGGGCCCGTCCCGGACTCCTGACTCCGGTGTCCGACGACGCCATCTCCACCTCCGCGAGTGGTTCGGGTAGCGACCCG
>DASSOK010000123.1:0-8332 GCA_035700665.1 Marmoricola sp.
GCCCGTGTCGACTCGACCAGCGTGATGGCCCGCGGCAGTGCGGCGCGATCGCCGTTGCGGATCGCGGCGGCTAGGTCGTCGATCTTGTCGGCCATCTAGCCGAGGTCGTAGCCCGACCGCTCGGCGAGCTTGTGCAGCAGACCGATTGCGGCGTCGGCGATCACGGTGCCCGGCGGGAAGATCGCGGTGGCCCCCGCGGCATAGAGCTCGTCGAAATCGCCAGGCGGGATCACGCCGCCGACCACGACCATGATGTCGGGCCTGCCCACTTCGGCAAGCGCCTCGCGCAGCGCAGGCACCAGCGTCAGGTGGCCCGCGGCCAGCGACGACACCCCCACGACGTGGACGTCGTTGTCGGCGGCCTGCCGCGCGACCTCATCGGGGGTGGAGAACAGCGAGCCGACGTCGACGTCGAAACCGATGTCGGCGAACGCAGTTGCGATGACCTTCTGGCCGCGGTCGTGTCCGTCCTGGCCCATCTTGGCGACGAGGATGCGCGGGCGGCGGCCCTCGTTGTCGGCGAACCGGTCGGTGGCCGCCAGGACCTTGCCGACCAGCTGGTTGGAGCCGGACTCGCGCTTGTACACGCCTGAGATCGTACGGATGACGGCCTGGTGCCGGCCGTAGACCTTCTCCAGGGCGTCGGAGATCTCCCCGACGGTGGCCTTGGCCCGGGCCGCGTCGACCGCGAGCTCGAGGAGGTTGCCGCTCTTGTCCCCGGCCGCGTGGGTGAGCGCATCGAGGGTACGACGGACCTCGTCGTCGTCGCGCTCCGCGCGCAGGCGCTCCAGCTTGGCCAGCTGCTGCTTGTAGACCGACGCATTGTCGACGCGGAGCACCTCCAGCGGGTCCTCGTCGGGCAGCCGGTAGGTGTTCACCCCGATGAGCTTCTGCTCGCCCGAGTCGAGCCGGGCCTGGGTCTTGGCCGCCGCCTCCTCGATCCGCATCTTCGGGATGCCCTGCTCGATGGCCTTGGCCATGCCGCCGGCCTTCTCGGCCTCGACGATGTGCTCCCAGGCCTTCGCGGCGAGGTCGTGGGTCAGCCGCTCGACGTACCAGGAACCCGCCCACGGGTCGATCGTGCGCGTCGTACCGGTCTCCTGCTGCAGCAGCAGCTGGGTGTTGCGGGCGATCCGCGCGGAGAAGTCGGTCGGCAGCGCGATCGCCTCGTCGAGGGCGTTGGTGTGCAGGGACTGGGTGTGTCCCTGGGTTGCCGCCATCGCCTCGATGCAGGTGCGCTGCACGTTGTTGAACACGTCCTGCGCCGTGAGCGACCAGCCGCTCGTCTGGCTGTGGGTGCGCAGCGACGAGGACTTCGGGTTCTCGGGGCCGAACTGCGAGACCAGGCGCGCCCACAGCGCCCGGGCGGCGCGCATCTTCGCGATCTCCATGTAGAAGTTCATCCCGATCGCCCAGAAGAAGCTGAGCCGTGGGGCGAAGTCGTCGATCCCGAGGCCCGCGTCGAGCCCGGCGCGGATGTACTCCACGCCGTCGGCGAGGGTGTAGGCCAGCTCGAGGTCGGCGGTGGCGCCGGCCTCCTGGATGTGGTAGCCGGAGATGGAGATCGAGTTGAACCGCGGCATCCTCTGCGAGGTGTAGGCGAAGATGTCGCTGATGATCCGCATGCTCGGCTGGGGCGGGTAGATGTAGGTGTTGCGGACCATGAACTCCTTGAGGATGTCGTTCTGGATGGTCCCCGCGAGCTGTTCCGGCTTCACCCCCTGCTCCTCCGCCGCGACGATGTAGAGCGCCATCACCGGCAGCACTGCGCCGTTCATCGTCATCGACACCGACATCTTGTCCAGCGGGATGCCGTCGAACAGCGTGCGGGCGTCGTAGATCGAGTCGATCGCCACGCCGGCCATGCCGACGTCGCCGCGCACGCGCGGGTGGTCGGAGTCGTAGCCGCGGTGGGTCGCCAGGTCGAAGGCGACCGACAGGCCTTTCTGGCCGGCGGCCAGGTTGCGGCGGTAGAAGGCGTTGGACTCCTCGGCGGTGGAGAAGCCGGCGTACTGCCGGATCGTCCACGGCTGCGTGGTGTACATCGTCGGGTAGGGACCGCGCAGGAACGGCGTCAGGCCGGGGTAGGTGTCGAGCGCGTCGAGGCCCTCGACCTGCTCCGGGCCGTAGGCCGGAAGGATCTCGATGCCCTCGGGCGACTGCCACGGCTCGGCGTCCACCGTCTCCGTCGCCGGGATCGTCTCGCTCTCGTAGGGCAGTCCCGCGAAGCTGTCGGGGATCGACGTGCTCATGCCAGCTTCTCCCTGGTCCGGGTGACGAAGTCGAGCGCGTCGACGCCCCTCGCACAGTTGTCGTCGGTGCCCTCGAGGGGCGCGCCCGCCACGATCACCCACTCGGCGCCGGCTTCGCGCAGGCGCTGGGCCAGCTCGGTGCCCCACTCGGCGTACGCATCGTCGGAGCCAGCCAGGCAGACGACCTGCTCGCCACGGTAGTGGGACAGCACGGCGTCCACGTCGTCGTGCCGGCCCTCGTTGACCACCTCGATGCCGCCCGCGCCGAGGAGGTTGCCCGCAAAGCTGGCGCGCGCGGTGTGCGCGGCGACGGTGCCCATGGTGGCGAGGAACACCGGCTGGGCCGGTGGGTCGTCACGCAGTGCCTCGAACGCGTGTCCGTAGGAGCGCACCTGCAGGGCGCCCTCGGGATAGGGCGTCCGCTCCAGCGGTGCCTCCGCCAGGTTCGGGAACTCGGTCAGGCCGGTGATCGGCCGCTGGCGGAGGGCCACCTCGCGGTCCCGCTCGGCGGCCACGGCCTCGACCCGCTGGAGCAGCGACCCGTCAGCCAGCGCCGCTCCGATGCCGCCGCCCGACTCTGTCCGGTCCAGCTCCGCCCAGGCCGCCCGGGCCAGGTCGGCGGTGAGCCTCTCCACGGCGTAGGCCCCGGCTGCCGGGTCGGCCACCTTGGCCACGTGGGACTCCTCGACCAGCACCGACGCGGTGTTCCGCGCGATCCGGCGCGCGAACGCGTCCGGCAGGCCGATGGGCGCGTCGAACGGCAGCACCGTGACGGCGTCGGCCCCACCGACACCGGCGGCGAACGACGCCACACAGGTGCGCAGCATGTTCACCCAAGGGTCGTACCTGCTCATCATCGGTCGCGACGTGACCGCGTGCAGCCGCATGTCGCGCTGCTCCGCGGGGACGTCGCACAGCTCGAGCATCCGGGCCCACAGCCGGCGGGCAGCGCGCATCTTCGCGATCGTCGGAAACTGCTCGTCGGTCGCGGCGAGCCGGAACTCGACGAGGTCCGCTGCCTCCGCCGGACCCAGGCCGGTCGCGGTCAGCGCCCGGAGGTACGACGCCGCGACGGCCAGCACGTAGCCGAGCTCCTGGGCGTCCGACGCTCCGAGGTCGTGCACGGCGGTCCCGTCGACGACGAGGGCACGGCAGCCGAGCTCCCCGGCGATCCGGCCAGCCTCGGCGACGGTGTCCTCGACAGCCTGCGGGTCGGTCCCGCGCCGTGCTGCCGACCCGATGGGGTCCACGCCGAGCGTCGTGCCGTCGGCCGGCGTGGTCCCCGAGGCGAGGTCGGCGAACGCGCGGGCCGCCTCGATGGGGTCGTCCGGTGCGTCGAGCACGACGGGTGCGGCGTCGAGGAGCACGTCCCCGAGCGCAGTACTCAGCCCGTCGACCGGAACCCCGGCGGCACCCACCTGGATCCAGACCGAGGTGGCGCCGTTCTCGAGGTCGGTGACGATCTCGCGGGCGGTGCTGGCCGCGTCCGGGTTGGCGAACAACGGACGGTTGTCCCAGCGGTCGCCGCGCTGCGACACGGGCGCACCGAGTCCCTGCGTCAGCCCCTCGACGAGCTCCGGTGTGCCCAGAGGCGGAACGGCGATGTCGTCGAGGGTGGTGCGGGCCAGCCTGGCCCACACCTCGGAGGCGGGCGCGTCCTCGCCGAGGCGGCCGGCCTTGCGCAGCACCGCGGCGGCCGCCTCCTCCCACTCGGCACGCGACCCTGGCGTGCCGGTCTCCAGGGCGAGCTCTCGGACGGGGGATTCCATGTCCGCAGGATAGGGAGCGCCGTTCCCCGGCTGCCACGCCCTGTGAGGTATCCCATCCTGCGGGACCGCCGTGACCGGCCCGACGGTGGCCGCTGTGAGAACCTGACCCCATGCCGGCGACCGATCCCGAGGCGACCACCCCGCCGTCGCTCGACGAGGGACCGGCGCCCCGTCGCGGCCGGCCCGGCTACGACCAGGAGACGGTGCTTCGTCGGGCCATCGAGCTGTTCAACCGGCAGGGCTACGACGGCACCAGCATGGGCGACATCGCCCGCGAGCTCGGGCTGAGCAAGTCCGCGATCTACCACCACGTCCCCAGCAAGCAGCACCTGCTCGAGCAGGCCCTCGACGAGGCGCTGGGCGGGCTCACCGCCGCGGTCCGCACCGCGCGCACCGCGACCGAGGGCACCAGCGCCTACGAGCGGCTCCGGGCCACGGTGCAGGAGAGCGTCAGGATCCTGGCCGCCCACCTGCCCGCGGTGACGCTGCTGCTCCGGATCCGGGGCAACAGCCAGCTCGAGCTGGCGGCGCTCGCGCGCCGTCGGGACATCGACGAGGTCTTCGCGGGGCTGGTCGCCGAGGCGGCCCGGGAGGGCTCGATCCGGGCGGACCTGCCCCCCGACCTGGTCAGCCGGCTGCTCTTCGGCACGGTCAACTCGCTGGTCGAGTGGTACCGCCCCGACGGTCCGGTCGACCCCGACCACCTGGCCGAGGCCGTGACCGCGATGACCTTCGACGGGCTCAGGCGTCGAAGTCGACGGTGAGCTCCGGGCTGACCGGCAGGCTCTGGCAGGTGAGCACGAAGCCGGCGTCGACCTCGGCGTCCTCCAGCGCGTAGTTGCGGCGCATCCGCGCCTCCCCGGCCGTCACCCTGGCCCGGCAGGTGCCGCACACCCCGCCCTTGCAGGCGAACGGCAGGTCCGATCGGCTGCGCTGGGCGGCGTCGAGGATGGTGACGTCCCGCGGCATCGGTGCGGTGCTCTTGCGACCGTCGAGCACGATCGTCACGTCGCTCGTCTCCCCCGTCGGCACAGCGTCCTCGTGGCGCAGCTCCGGTGGCGGCTCGTCGACGTAGAACAGCTCGACGTGCACCTTCTCGGGCGCGACCCCGAGCTCGAGCAGCAGCTCGCGCGCAGCCGACGTCATCGCGAACGGCCCGCAGAGCCACACGTGGTCGACGTCCTGCAGCGGCACCAGGACGGTCAGGATGCGCCGCAGCCTGTCGGCGTCCAGGCGCCCCGAGAAGAGCTCCACGTCGCGTGGCTCGCGGGACAGCACGTGCACCAGGTCGAAGCGGGGTCCGTAGCGGTCCTTCAGGTCGGCCAGGTCCTCGGCGAACATCACCGAGGCCGTGGTGCGGTTGCCGTAGAGCAGGGTCACCTCCGACTCCGGGTTGGCCAGCACCGAGGTGGCGATGGAGATCATCGGGGTGATCCCGGAACCGGCAGCGATGCACAAGTGCCGGCCGCCCGACGCCGGGTCGGCCCGGAAGGACCCGGACGGCGGCTGGACCTCGACCTCGTCGCCCGGCCGCAGCCGTCTAACCAGCCAGGAGGAGAACAGCCCGTCGGGGATCTCGCGCACGCCGATGCGCGGACGGGCTCCGACGGGTGCGCAGATCGAGTAGGTACGGCGCTCCTCGCGCCCGTCCACCATCCGACGGAGGGTGAGCGACTGGCCGGCCGCGAAGGCGAAGTCCTCGGCGAGCTCCTCCGGCACGTCGAACGTGACTGCCGCGGCGTCGTCGGTCAGGCGGTCCACGGCGGCGACGCGCAGCACGTGGAAGGCGCTGCGCGACCGCGGCGGCGTCAACACGGTCATCTCAGATCTCCTTGACGTGCTCGAACGGCTCCAGGCATGCGGTGCAGCGGTAGAGCGCCTTGCAGGAGGTGGCCCCGAACTCGCTGGTCAGGCTGACCTCGGCGGACCCGCACTGCGGACAGCGGAGGTTCCGACGGGTCGGCAGCAGTGAGAGCCCGACCGGCCCCCGTGCCGGACCGGGCGGCGAGATGCCCGCCTCCGCGAGCCGCGCCCGGCCCTCCGGGGTGATGTCGTCGCTGGACCACGCGGGGTGCAGCTGCACCCGGACCTCGGCGTCCGCGAACCCAGCCACCGTGAGCGCGTGCACCAGGTCGTCGCGCATCGTCGCCATGGCGGGACAGCCCGAGTAGGTGGGCGTGATGGTGACGACCACGATCTCACCCTCGAGTGCGACGCCGCGCAGCACGCCCAAGTCGGCCAGGGTCAGCATCGGAAGCTCAGGGTCGACCACGGTCCGGGCGACGGCGAGCGCGTGTTCGCGGCGGTCTGCCACGGTCGAGGGCACCCTCACCACCGTCCCATCGGGTGCTCGCGCGCGACGACCTGCATGGTCGCCAGCATCCGGCCGAGCGCCTCGGTGTGCAGGCCGTCGCGACCGAACCGCCCGCTGACCCCGGACAGCGGTGCCAGGTCGGGACGCTCCACCTGGCTGACGGTGAGCACCTGCTCGAGGACGGCATCGACCGCGTCGATGACCGTCGCGGGGTCCACGCCCACGCCGGCCTCGGCCACGCGCCCCTCGACGGGGTGGGTGAGGAACAGCTCGGCCCTCAGCGGCCACACCGTCGACAGGCCGGCCAGGACACGGCGCCTCGACTCCTCGGTGCCCTGCGCCAGGGTGAGGAACCACCGGCCGGCGAAGTCCCGGTGGTAGGCGGTCTCCTTGACGCCCTTCTCGGCAACGGCGGCCAGGACCTGGTCACGGCTGCCGCGCAACCGCTCCAGGACGGCCATCCGCCACGTCGAGAAGACCAGCAGGCGGGCGATGGTCTCGGCGAAGTCGCCGTTCTCGCCCTCGACGAGGCGGACGTTGCGGAAGCCGTGGTCGTCGCGGAAGAACGCCAGCGCGTCCTCGCCGGGCACCGGTGACCCCTCGGGCAGCACCGGGACGCAGGAGGGGTCGGCCGCCGCCGCACGGGCGAGCAGCAGCCGGGCCTGGCCGAGCAGGTCGAGCCCGATGTTGGACAGCGCGATGTCCTCCTCGAGGTCGGGTGCGTTGCTGCACCACTCGCTGAGCCGGTGCGAGAGCACCAGGGCGTCGTCGCCGAGCATCAGGCAGTACGACGCCAGGTCGGCCGCCTCGACACCGTCCGGGACGCTGGTGTCGACGCCGGCCAGCGGGTCGGCCCCCTGGCCGAGGTCCGGCCCGGCACCGAAGGCCCAGTGGGCGGCCCCGGGCACGTCGTCGCCGGCCAGCAGGCCGTCGTACGCGTTGTCGTGGTCAACAGGCTGGTCAACTGGCTGGTCAACAGGCATTGGCGCTCACATGTGCGGGACGTTGTCGGGGATCTCGTAGAACGTTGGGTGTCGGTAGACCTTGTCGCCGCTCGGCGCGAACAGCGGGTCCTTCTCGTCCGGGCTGGAGGCGGTGATGTCGGTCGAGCGGACCACCCAGATGCTGACGCCCTCGCTGCGACGGGTGTAGACGTCGCGGGCGTGCCGCAGCGCCATCTCGTCGTCGGGCGCGTGCAGCGAGCCGACGTGCACGTGGTTGAGCCCACGCTTGCCGCGGACGAACACCTCGTAGAGCGGCCACTCGGCCCGCGGCTGCGCGGATGCCTCCGTCATGCCGGCACCTCCTGCTTGCGGGCGAACGCCAGCGCGGCCTCCCGAACCCAGGCGCCCTCGTCCCAGGCGCGCTTGCGGTGCGCGACCCGCTGGGCAGCGGCCGGCCCGTTGCCCTTCACCACCGTCCAGAACTCGTCCCAGTCCGGCTCGCCGAAGTCGTAGGAGCCGCGCTCCTCGTTCCAGCGCAGGTCCGGGTCGGGGAAGGTGACACCGAGGGCGTCGGCCTGCGGGACGGTCATGTCGACGAAGCGCTGCCGCAGCTCGTCGTTGGTGTGCCGCTTGATGCCCCACGCCATCGACTGCGCGGTGTTCGGCGAGTCGTCGTCGGGCGGGCCGAACATCATCAACGCTGGCCACCAGAACCGGTCGACCGACTCCTGCACCATCGCGCGCTGCTCGTCCGTGCCGCGCATCATCGTCGCGAGCAGCTCGAAGCCCTGCCGCTGGTGGAAGGACTCCTCCTTGCAGATCCGGATCATCGCCCGGCCGTAGGGGCCGTACGACGTGCGGCACAGCGGCACCTGGTTGCAGATCGCCGCGCCGTCGACGAGCCAGCCGATCGTGCCGACGTCGGCGAAGGAGAGCGTCGGGTAGTTGAAGATCGAGGAGTACTTCTGCGCGCCGGCGATCAGCTTCTCGGTCAGCTCGTCGCGGGTGGCGCCGAGCGTCTCGGTGGCGGAGTAGAGGTAGAGGCCGTGACCC
>DASSOK010000124.1:0-20987 GCA_035700665.1 Marmoricola sp.
GGGTCCGTCAGGTCGTCGAGGGGTACGGCGGTCGCTGGAAGCGCGAGCAGCAGCACCACCGCGGGCACGAGCAGCCACAGCGGATACCAACGTCGTCCCACCGCCATGCGGCACCTCCGAGACCTCGAGTCGTCAGGCTAACCCTGTGGCAGGTGTGACGCGTGGATCTCGGGAATGGTTCTGCCGGGGAACGCAAGAGAGCCCGGACCTCTTCGGTCCGGGCTCTCACGATGCCTCGGTGGCGACCCCGACGGGACTCGAACCCGCGGCCTCCGCCGTGACAGGGCGGCGCGCTAACCAACTGCGCTACGGGGCCAGTGACTCCTGCTTGCAGGAGCCACGGAATGCTAACGCATCGGTCCGCGATCACACGAATCGCACCTCCAGCGGGGTTCGAACCGCTAGCGGTCGTCCACGCGGACCATGATGTCGCCGGGTTGGCAGTCCAGCTCGCGACAGACTGCGTCGAGGGTGGAGAGGCGTACGGCCTTGGCCTTGCCTGTCTTGAGGATCGAGAGGTTGGGCACCGTGATCCCGATGCGGTCCGCGAGCTCCGTCAAGGTCATCTTGCGCTCCAGCAGCATGCGATCGAGGCGGATCTCGATGGCCATCAGACCGTCAGCTCCTGCTCCTCGGCGAGGTCGGCGCCGTGACGGAACAGCTCCGCGAGGAGGAGCAGCAGCAGCCCGAAGCCGACCACCGTCCAGCTCGGTCCGCCCGGCTCCATCGACCCCAGGGACAGGTGCGGCCAGGGCCCCATCGTCGCGGCGGAGTAGTCGTGCGCCTTGGGGCTGAGGAAGAGCCACAGCACCGGCTCGACGAACTCCCAGCCGACCAGCGTCCATCCCATGAAGCGCAGGCGACGGACCATGTCACCGGTGAACGGCCGGCCGCGCGCGGCCGACCGGAGCAGGAGCCAGAGCTGGGCGAGCAGGAACGCCAGCACCAGCATGGCCAGCACCTGCATGCCGTAGAGCGACGCCACCAGCGCGTTCCAGCCGGGGTCGGCATCCAGGAACAGCCGTCCGGAGAGGACGGCGCCCACCGGCCGCACGTCGCCCTGCACCCACGCGTTGCCGTCCAGCTGCTGCTCGCCGTGGCGGAGCACGATGTTGTAGCACCCCGACTTCGGGCGGTTCACCCGGACCGGGTCGCACACCTGCCCACCCTCCAGCACTGCCCAGGACGGCCGGAACTCCAGGTACGGCGACAGACCGGGCACCGGCGCCTCGACCCGGTAGTGGTAGCTGCCCCAGCCGGTGAGCCCGATCAGCCCCAGTGTCGCCACCAGCAGTGCGGCGAGGGTGGTGCCGACCCAGGCGACCAGGGCGACTCCGCTCGCGATCCGGAAGGCGTTCTGTCGTCGCATGGCCCCGCCTTGCTGTTTCTCGATAAGCGATTATCGAGAAACATTAAGGACTTGTCGAGATGCGATGTCAAGGGCGTGCGCTCCTCGGCACCCCCAACGGGATTCGAACCCGTGCTACCGCCGTGAAAGGGCGGGGTCCTAGGCCGCTAGACGATGGGGGCCGGCGAGGCTGGTCACTGCCCTTCCTCGACCGGCCAAGGATAGGGGAGCCGTTCGGAGGCCGACAAATCCCTGGCCGCGCGGCCGCGGATCGTCGTACCGCCTAGCCTGTGGCCGTGGTGGAGGTCAGCGACGAGGAATTCGAGGGCCTGGTGGGCGACGCGCTCGACCAGATCCCCGAGGAGCTCGCGGCGCTGGTCGACAACGCGGTCGTGCTGGTCGAGGCCGAGCCGCCGGAGGGCGAGGACCTGCTCGGGCTGTACGACGGGACGCCGCTGACCGAGCGGGACAGCTGGTACACGTTCCGCGAGCCGGACCGGATCTTCATCTATCGCGGGCCGCTGACCCGGATGTGCCGCGACCGCGAGGAGCTGGTCGAGGAGGTCACGATCACCGTGGTGCACGAGATCGCCCACCACTTCGGCATCGACGACGAGTCCCTGCACGAGTGGGGGTGGGGGTGAGTCGGCTCTCCGGCGGCCACGTCGGCGCGGCACCGGACTGCGAATGTCGCGGGCGGGACGACCGCTGAGCGGCACGCACGTCACTTGCGCAACATTCGCAGTACGTAGGGCGGCCGGGGGAGGGCGCCCAGCTCGGGCCCTCTGGTCAGGCGAGCAGGAGGCCGGCCCAGGCGGCACTGAGGCAGAGCAGGACGGTGCCGAGGGCGTAGGCGGTGCCGCGCCAGCCGCCGCGGTTGACCGACTGCACCGCCAGGGCGGAGTAAGTGGTCAGCGCGCCGCAGAATCCCGTCCCCAGCAGCGCGTAGGCGTTGCCGTCCACCCCCAGCGCGACGAAGAGGCCGAGCAGGAACGAGCCGGCCACGTTGACCGCCAGCGTCCCCCAGTGCGTACGACGATCGAGGGTGTGCCCGGCGAGGTAGCGCAGTGGCGCCCCGACGGCGGCACCGAGCGCCACGAGCAGGAGGGTCATTCGTCGCCCTCCTCGTCCTCGAAGGCGAGCCGGTCCTCCGGGGTGCTGAGCCGGTCGACCAGCAGGGCGGCGCCGACTGCGCAGAGCAGCGTGCCGGCGGCGTAGGCGAGCGCGGTGGCCGGGTGATCGCCCCGGAGCAGCTGCACTGTCTCCACCGACGCGGTCGACATCGTCGTGAAGCCGCCCAGCAGGCCGGTGCCGAGGAACAGCGCGAGGCCGGGCGAGCGTCGTACGGCAGGAACGGCGGGGAGGAGCGCGAGCAGCGCGCTGCCGGCGACGTTGATGCCGAACACCGTCCACGGGAAGCCGCCCGACGAGGTGCGCCACGCGTCGGAGAGGACCCACCTCAGGACCGCGCCGAGGGCGCCACCGGCAGCGATGAGCAGTACGCCGTGCCGCAGCGGCAGTCGGGTCACGCGCTCTCGTCGTCGCTGACCGAGGTAGCACCCTGCCACGCGACCGGGGACTCGCCACGGCCCTGGCTCTCGAACTGGCCGAGGTACCAGCGCTGCAGCTCCAGCACCTCCGGCCGCGGACGGGTGGTCAGCAGCAGCCGCTCGTCGTTGTTGTCGTAGAGCTCCTCGAGCAGCTGGGCGGCGCGCGCCATGCTGGCCGGGGAGCGGGGGAGGACCTGGTACTCGAGGTCGACGGTCTCCGTGCCCAGCTCCATCGCGGCGTCGAGCGCGTCGATGCCGAGGGCCTGCCGGCGCTCGTGCTCGATCTCCATGAACAGGTCGGCCAGGCGCGCGGCGGTGGGGTGCTCGCCGGGCTCCGAGAGCGCCAGCAGCCGCACCTCGCGGCCGAGCTCGTAGAAGTGCGCCCGGAACTCCGCGAACAGCGCCGGCGGCATCCCGAGGAGCCTGATCGTGATCATGTCCTCCGACGGGGCGGCGCCCGCCCACGGCTCCAGGGCGTCGTCGCCCCGGAAGACGATCGAGGGCACCTCGCTGGGGTCGCGCGGCTCCCGCGCCGGCTCGAACCAGACCGTCTTGCCGGTGCCTTGGAAGTTGACGTCGGACCCCCACTTCTCCGAGTAGCTGGCGACCAGGTCCAGGCCGCGGCCGAAGGTGGCGAGGTAGGAGTCGCCAGCGTGCGTGTCGTGCTCACGACGCGGCGGGTCGACGGACTGGTCGGTCACCTCGACGCGCGGGTGGTCGACCGTCCCGCGCACCCGGATGGTGACCGG
Organism: Marmoricola sp.; assembly: GCA_035700665.1. Taxonomy (GTDB): domain Bacteria; phylum Actinomycetota; class Actinomycetes; order Propionibacteriales; family Nocardioidaceae; genus Marmoricola. The sequence continues at coordinate 3,648 of DASSOK010000124.1, forward strand.
CGGGTCGGCGTGCAGCAGCGCGTTGGTGACCAGCTCCGAGACACCGAGGGTGGCGCTGTCGACGAGCTCGGGGCGACCGACCTCTTCGAGGACGTCGGCGACCCAGCGACGTGCCAGGCGGACGGAAGGGGGCACCGCCGGGATGGCGAGTGTCCGCTTGTTCCAGGGCACGGGTGCGACTCCTCGATGACTGGGCCCCCCGCCACAGTGTTCCCTCGAGAGCTGCGGCTGAACCACCTTAGAACACGCTGCTGCCGATTGGTGTGACTTACGAGACGGTCACGCCGTTGCGGTTCTGGTTACTGGGTCGGGACAATGGAGACCATGGCTGAGAAGACGCACGGCAATCGACACCAGGTGGTGGTGATCGGCTCGGGCTTCGGTGGCCTGTTCGGCACCAAGGCGCTCAAGCACGCCGACGTGGACGTGACGATGGTGGCGCGGACCACGCACCACCTGTTCCAGCCGCTGCTCTACCAGGTGGCGACGGGCATCCTCTCCGAGGGCGAGATCGCGCCGCCGACGCGCGAGGTGCTCGCGAAGCAGAAGAACGCCACCGTGCTGCTGGGTGACGTCACCGACATCGACCTCGAGGCGCGCACCGTCACCTCCCAGGTGCTCGGGCGCTCACTGGTCACGCCGTACGACTCGCTGATCGTGGCGGCGGGGTCGGGCCAGTCCTACTTCGGCAACGACCAGTTCGCCGAGTTCGCGCCGGGGATGAAGAGCATCGACGACGCGCTGGAGCTGCGCGGCCGGATCTTCGGCGCGTTCGAGCTCGCGGAGGTGATGGCCGCCAAGGGGCAGGACGTCGACCACCTGCTCACCTTCGTCGTCGTCGGCGCCGGCCCCACGGGGGTGGAGATGGCCGGCCAGATCGCCGAGCTCGCGCGGTTCACCCTCCAGCGCGACTTCCGCGCGATCAACACCCGCAAGGCCCGGGTGATCCTCGTCGACGCCGCCGGCCAGGTGCTGCCGCCCTTCGGCGAGAAGCTCGGCCGGTTCACGCAGAAGGAGCTCGAGGAGCTCGGCGTCGAGGTGCAGCTCGGTGCGATGGTCACCGACGTCGACGAGCGCGGCCTGATGGTCCGCGACAAGGACGGCACCGAGCGCCGCATCGAGGCCGTCACCAAGGTGTGGGCCGCCGGCGTCCAGGCGAGCCCGCTGGGCCGCACCCTGTCGGAGCAGAGCGGCGCCAGGCTCGACCGCGCCGGGCGGATCGCGGTGAACCCCGACCTCACGCTGCCGGGCTACCCCGAGGTGTTCGTCGTCGGTGACATGATCGCCCTCGACAACCTGCCCGGGGTGGCGCAGGTGGCGATCCAGGGCGCGAAGTACGCCGCCAAGGAGATCAAGAACCGGCAGAAGGGCAAGGCCCCACAGAAGCCGTTCAAGTACTTCGACAAGGGCTCGATGGCGACGATCTCCAAGTACAACGCGGTCGCCACCGTCGGCAGGCTCCGGCTGAAGGGGTTCATCGCCTGGCTGATGTGGCTCGGCGTGCACCTGGTCTACCTGACCGGGTTCAAGAACCAGGTCTCCGCGCTGCTGCGCTGGACGGTCACCTTCATCAGCAACGACCGGTCGGAGCGGACCGCCACCGAGCAGCAGATCTTCGCCCGGGCGGCGATGAAGCGGCTGGACCGTGGCGCCCAGGAGCTGGTCAGTGCGCCGACCACCGAGGTGCCGGTGCGGCAGCTGTCGCAGGCGGAGCTGGAGGAGCGGGCCCGCGAGGAAGCGCGGCTCACCGACTCCGGCGAGCGCGGCAAGTCCACCGCGAACGCCTGAGCTCACTCGTACTGCGGCGGGCCTGCCTTCGCGAGCTCCTCGCGCGCCCAGCGGGGCAGGATGAACAGGCCCTCGCAGGTGACCGTCACCTCGCCGTCCGCGCGGCGCAGCTCCCCCTTGACTGTCGCCTTGACGCCGTCGAAGTGGTCGAGCCAGCCGACGGCCGAGCACTTGCCCAGCGGCGTGGGCTGCCGGTAGCGCAGGCTCAGCGTGCCGGTCATCCCCGGGTGCCCGCCGGCGGCCGCGGCCTCGCCGCAGATCTGGTCCAGGATCAGCGCCGTGACGCCACCGTGGACCATTCCGGGAGGCCCTTCGTAGAGGGCGTTCAGCTCGAACTCTGCGGAGGCGCAGCCCTTCTCACGGTCCTGGGTGATCTGGAGGGGTACGGCGATCGGGTTGCGCAGCCCCACCACGGCGTTCCCGTGGCCGCGCACCTTGCCGCTGGTGGTGAGCTGCACGCCGAAGTTGCCCGGGATGGTGCTGCCCGACAGCTTCGCGGTGGCCTGCTCGATCAGCTCCTGGGCCTCACGCACGACGTCCTCGTCCACCGTGCTGCGCAGGCTGGTCTCGGCCAGGCGTCGTACGGACTCGGCCAGGCCGCCGTAGACCTCCCGCTCGCGTGCGACCTCCTCCTCGGTCATCTCCACGGTGGGGTACTCGAAGGGGGCTCGGCTCATGGACGTCAGACTAGAACGGGTTCCAGACGGAAGCGACGTGACTCCCGTCTCGCAGGATCACCGCAGCCGCGGTCACTCGGGCCCGGTGAGGTCCGCGAGGAAGACGGTGCCGCCACCGAGGACCGGCGTCTTCGTGATGTGCAGCGCCACCTCGATCTCGGTGCCGTCACAGCACTGCGCGGGCACGACGACGGGGCGCTCGAGCAGGGGCCGGCGCCCGGTGATCTGGTGGAGCGTGAACCCGGCGAGGTGCGCCTGGTGGTAGCGCGACGGGATCACCTCCAGCAGGCGGCTGCCCACGAGTCCGCGGCGGTCGTCGTACTTCAGCAGTCGCGCCGCGGGCGTGCTCACCGCGATGATCTGACCGGTGTCGTCGGCCGCGATGACGGCGCGGGCCGACTCGTCGACCTCCCGGGGGTCCCAGCGGCTCGGTGGGAGCGGGGCGAAGGGCTGGGCGGCGTTCTCGGGGCTGGTCCAGGGAGTCGGCTCCGCTCCGCCGACCTGGCGCCGAACCTCTGCGCACAACCACCGCCGGAACGCCACGAGCTCCGGCTGCGTGGGCGGCGCGAGCAGCCGACCGGCGGCGGCCTCGGCCATCGCCTCCTCGAGCTGCCGGTCGAGCGCCTCGAAGTGGACGACGGACGGCTGGGGGACCTGCACGGTGAGCTGATCGCTGGTGGCCAGCGGCTCGACGGCCTGCGCCATCAGCTCGGCCGGCTCGTCGCTGAGCTGCGGGATCGCGATCTGCTCCTCGAGGATCGCGAGCGCGTCGGTCGCCGCAGCGTGCGCCTCGATCCGGTCGACGACGTCGTCGTCCAGGCCGATCAGGAGGTACTCGCGCAGCAGTGCCTTGGCGTGCTGCTGCCACGCGCCGTGCACCAGCAGCGGGACGTTGTGGAGCATGACGTCCACCGCACTCGACCGCCGGGCCCTCCGGCCGCCGTCGTGTGCCGCGATGCCCTCCGTTGCTGCAGGACTGGAGCGGTGCTCGTCAGAAGCTGTCATCGCCGACTGGATCCGGCACCAGATCGCCTTGCCGTCGGGGCGCCGGTCCATTCCCCACGCGTCGACCATCTGCGCCACCAGCTGCAGGCCGCGGCCGGTGGAGGCCATCGCGCCGTAGGAGGACAGGGTCGGCAGGTGCGTGCTGTTGTCGGAGACCGCCACGCGGACCCCGGACTCGTCCACCGAGATGTCCAGTCCCACCTTGCTGCCGGCGTGCACGATCGCGTTGGTGACCAGCTCGCTGACCACGAGCTCGGCGGTCTCGACGAGGTCCTCACGGCCGATGAGACGGAGCTGGTCGCGCACCAGGCGGCGGGCGCGTCCGACGCTGGCCGGGTGCGCAGGCAGGCCTCGCTGCATGCACGCACCTCCTGCCCGCACCTGTCACACCCCGATCGCATCCTAGGCCCGACTCCGCCCGCACGGGAGGCACCAGTCCGACGCGCTCCGCGGCGTCAGCGGCTGCGTACCCCATTCGGCGCCGGAGATTCCTCAGACGTGCGGCACCTTTCGACCACCTTGAGGCAGTACGGCGACCCGTGCGCGTCACGCAGAGGGTGGGACCTGGGGGACGAGCCGCAGCCGGGTGATCCGGCTCCCGACCACGTCGGTGACCACCAGCGCCCCCTCGTCGAGCTCGACCCGGTCGCCGACCGCCGGGATCCGGCCGAGGCGGTGGATGACGTAGCCGGCCACGGTGTCGTAGTCACCGTCGGTCAGCGCGATGCCGGTCGCCTCCTCGAAGTCGTCCAGGCTGACACCGCCACTGATGTCGGCGGGGTCCTCGCTCGGGCCTTCCTCGCCGCGGTCGTACTCGTCGCGGATCTCGCCGACCAGCTCCTCGACGAGGTCCTCGAGGGTGACGATCCCGTCGGTGCCGCCGTACTCGTCGACGACGAGGGCGAGGTGCACGCCGTCCTGGCGCATGGTCGCCACCGAGGGGAGGACCAGCTTGCTCGAGGGCAGCATCAGGATCGGGCGGCAGACGTCGGCGACCCGGCGGGTGTCGTCGTGCCGGACCCCGAGCAGGTCACGAACGTGCAGGAACCCGCGCACGTCGTCGAAACCGTCGCCGGTCACCGGGTAGCGCGAGTAGGGCAGCTCGCGCACCATGGCGGCCGCCTCCGGGAGCGGCAGGTCGCCCGACAGGAAGGTGACGTCGGCGCGCGGACGCATCACCTCCTTGACCTTGGTGTCGGTGGCGGCGAAGACGTCGGCGAGGATGCGTCGCTCCTGGTCGTCGAGGGCGTCGTGGGTGGACACCAGCTCGCGGAGCTCCTCCTCCGAGAGCCGCTCGCTCGTCGCGTGCGGATCCCCGCCGAGGAGCCGGACCAGGGCGTCGGTCGAGAGCGACAGCAGCCAGATCATCGGACGCATCAGGGTGGCGAACCGGTCCAGCACGGGTGCCGCGGCCAGCGAGATCCCCTCCGCCTTCTGCAGCGCCAGCCGCTTCGGCACGAGCTCGCCGAGGACCAGCGACAGGTAGGCGATGAACAGGGTGAGGACCACCAGGGCCGTCGTCTCGGCGGCCGTCTCCGCCAGGCCGAGGTGCTCGAGCGTCGGCGCGAGGTCCGGCGCCAGGGTCGAGCCACCGTAGGCGGCGGAGAAGAAGCCGGCCACCGTCACGCCGATCTGCACGGCGGCGAGGAACCGGTTGGGGTCGCGCGCCACATCGGCGACCCGGGCACCCCTGGCGCCCGTGCGATCGAGTGCACTCAACTGGCTCTCCCGCAGCGACACCAGGGCGATCTCGGTCGCGGCGAACACCCCGCCGACGAGGACGAAGAGGAGCACCAGCGCAAAGTTCACCAGGGTCTGGCCGTCCATCAGGCCCGTTCACCTCCGACCGTAGTCGCAGGTGAACGGCCGGTACTTCGAGGCAGATCCATGCGCGAAACGGTACCGAAGCGGTGCAGCGCCACCGGCTCGTGCGGGCTCCAGCCCGGTCCGTCGTACGGCGGGGCTGAGGCCGCGCGTCGAGGCGGCCCCGATGCCGCGGGGGGCGGGCTGACTAGACTCCTGACCTCCCGGGCCTCTAGCGCAATGGCAGAGCAGCGGACTTTTAATCCGCGGGTTGTGGGTTCGAGTCCCACGGGGCCCACTGGTCCGCCCGTCCGGCGGCCGGCTCGCTCGATGTGGACGAAATGCCGGTCCCTGCGGCGTGTCGGGCGGCATTTCGGCGATTCCCGAGTCGGGCCCGGCCGGGGCGGCGTTTCAGCGGCCCGGCTGGGGGTAGCGGTTCTCCAACTGCACCGAGGAGGCTGCCGTGGGACTGTCCGCCGTGCTGCTGGGTCGTCGCGGACCCACTGAGCTGGTGCTCGTGCGCCATGCCGAGAGCGTCGGCAACGTGGCGGACAGCGAGGCGCGGGCGGCGGGCGCCGAGCGGCTCGAGCTGTCCGCGCGCGATGCGGACGTGGAGCTCTCCGACAACGGCCGCGAGCAGGCGCGCACGCTGGGTCGATGGGTGGCCGGGCTGTCCGAGGGGGACTGGCCGGACCTGGTGATGAGCTCGCCCTACCGACGCGCCGCCGAGACGGCGACGATGGCGCTGGGCGACCGGGACGTGGAGCTGTTGCTCGACGAGCGGCTGCGCGAGCGCGACCTCGGTGTGCTGGACGGGCTCACGTCGACCGGGATCAGGAAGAAGTACCCCGAGGAGGCGGAGCGCCGGAAGTGGCTCGGCAAGTTCTACTACCAGCCGCCGTCGGGGGAGAGCTGGGCCGACGTGGCGCTGCGGGTGCGCAGCCTGGTGGCGGACCTGCGCGAGGGGTACGACGGCTGCCGGGTGTGGCTGTTCACCCACCAGGCGGTGATCATGTCGTTCCGCTACGTCCTCGAGGGGCTCGACGAGGCCAGCCTGCTCGAGATCGACCGGGAGACCAACATCGGGAACGTGTCGCTGACCCGCTACCGGCGCGGTGAGGACGGCATGGAGCTGCTCGGCTTCGCCGACGACAGCCACCTGGAGCAGGGGCCCGCGGAGAAGACCGAGGAGCCGACCCGCGCCGGACGCGGAGAGCCCACCGATGCCTGACGCGGTGCGGGTCACAACCGACCTGCTCCGTGACTGGCCGCTCCCGGCGCCGGGCGACGACAAGGAGGCGCGGGGGCGGGTCCTCGTGGTGGCTGGCTCCCGCAGTACGCCGGGCGCCGCGCTGCTGGCCGCCGAGTCGGCGCTCCGTGCGGGGGCGGGGAAGCTCAAGATCGCCACGGCGGAGAGCTGTGCGGCCAGCCTGGCCGTGGCCGTCCCCGAGGCGCAGGTGCGCTGGCTGCGCGAGGACGACGAGGGCAACATCGCCGTGTCGGAGGCCGACCGCGTCGTAGGGGTGGCCGACGAGTGCGACGCGGTCCTGCTCGGGCCCGGGTTCACCGACGTCGACCGCGCTACTGACCTCCTCGAGGGTGTGCTGCCGCGGCTGGAGACCGGCGTTGTGATCGACGCGCTGGCCACCGCGTTCGTCACCGAGGACCCCGAGCGGCTCTCGCGGCTGCCGGCGACGATCGTCCTGACGGTCAACCCGACCGAGCTGGCGCGCTGCCTCGGTGTCGAGGAGGACGCTGTGGAGTCCGACCTCGAGGGCCACACCCGCACGCTGGCCTCGCGGACCGGGTCGGTCGTGGTGTGTGGCGGGACGGAGAAGGTGATCGTCCACGGCGACCGGGCCTGGCTGGTCGAGGCGGGCAACCCGGGGCTCGGCGTCTCGGGCTCCGGCGACACCCAGTCCGGGATGGTCGCCGGCGTGCTCGCCCGCGGGGCGACGCCCGAGCAGGCGGCGGTGTGGGGAGCGTTCCTGCACGCCGTCGCGGGGGACCGGCTGGCGGAGCGGGTCGGAGGGGTCGGCTACCTGGCGCGCGAGATCCCCGGCGAGGTGCCGGGACTGCTCACCGAGCTCGCCTGACCGCTCCTGCGCCGCGCGGTTCACAGGGCCGGCTCGAAGACCGTCGGCACCGGGATCAGCGCGGGATCGGGCGCTCCTTGCGCGACTTGCTGCCGCGCCGGCGCCACCGGCCGCCGGGTCGGTCGTCCTCGTCGTCCTGCTCCGTCTTGTGGCTGCGCGACATCTCGAGGAGCCGCTGGGTCACTCCGGCGACGTCGATGCCGCGGGTGTCCTCGGCCGGCTCGGCACCGGACTCCTCGATGGCCTCGGGGACCGCGTCGGTCGTCGTACTCGCCTGGGTGCCCGCGGGCGCAGTGGCGTCGTCGGCGGTGGTCTCGGGGTCCGCAGGTGCCGTCGTTGCCTCGGGGGCAGGTTCCGCTGCGGGCCGCGCCTGCGGCGCGCGGGCGGGGCGGGCCGGCCGGGACAGGTTGCGCCCGGCCTGCGGGGTCTCGCCGGTGATGCTCTGCAGCGCCGCGCGGGCGGCGCCGCGGGTCGCCACGGCCGGCGCCGCGGCGTTGGCGGCACGCTCCCGCGCGGCACGCTCACGAGCGGCCTGCTCGGCGGCGAGGCGCTCCTTCTCGGCGCGCTGCTGGGCGACCCACTCGCGCTGGGCGGCGAGGGCGGCCTGACGCTTCTGCTCGCGGCGCTCGTCCTCGAGGCGGCGCTGCTCGGCCTCCTCCGCGAGGCGGCGCTCGCGCTCCTGGCGGATCCGCTCGAAGCGGGCGGCGATCGCGGCCAGGCGCTCCTCCTCGGCGCGGACCTTGGCCAGCCGCTCGGCCTCGGCCTCCTCGGCCTCGAGCCGCTCGGCCTCGATCCGGCGGGCCTCGGCACGCTCGGCGGCCAGCCGCAGCTCCTCGGCGCGGATGATGGCGAGGCGCTTGCGCTCCCGCTCCTGCGCGGCCTCCTGCTCGGCGAAGATCCGCTCGCGTTCCTTCTTCTCGGCGGCGAGGCGTTTGCGCTCGGCCTTCTGCGCCGCGATCCGCAGCTGCTCCAGTCGCTCCGCCTCCCCCTTCTGGGCGGCCTCCTGCGCGGCGAAGATCCGCTCGCGCTCCTTCTTCTCCGCGGCGAGGCGCTTGCGCTCGGCCTTCTGGGCGACGCGGCGCTCCTCCTCGATCCGGATCGCCTCGAGGCGGTCGTGCTCGGCCCGCTGGGCGGCGACGCGCTGGCTCTCGATGCGCTCGGCCTCGGCGGCCTCAGCGGCGAGCCGCTCGGTCTCCAGCCGGATGGCCTCGAGGCGGTCGTGCTCGGCCTGCTGCGCGGCGGCACGCTCGCCCTCGATGCGGCGGGCCTCGGCGGTCTCGGCGGCGAGGCGGGCCTCCTCGAGGCGGATCCGCTCCGCCTGCTGGGCGGCGACCCGCTCGCGCTCGATGCGCTGCGCCTCGACGTACTCGTCCTTCAGCCGCTGCTTCTCGGCCTTGATGGCGGCGATCCGGACGGCCTCGAGCCGCTGGACCTCGGCGAGCTGGGCGCGCAGCCGCTCGGTCTCGATGCGGCGGGCCTCGGCGGCCTCGGCCACGAGCCGCTCCTGCTCCGCCTGGATGGCCGCGAGCCGGTCGTCCTCGGCCTGCTGGGCGGCGGCCCGGTCACTCTCGATGCGCTCTGCCTCGGCACGCTCGGCGTCCAGGCGGAGGTTCTCCAGGCGGTCGTACTCGCCCTGCTGGGCGGTGCTGCGGTCCTGCTCGATGCGGGCTGCCTCGGCGGCCTCGGCCGCGAGACGGTCCTCCTCGGCTCGGATCCTCGCCAGCCGTTCCGCCTCGAGCCGCTGCTCCTCCTGGCGCTGCGCGGCGTCGCGCTCGGCCTCGATGCGGCGGGCCTCGACGATCTCGGCGGCGATCCGCTGCCGCTCGGCCTTGACGATCGCCTGGTGCTCGGCCTCGAGGCGGTCGTCCTCGCGCTGCTGCGCGGCGGCACGCTCGGCCTCGATCCGCTCGGCCTCGGCCAGCTCGGCGGCGAGCCGGTCGTCCTCGATCTTGATGACGGCCAGCCGCTCGGCCTCGAGCCGGTCGTCCTCCGCCTGCTGGGCGGCCAGGCGCTCCGCCTCGATGCGGGCCGCCTCCGCTGCCTCGCGGGCCATCCGGCGCTCCTCGGCGCGGGCAGCGGCGGCGCGAGCGGCCTCCTCACGGGCGCGGATGCGGGCCTCCATGGCGAGCCGCTCCCGCTCGATCCGCTCGGCCTCGGCGACCTCCCACTCGAGGCGCTCCCGGTCGAGCCGCTCCTGCCGGGCCTTCTCGGCCGCTTCGCGTGCCTTGGCGAGGCGGGATGATTCGATACGTGCTGCTTCGGCTGCCACCGCTGCCAGTCGCTCCTCTTCGGATCTCGCCGCCGCCAGACGGATGGCCTCCCGCACGCGTTCCTGCTCCGCGCGTTCGACGTCGGCTGTCGACAGTCTCTCCTGTTCGAGCCGCCGCCGCTCCCTGCGGTCCGCCTCGGCGGCTTCCGCGGCGATGCGCCGGCGCTCGGTCTCCTCGGCAGCCAGCCGGGCCCGCTCGGCCGCCTCTGCGGCTGCGCGGGTGGCCTGCCGCTGCTGCTCCTCCTGCTCGCGGAGCAGGCGTTCGCGTTCGCGGCGTTCTGCCTCAGCGGCCAAGCGTGCCCGCTCGGCCTTCTGCGCCGCAACAGCCTGGGCCTCGGCGGCCTCTGCCTCGAGACGCTCGCGCTCGGCGAGGGCCGCGGCGATCCGCTCCTCCTCGAGGCGCCGGCGCTCGGCCAGCTCGGCGGCCAGCCGCTCGGTCTCCAGGCGTTGCGCCTCGGCCACCTGGGCGGCGACGCGCTCCTGCTCCAGCCGGCGCCGCTCGGTCACCTCTGCCTCGCGCCAGAGCCGGCCCAGCCGCTTAGCCTCCGCCTGCTGGGCCCGCTGCTGCTCGGCCTCCAGGCGGGCGCGCTCGATCCGCTCCAGGGCCAGGCGGCGCAGCTCCAGCCGCCGCTGCTCCGCCCGCTGGGCCGCGCGCTGCTCGGTGGCGAGCAGGCGGGCCGTGGCGGCCTCCTGCTGGAGGCGCAGCTCCTCGGCTGCCTTGACGACCTGGGCCAGTCGCGCCGCCTCGCGCTCGTCGGCGGCCCTCGCCTCGGCGGTCAGCCGGTGTCGCTCGGCCTCCTCCTCGGCGAGCCAGGCTGCGGCCAGGCGCTCCTGTTCCTCGCGGTCGGCCTGCGCCCGCTCGGCGGCAAGGCGCTCGGCTTCCTGTTGCTCGGCGGCCAGGCGGTCGCGCTCGGCCGCCAGTCGCTCCCTCTCGGCTGTGAGCCGGGCGGTCTCCTGCTGCTGGGCTTGCTGCTGCTCGGTGACCAGTCGCTGTGCCTCGGCCGCCTCGGCGGCCACGAAGGCCTTGTCGAGTCTGTCGGCCTCGGCCTGCTGGGCGGTCAGCTGCCGTACGGCGAGGTGCCGGGTCACCGCCGCCTCGTGACGGAGCCGTCGCTCCTCGGCGATCGCGGCGGTACGGCGTCGCTCGACCTCCTGGGCGGCTGCCTCCTCCGCGGCGAGGCGCTCGGCTTCGGCGCGCTCCGCAGCGAGGCGCTCCTTCTCGAGCCGCTGGGCCTCCTGGGCGGCTGCCTCCTCCGCTGCGAGGCGCGTCTGCTCCGCATCGTCCGTCCCGGTGGCCGTCGGGCCGCTCGGCGGCGGGTCGGCGAGGGCGGTGAAGTCCTCGGCCCACGTGGTGATCCGCGGGCCGTCCGGGGCCGGCTGGGCGGGTCGTTCCGCCACGCCGTCGGCGATCTGCAGGTGCCACTCGGCGGTGTTCGGCTCAGCCGTGACGGCGGCCGGCGGCGTTCCGGAGTCGGGCGCCACTGACTCGGCTCCGGTCGGGACCGGCGCAGCTTCCGTCGTACTGCCCTGGGCCCGGCGGCGCACCAACCGGCGCTTGCGCGGTTCGGTCGGCGGTGGGGCGTCGGCCCCCTCGGCGAGGGCCTTGCGCAGCACCTGCATCGGGTCGGTCAGGTCGGCGGAGTCCTCGAGCGGGTCGCGGTGCAGCTCCGCGTCGGCGGCGGGCGCGTGGTCGAGCGCGGCGGAGGCGACCTGTACGGGGTCGACGGGCGCGTCGCCGGGTCCGGCGGACGTGAGCGGGGGAGCTGGCTCGTCCTGCCCGTCGAGGAAGGCGCCGAGGGTCTCCTCGGGGGTCGGCGGGCGGCCCGTACTGCGAATGTCGCGTCCGGGGCCTTCGGTTGCACCATCAGTCCCACCAGCGACATTTGCAGTGCGCTGCGGCGTCGTGCCGGCAGCCTCGTCGGAGTCGGTGCGCGCGCGTCGGCGAGGAGCCACGGCACACCTCCATCCCGGTCCGGCGCCGGCGCCCACACCCGGCGGCGGGCGCACCTGTGGAAAAGCGTTGCACGTCTGGGCGCCGGCTTGACCGATTCTCGCGAAATGTCCGTTCGCCGGCACGAGGGGTCGTCGCGGCTGCCGGGTACGGCGGCGCGGCCGACGAGGCCGTCGTACGGAATGCGTGACAACGCCCGGGATGTTGCTAGAGTCCTTCCTGCAGGTGCAAGTTCCAGCGGTAACACACGCTCGTTGGAGTTTGTGATCCAACGGCGCTCTTCTCTTTGCCCCAGGCTGTGAGTCGGGACGACGTATCACCGCATCTGTGCGGAGGCCTCCGAAGTGGTGGTCTCGCCCCGAATAAGGAGAAAGAACGAGCATGGCTCAGGGCACTGTCAAGTGGTTCAACGCGGAGAAGGGCTTTGGTTTCATCGCCCAGGAGAACGGCGGAGACGACGTCTTCGTGCACTACTCCGCCATCCAGTCGCAGGGTTACAAGTCCCTCGACGAGAACCAGAAGGTCGAGTTCGACGTCACCCAGGGTCCCAAGGGCCCGCAGGCCGAGAACGTTCGGCCCCTCTGACGTTCAGCACGTAAGTCGAAGGGCTCCGACCATCCGGTCGGGGCCCTTCGTCATGCCCGGGTGGTCGACTCGGTGACCGAACATCCCCCGAACGGGCGGTTTCGGACCGCGTGGCACGGGGTAAAGACTGGTGGGAACAAGGTCGGGAGGATGAGCCGCGTGTCGACGGACCCGTTTGATGTGGAGCTCCAGGATGACGAGCTCCTCGATGAGGTGGAGCTGACGGCCAACCTCATCGTCGCGGCGAACGACTCCGAGGGCCGTCTCAGCAACGAGGACATCGACCGGATCCTCGGCCTTTCGTGAGGGACTCGTCACGTCTCGCGCCGGGTCGAGCGTCGTACGACGACCGGCGGTTGCGTCCCGGCGCCGCCGTGCACCTAGCATGAGTCCCGTTCTGGTCCTGCTCATCAGGAGTGCACCGTGGCGTTGAAGTTCAAGCCCGTCGACACCGCCTTCTACGAATTGCTCACCCAACTGGCCGCGCACATGGTCGACGGTGCCGTCCTCCTCGCCGAGATGCTCGGCGACGGCAACGACCGCGAGGCGATCGCCGCCCGGATGCGCGAGGCGGAGCACGAGGCCGACGAGACGACCCACGAGATCATCCGGCGGGTGAACAGCACCTTCATCACGCCGTTCGACCGGGAGGACATCTACTCGCTGGCCTCCGGCCTCGACGACGTCATGGACTTCATGGAGGAGGCCGTCGACCTGGTCAACCTCTACGAGGTCGAGAAGCTGCCCGGCGAGATGGCCCAGCAGGTCGAGGTGCTGCAGCGCTGCGCCGAGCTGACCGCCGAGGCGATGCCGCGGCTGCAGTCCATGAAGAACCTCGAGGAGTACTGGATCGAGGTCAACCGGCTCGAGAACGCCGGTGACAAGAGCTACCGGCGGATCCTGGCCAAGCTATTCAGCGGCTCCTACGAGGCGCTGGACGTGCTCAAGCTCAAGGACATCGTCGACTCGCTGGAGCACGCCATCGACGCCTTCGAGCGGGTCGCCAACATCGTCGAGCAGATCGCCGTCAAGGAGTCCTGACCGGTGGATCTTGCCATCGTCATCACGGTGGTCGTCGTGGCGTTGGCGTTCGACTACACCAACGGGTTCCACGACGCCGCCAACGCGATCGCGACGTCGGTCTCGACCCGGGCGCTGACGCCGCGGCTGGCGCTGCTGATGGCCGCGGTGATGAACTTCGTCGGCGCGCTGCTGGGCCAGGAGGTCGCGCACACCGTCAGCGACGTGATCGCGCCGCCTGACGGCAACCACGGCCTGGTCATCGTCCTGGCCGGGCTGCTCGGCGCGATCGCGTGGAACCTGATCACCTGGTACTTCGGGCTTCCCTCGTCGTCCTCCCACGCCCTCATCGGCGGTCTGGTGGGTGCGGCGATCGGGGCCAGCGTCGGGGTGCACTGGGAGGTGATCATCGACAAGGTGCTGATCCCGATGGTGGTCTCGCCGCTGTTCGGCTTCATCGCAGCGTTCCTGGTGATGCTGGCGATCATGTGGATCTTCAGGCGGCGCAACCCGCACCGGGTGCAGCGCAACTTCCGGCTGATGCAGACACTGTCCGCGGCCGCGCTGGCGCTCGGCCACGGGCTGCAGGACGCGCAGAAGACGATGGGCGTGATCTTCCTGGCGCTCGTCGCCGCCGGGCACGCCCAGGACGGCGACCGGTTGCCCCTGTGGGTGGTCATCGCGGCGGCGAGCGCGATCTCGCTGGGCACCTACAGCGGTGGCTGGCGGATCATGCGGACGATGGGCCGCCGGATCATCGACCTCGACCCGGCGCGGGGCTTCTCCGCCGAGGCTGTCGGCGCCGGCGTGCTCTACACGACGGCGTTCGCCTTCCACGCGCCGATCTCCACGACGCACACGATCACCTCGGCGATCATGGGCGCCGGGGCGACCAAGCGGTTCTCCGCCGTGCGGTGGGGCGTGGCCCGCTCGATCCTCACGGCGTGGGTGCTGACCTTCCCGGCTGCCGGTGTGGTGGCTGCCGCGCTCTACTGGTTGCTCAAGAACGTTCTGCAGCTGCCGTGACGGCTGGGTGATCGTCGTACTGGGACTGGTGTTGTCGGCGCCCGGGTCGGGCGGCGCTTCGGCCCGCGAATGTCGCTGCTGTTGCAGTGCCTGAGCGGCAGCTGCGTCACTTCCGTAACATTCGCAGGCCGTAGGCCGGCGCTGCTGGCTGGCGGCAGGAACCGGTACGACGCCGGAGTCGCCGACCCTGCGAAGGGCCGGCCCAGGGCGCCCTGTGGATTGAGAAAGCGGCGCTCGGCGCAATCGGGCCATGCTCGTGGCCATGGACCTGGTGAGCCACGTGACCTGGCTGGGTGGAGCGACCGACCGCGCCACATTGCTCGAGCTGTGCTCGGCCAAGGAGATCGACGACGCGCTGCAACGTGGACTGCTCGAGCCGATCGGGCGCCACAAGTACGCGCTGCCGAACGCCCATGCCGGCGCGCGGACGGCGACGGCGCTGGGCGGCGTACTGTCCCACCGCAGCGCGGCCCAGCGGCTCGGCTGGAAGCTGCGCACGGACCCGAAGCTGCCCGAGGTCACGTTCCCGCGTGACCGTCGTCTGCGGCCCGACGAGCGCAAGCTGGTGATCCCACACTGGTCGCACGTGCCGCCGCACGAGATCGATCTGGGGATGACGACCACCGGCCGGACGCTGGTCGACTGCATGCGCAACCTGCCCTTCGAGGACGCGCTGGCCATCGTCAACAGTGCGATCCGCGAGGACGACATCGACCCCAACGCGATCATCCAGCTGGCCCTGTCCACACGGGGTCGCGGTCGGCAGCGGATCATCGGGGTGGCCGAGGTCGCGACCAGCAAGCCGGCGAACCCGTTCGAGTCGGCGATGTTCGCGATCGCGCTGACCGTGCGCGGGCTGAACGCCCAGCCGCAGCACGGGGTGAAGCTGCTCGACGGCACCGAGCGGCATCCCGACCTGTGCGACCCGGCGTTGCGCATCATCATCGAGGCGGAGAGCTTTGAGTGGCACGGCAAGAAGGCGGCGCTGACCCGCGACTGCGTGCGCTACAACGCTTTCACGCTGGCGGGGTGGGTGGTCTATCGGTTCAGCTGGTGGCAGGTGATCCACGAGCCGCAGTACGTCCACGACGTGCTAACCATGGCGGTCGAGCTGGCGGCTCGTCGTCTGGGGGCTGCCAGCTGAGCGCTGGTTGTCTTCCTGGCGGTGGGGTCGGTCGGCGCTCCGGACTGCGAATGTCGCTGCTGTTGCGATGGCTGAGCGCCAGCTTCGTCACTTCCGTAACATTCGCAGTTCGCCGGCCGGTGGTGACCTGCCGCTACCCTCGCCACGACGCAGTGGTGACGACGGCCGGGGAAGGGGCGCCAGGTGGGCCGAGGCAGCGCAGGGACGACCAGGCGGGTCGTCGTACTGGTGCTGCTCGTCGCGCTGGTGGCCGCCGTCGTCGTGGTGGTCCGGCTGGTGTGGGACCGCACCCACCGCAGCGACCTCGAGCGGGCGCTGGGGATGGTGCCGGCGGCGTCGCTGCGGGTGGCGTTCACGGACTGGGCGCAGGTACGCCGGCTCACGGGGGTCGGTGAGACGACCGATCGCGACCGGATCGACGCGCTGATGAGCAAGGCGTACGACGCGGACCTGGCCGGCTCCTCGTCGATCAGCGAGAGCGCGGCCGCGCTGCAGGAGCATCTCGGCTTCTCGTCGGGGACGGCCGACTGGGAGGCCTACGCCCAGTCCCGTGAGGGCGCGACGATGGTGATGCGGATGGCCGACGACGTCGACCTCGACGACATCCGGGCGCAGCTGGCGTCGTCGGGCTTCCAGAAACCCGACGACAAGGACGGCGTGTGGCGCGGCGGCGTCGACCTCGTCGCGATGCTGGACCCGACGATCACCCCGGAGCTGCAGTACGTCTCCGTGCTTGACGACGAGCACGCGGTGCTGACGAGCGACGATCCTTCCTATGCGGCCAAGGCGGCCGACATCGCCCAGGGCGACGGGAAGTCGCTGGCCGAGGCCGTGGACACCGGCGTGCTGACCGACCCGCTGTCGGAGCCGCCGGTCTCGGCGATGCTGTGGTCCCGGGACTTCGCGTGCGAGGACCTCGCGATGTCCGCGGCCGACGACAACGACCAGCAGCGCGCCCAGGACCTGGTCGACCGGGCGGGTGAGCTCACGCCGCTCTCCGGGTTGCTGATGGCCATGGACCAGGACCGCGCGCTGCACGTCATCGAGGCGTTCGAGAGCGCCGACCAGGCGAAGGAGAACCTGCGCGCGCGGGCCGAGCTGGCGGTCGGCGAGGCGGTCGGCCGGGGCGGCTCGTTCTCGGACGACTTCCGGCTGACCCGTTCGGCGACGCACGGAGCGGCCGTCGTACTGGTGCTGGAGCCGAAGCAGGAGACCGGCTTCGTGCTGTCCGCGCTCGACAACGGGCCGGTGCTGTTCGCGACGTGCTGAGCCGGCGGCCTCTCGACTGCGAATGTTGCTGGAGTGACTGCTGCGCCGCTCCCTCGCTGTCCCACCCACCACATTCGCAGGCCGTGGCGCCGGTGCCGTAGGTTTCCCGACATGTCCGGACTCCGCGCCACCATCGAGGCCAGCGTGCTCAAGGCGCTCCTCGGCCTGCCTTCCTCCGTGCAGCGCGCGCTGCTGCGTCGCCGGGTCGAGCTGGACGGCCAGACGCTGGCCAGCGAGATCCAGCTGATGCTGGCGCTGCAGCGGATCACCCGCGAACCGAAGATGGAGGGCCTGCCGATCGGCGGTGGCCGCGACTCGCTCGTGCGGCACGCGTCGCTGATCTCGTGGAACCAGCCGATCGGTGCGATCCGAGACCTGATGGTCGAGGGCGCCGACGGCGAGCTGCCGGCACGGCTCTACATCCCGTCCTCGCGCCTCGGTCCCGACCCGGCGCCGACGCTGCTGTTCCTGCACGGCGGCGGCTGGGTGTACGGCGATCTGGAGAGCCACGACGGGGCCTGCCGCCACCTCGCGGAGCAGTCTGGCGTGCAGGTGCTCGCGGTGGACTACCGGCTGGCGCCAGAGAGCCCGTTCCCCGCGGCGGTCGACGACGCGGAGGAAGCGTTCCGCTGGCTGGCGAAGAACGCCGACGTCGT
The DNA here is from genome assembly GCA_035700665.1 of Marmoricola sp. GTDB lineage: Bacteria > Actinomycetota > Actinomycetes > Propionibacteriales > Nocardioidaceae > Marmoricola. Next base: position 20,937 of record DASSOK010000124.1, read on the forward strand.
CAACGCCGATCCCGAGCGGCTCGCCGTGGGCGGCGACTCCGCCGGCGGCAA
>DASSOK010000125.1:0-20286 GCA_035700665.1 Marmoricola sp.
GCGTGCGACGTCCCCGCGACGTAGTCCCTCAGCTGCTGCTCGACGCCGTCGGCTGCGTCGGCGAGGGACCAGCGGACGGTCAGCGCCGAGGCGCCCTGTCGGGTCATCGGGACAGTCCTTCCAGCGGGTTGGCGGAGCCGAGCCAGTGCAGCAGCAGTCGCACGCCGAAGCCGGTGGGGCCCTTGGTCCACTCGTCGCGGTCCTCGGGCGCGTCGCCGACGGAGGCGATGTCGAAGTGCACCCACGGCCGGCCGCCGGTGAAGTTGCGGAGGAACAGCGCGGCCGTGATGGCGCCGGCGTGGCCTGGTGCGTTGTCCAGGTCGGCGACGGAGGAGTCCAGCAGGGCGTCGTACTCGTCCACCAGCGGCATCCGCCAGACCCGCTCACCGGACGCGCGACTGGCTGTGAGCACGGAGTCGGCGAGACCGTCGTGGGTGGCGAAGAAGCCACCGGTCCGCAGGCCGAGCGCGACCTTCATCGCGCCGGTCAGGGTGGCCACGTCGACGAGGACGGCCGGGTCGAGCTCGGCGTCGGCGTAGGCGAGGGCGTCCGCCATGACGAGCCGGCCCTCGGCGTCGGTGTTGGTGACCTCGGTCGTGGTGCCGCCGTAGTGGCGGAGCACGTCACCGGGCCGCATCGCGTCGGCGCCGATGGCGTTCTCCGCGCAGGCGAGCAGGCCGGTGACCCGGACCGGGCAGCCGACCGCGCGCAGGGCGCTCATCACCCCGGTGACGACCGCTGCGCCGGTCATGTCGCGCTTCATGTTGACCATCGCCTCGCCGGGCTTGATGGACAGCCCGCCGGTGTCGAAAGTGATGCCTTTGCCGACCAGCACCACCCGGGGAGTACGACGACCACCGCGGGCCGAACCGGTCGAGGGCTCGTAGTCGAGCCGGACGAGGCGGGGCGGGCTGGCCGACCCGCGCCCGACCGCGAGGATGCCCCCGAACCCGTCGGCCGCCAGCCGCTCCTCGTCCCACACGTCGGTGGCCAGCTGCTGCTCCTCCGCGAGGGCGACCGCCTGGTCGGCGAGCCAGGCGGGATCCTTGATGTTCGAGGGCACGGTGGCCAGCCAGCGCGCCTGCCAGGAGGCGACCGCCACGGCCCGGGCGCGGTCCAGCACGCCGGCGGCCTCGTCGTCGGGGCCGCTGCAGCACAGCGTCACGGTGCGCACCCGCGCGGGCACGTCGGTCGTGCGCAGGGTGAAGGAGAACGAGCCGAGCACCACACCGGCCACGAACGCGGTCAGCCCGGCGTCGTCACCCACGGCGCTGACCGAGGAGCACAGCTCGTCGTCCGTGACGACCCGTCCCAGGACCGCGCCGGCCCTGCGCAGGTCGTCGGCCGTCCCGGCGCCCACGCCGACGGCGTACACCTGCCGACCGGGGACGGGCAGCCGGTGCAGCTCGCCGGCAGCGCCGCGGGCGCCGAGTCCCTCGAGCGCGGCCAGCACGTCGAGCCCCAGGTCCTCCTCGAGCTCGGCGGCGCCCGGACCGGCCTCGATGCCGTCGCCGCCGGCCAGCACGGGGATCGCCAGGGCGGGCTCCGCACCGGAGGCCGTGCGGGACGGTGCCGGCTCGGTCACCTCGAACGTCGGCTGGGATGCCCCGGAGAGCGACAGGTTCGGCACGGGCCGACAATACCGAAGGCCCCGAGCAGCTCTCGGGGTGCTCGGGGCCTCGACGGCTGTGCGGGGTCGACGCGACCTTCAGCCGACCACGTCCTTCAGGGCGTCGCCCAGGGCGCCGGCCTCCTCGGCGTTCAACTCGACCACCAGTCGGCCACCGCCCTCGAGGGGAACCCTCATCACGATGCCGCGACCCTCCTTGGTGACCTCGAGCGGACCGTCGCCCGTCCGCGGCTTCATCGCCGCCATGCGCACACCTCTTCCTTTGCGAATTCGGCCAGCGCCTTCAAGGGATGTGACGCCGTTCGCAGCCATTATTCCCCATGAGCGGTGGGAGCGAGAATCGAATCGACCGCAGCGGTAGGGCAGACTCGGCAGCGTGCACGCACGCTCGGCGCTCTTCGACGTCTACGGCGACCACCTGCTCGGTCGTGGCGGCGTCGCGCCGGTCGCGTCCCTGATCCGGATGCTGGCCCCGCTGGGCGTGCAGCCGCCCGCGGTGCGCACCGCCGTGTCGAGGATGGTGGGGCAGGGCTGGCTCGAACGGGCGGAGACCGATACCGGCGCCGGCTACGCGCTCACCCCTAGAGCGGCAGCCCGGCTCCGGCAGGCCGGGGACCGCATCTACCGCCGGGCCGTCCGCGCCTGGGACGGGCAGTGGCACGTGCACGTGCTCGACCCGATCCGCGACCGGGGTCGCCGCGAGCGCGTCCGCAACCAGCTCCGCTTCCTCGGCCTGGCGCCGCTGAGCGACAGCACCTGGGTCGGCGCGCACCCCAACGCGGAGGTCGACCAGCTGCTCACCGCGGAAGGGCTCACCTCCGTCCACCTGACCACGGAGCACATCGCACCCGGTGCCCGGCTGCTGGAGGCGTTCGCCGTGGCCGACCTCGGCCGGCAGTACGACGCCTGGCTGGCCAGCGCCCGGCGGCTCGTCGAGCCGGTGACCGAGGGCGACGGCGACCAGGCCTGCTTCGTGGCCCGCTCGGAGCTGGTCCACGAGTGGCGCAAGTTCCTCTTCGCCGACCCGATGCTCCCGTCGTCGCTCCTCCCCGCCGACTGGTCGGGCGAGGTGGCGGCTGCCTACTTCACCGAGCACGCCGGGAGACTGCTCCCGGCGGCGACCAGGTTCGTCGACGCGTGCCTGGCCTCCGAGCCCGCCGGCCAGCACGCGCCCCATCACGCCCGCCACCGGTCATCCGACCGGTCCCTCGACAGAGCAGGAGCAGCCCGATGAGCACCAGCCCGGCCCAACCGGAGAGACAGCCCGAGAACGTGCGGTACACCGTCGCGGACGCCGTCGCCACCATCCAGCTGAACCGGCCGGACGCGATGAACAGCCTCGACGTGGCCACGAAGGAGGAGCTGCTCGACGCCGTCACCCGCGCCGCCGAGGACCCCGCGGTGCGCTGCGTCGTGCTCACCGGGAGCGGCCGCGCCTTCTGCGTCGGGCAGGACCTCAAGGAGCACGTCCAGCTCCTCGAGAGCGGCTCGTCGGACCAGCTCTTCGAGACGGTGCCGAAGCACTACAACCCGACCGTCGAGGCGCTGGCCACCATGTCGAAGCCGGTGGTCGCGGCGGTCAACGGCATCGCCGCCGGCGCGGGCGCCTCGCTGGCGTTCGCCTGCGACCTGCGGATCCTCGCCGAGTCGGCGGGCTTCAACCTCGCCTTCCCCGGCGTCGCGCTGTCCTGCGACACCGGTGCGTCGTGGACGCTGCCGCGTCTGGTGGGACGGACGAAGGCGATGGAGTTGCTCTACTTCCCCAGCACGGTCGGGGCTGCCGAGTCCCTCGATCTGGGCCTGGCGACGCGCGTGGTGCCGGACGAAGACTTCGCCGAGGAGGTCGCCAAGGTCGCCCGCAAGCTGGCTGCCGGGCCCACCCTGTCCTACGCGTCCATGCGCGCCGCGGTGAACTACTCCAGCACGCACTCGTTCACGGACTCGCTGGACTTCGAGGGCGAGAAGATGAACCTCACCGGTGCCAGCGCCGACCACCGCCGGGCCGTCGCGGCGTTCGTCGCGAAGGAGAAGCCGACCTTCGAGGGGCGCTGACGGCGGCCGGCGTCAGAGCTTGCCGGCCACCAGGAACGTCGTCCACACGACGCAGCCGACGACCATGCCGACGTGCGCCAGCACCGACAGGCCGGGGCCCTCGCCCCAGGAGTCGGAGGACGCCTCGGCGGCGTGCCGTCCCTTGGCGGGCAGCCAGCGCGCCAGGATCATCAGCCCGAACACCGCCGTTGCCCAGAAGCACAGCAGCCCGAGCCAGCCGACGAGGTCGCCCGGGTCGCCCAGCAGGAACCAGCCCCAGAGGACCAGGGCGACCACGCCGAAGCCGGTGTGCAGGTTGACCAGCGTGCCGGGGATGCCCAGGCGGCCGGCGCCCCCCTCTCCGCTCGAGGCCAGGCGGACACGGGTCAGCACGACGACCACCGCGGCAAGCGCGGTGAGGACGAAGGCGATGCGTTCGGGCGTCACGTCCGACAGTGTGCCCGAACCGCGGCGCTAACTGGTGCTTCCGGGCCGGTTGTCCAGCTGCGCGGCGAGCCGCTCCAGCAGCGCGTCCACCTCCGCCGGCCGGTAGCCGCGCACGGTCGTCGAGAGCCGCAGCCGCCGCAGGTCGTCCCCGGTGACCGGCCGGTCCGCCGGCAGCAGGGCGTCCGGGCGGTCGTCGTACGCCGGGGCCAGGCCGGCGCCGGGGCCGTGGCCCGCTGCGACCACCGCCACGGCACCGATCGTGAGCACGACCAGCACGGCGAGGAACCAGACCATCACCGGTTCCTCACCTGTTCGCTCATTGGGACGCCGCCATGATGCGGACCGCCTCCGCCACGTCGTCGGTCACCTGGACCAGGTCGAGGTCGCTCTCCGAGATCCGGCCGGTGGCGGCGGCCGTGTCGCGGAGCCAGGTGAGCAGGCCCGACCAGTAGTCCGCCCCGACGAGCACGACGGGGAAGGACGTCACCTTCTGGGTCTGGACGAGCGTCAGCGCCTCGAAGAGCTCGTCGAGCGTGCCCAGGCCGCCGGGCAGCACCACGAAGCCCTGGGAGTACTTGACGAACATGGTCTTGCGGGCGAAGAAGTAGCGGAAGTTGATCCCCACGTCGACCCAGTCGTTGAGGCCGGTCTCGAAGGGCAGCTCTATACCGAGGCCGACACTGACCCCGCCCGCCTGGGACGCGCCCTTGTTGGCCGCCTCCATCGCCCCGGGCCCCCCGCCGGTGATGACGGCGAAGCCCGCCCTGGCCAAGCCGGCGCCGAGCTGCACGGCGGTCTCGTAGAACGGCTCGTCCGGGCGGGTCCGCGCGGAGCCGAAGACGGCGATCGCCGGCCCCAGCTCGGCGAGGGCGCCGAAACCCTCGACGAACTCCGACTGGATCCGCAGCACCCGCCACGGGTCGGTGTGCACCCAGTCCGACGGCCCGCGGGAGTCCAGCAGGCGCTGGTCGGTCGTGGACACCTCGACCTGGGTGCCGCGCAGCACGGTCGGCCCCCGGTGCTGGGTACGGCGCTCCTCGCCGGGCTGCCGGTCCTCCCCCGTCCGGTCACTCATGCGGCGGGTCCTCCGGCCGTCGCCGGCTCGGCGCCCAGCCAGGTGCGCAGCGTCTCCTCGCAGTGGAGGACCTGGGCGATCGGCACGTGCTCCTCCTGCTTGTGGGCGAGCATCGGGTCTCCCGGCCCGAAGTTCACGGCCGGGATGCCCAGCGCGCTGAAGCGCGCCACGTCGGTCCAGCCGAACTTCGGGTTGACCGCGCCCCCGGTCGCCTCCACGAACGCCTTCGCGGCTGGCAGGCCCAGCCCGGGCAGCGCACCGGGCGAGGTGTCGGTGAGCCGCACGTCGTAGCCGTCGAAGAAGTCCCGGACGAACGCCAGCGCCTCGTCCTCGGAGCGGTCGGGCGCGAACCGGTGGTTGACCGTGACGACGCACTCGTCGGGGATGACGTTGGTGGCGACGCCGCCGCTGATCAGCACCGCGTTGAGGCCCTCGTGGTACTCCAGGCCGTCGATCACCGGCCGCCGTGGCTGGTAGTCGGCGAGTCGGCGGAGCACCTCGGCCGCGCCGTGGATCGCGTTCACCCCGCGCCACGACCTGGCCGAGTGCGCCCGCTCGCCCGTCGTCCGGACCTCGACCCGCAGGGTGCCCTGGCAGCCGGCCTCCACCGCGCCGTTCGACGGCTCCATCAGGATGGCGAAGTCTGCCTGCACCAGCTCCGGGTGCTCCTCCGCGATCTTGCGCAGCCCGTTGTCCACCGCGTCGATCTCCTCGCACTCGTAGAACACGTAGGTGACGTCGCGGTTCGGGTCCGGCAGGGTGGCCGCGAGCCGCAGGGCGACCGCGACACCGCCCTTCATGTCGCACGTGCCGAGTCCGTGCAGCAGCGTGCCGTCGTTGCGGGCGGGCAGGTTGTCGTTGACCGGCACCGTGTCGAGGTGACCGGCGATCACCACCCGCTCCGGGTGCCCGAGCTCGGTGCGCGCGACCACCGAGTTGCCGTGCCGGCTGACCTCGAGGTGCGCGTGGCGGCGCAGCGCCTCCTCCACCGCGTCCGCGATCGCGCTCTCGTTGCGGCTGACCGACTCGATGTCCACGAGCGCCTCGGTGAGGGCCACGACGTCCAGGGTGGGGTCGACCCGCGCAGCTGCCATGGCGCCCATCCTGACACCGCGGCACACCTCGCCGGTCGCCGACCTGCGCCCCGGTAGCCTTCAGCCATGGCCGAGCAGACACCGGAATCCAGCCTGCCCAGCACCACCGCTTGGGGTCACGGCGTCGCCACGATCGCCGAGGACGGGACCGTGCTGGACACCTGGTTCCCCGCGCCCGCGCTCGGCGACCCCGACGGCAGCGACGCCCCCGCGGCGCTCGAGGCGCTGGCCGGCAAGGACACCGAGAGGCGCGTCCGCACCGAGGTCGTCACGGTGACGGGCCGGCTCGACGAGGCGCCAGCCGACGCCTCCGACGCCTACCTGCGGCTGCACCTGCTCAGCCACCGGCTGGTCCGCCCGCACGGCGTCAACCTTGACGGTCTCTTCGGCACGCTCGCCAACGTCGTCTGGACCAACCACGGTCCCTGTGCGGTGGCCGGCTTCGAGGAGGTCAGGGCCGCGCTGCGTGCGCGTGGGCCGGTGCAGGTGCTCGGAGTGGACAAGTTCCCGCGGATGACGGACTACGTGCTGCCCCCGGGCGTGCGGATCGCCGACGCCGACCGGGTCCGCCTCGGGGCGCACCTCGCCGAGGGCACCACGGTGATGCACGAGGGCTTCGTCAACTTCAACGCCGGGACCCTGGGCAGCTCGATGGTCGAGGGCCGGATCTCCGCCGGCGTGGTCGTCGGCGAGGGCTCCGACGTGGGTGGAGGCGCCTCGATCATGGGGACCCTGTCCGGCGGCGGCCAGGAGGTCATCTCCATCGGGCAGCGCTGCCTGCTCGGCGCGAACGCCGGCATCGGCATCTCCCTGGGCGACGACTGCGTGGTGGAGGCGGGTCTCTACGTGACGGCCGGCACCAAGGTGACGGTCAAGGACATGGACTCCAAGCCGAAGGTGATCAAGGCCCGCGAGCTGTCCGGCGCGCACAACGTCCTCTTCCGGCGGAACTCCGTCACCGGGGCCATCGAGGCGGTGCCGCGGGCCGACGCCGGGATCAGGCTCAATGCCGACCTGCATGCCAACTAGTCAGCCTCCTCCTCGCAACGAGGCCGGTCGCCTGCGTGCGGCCGGCCTGTTCTTCCTCGCCGCCCTGGCCGTCGTCGGCGGGGTCGGCGTGGCGATCTGGCGCGGCGCCGGACCGCTCCCGGACCCCGAGGGGTGCTCGGCGACCGTGGCCGGGCGGACGGTGCACCTGGCCCCGGACCAGGGCGCCAACGCGACCCTGATCGCCGCCATCGGGGTGCGGCGGGGTCTCCCCGCGCGTGCCGTCTCCATCGCCCTCGCGACGGCCTACCAGGAGAGCAAGATCCGCAACCTGGACCACGGCGACCGGGACTCGATCGGCATCTTCCAGCAACGACCCTCCCAGGGCTGGGGCACCGCGGCGCAGATCAGGAACGAGCACTACACGATCAACCGGTTCTACGAGGAGCTGGAGAAGATCCACGGCTTCGAGGAGATGCGCATCACCGACGCCGCGCAGAAGGTGCAGCGCTCCGGCTACCCCGAGGCCTACGAGGAGCACGCCCCGGACGCACGCGCGCTCGCCTCGGCGCTCACCGGCTACAGCCCCGGCGGACGGTTCAGCTGCGTCGTCAGGACGCCCACCGGTCACGGCACCGCGCGCCAGGTGGTGGCCTCGCTCGAGGCTGCCTACGGCGACCTGCGCACCACTCGGGGCGCTCGCCAGGACGTCCAGGTCCAGGTCGGCGAGGGGACGCAGGGCAACCGGCTGGGCTGGTCGGTGGCGCAGTTCCTCGTCGGTCACGCCGACCGGCTCGAGCTGCGCTCGGTCTCCTTCGACGGCAAGACCTGGCGCGCGGGGCGCGACTCGGAGAAGGGCTGGGTGCGCGACGCCGCCGCACCGGAGGACGCGGTGGTCGCCCGTCTGGGCTGAGCCGCCGGAGAACCACCGAGGCCCGGAAGCCGGTCTGGTCCAGCTCGCGTCGCTGCTGGCGCCGCGTGACAAGCGCTTACATCATGGACATTGCGGGCAGACGGAACGGCAGGGGGACCATGGAGACGTCAACCATCTACTCGATGGGGACCGCGCTCGACCGGGCACAGTCGATGGGGATCGCGGTGGAGGTCCTGGTCTCGGGGGCATGGCTGACGGGTCTCGTCGTCACCACTGACGGCCACGGCGTGGTGCTGGCTGCGGACGAGGGTGAGCACTCGGTGGTGCGCCTCGACGCGATCCAGGCCGTGCGGGTGCACTCCCCCATGCCGGGCAGGAAGCCGATCCCGGCCCAGCAGCGGCCCTACTGACCGGCGTCGGCCAGCCGCTGCGCCGCCGCTTCGATGCGTTCGTCGGTGGCGGTGAAGGCGATCCGGACGTGCTCGTTGCCCGCCGGCCCGTAGAACGACCCGGGCGCCACCAGGATCCCCAGGCCCGCGAGCCATGCCACGGTGTCCAGGCAGGGCTCCCCGCGGGTGGCCCAGAGGTAGAGCGACCCCTGTGACTCGTCGATCCGGAAGCCCGAGTTCTCGACGGCGTTCCTGAGCGTCGTACGACGTGCCGCGTAGCGCGCGCGCTGCTCCTCGACGTGGGCGTCGTCGGACAGCGCCGCCACCATGGCGCGCTGCTGGGGGCCGGGCAGCTGCAGGCCGAGGTTCTTGCGCACGGCGAGCAGCTCGGCCACGACCGCGGGGTCGCCGGCGACGAACGCACAGCGGTAGCCCGCGAGGTTGGACCGCTTCGAGAGCGAGTGCACCGTGAGGATGCCGTCGTGGGTTCCCCCGCAGACGTCCGGGTGCAGCACCGAGACGGGCGGCACGTCGGGGTCCCAACCGAGCTCGAGGTAGCACTCGTCGGAGACGAGCAGCACGTCGCGCTCACGGCACCAGTCCACGACCTTGCGCAGGTGGTCGACGGGCAGCACCTTCCCGGTGGGGTTGGCGGGTGAGTTGATCCAGAGCACCTTCGGGCGTTCCGGGCCGATGGCGGTCAGCGAGTCGGCGGCGAGCACCCTGGCCCCGACGAGGCGCGCCCCGACCTCGTAGGTGGGGTAGGCCAGCCGCGGCTGCACGACCAGGTCACCGGGCCGGACGCCTAGGTGCGTGGGAAGGGAGGCGATCAGCTCCTTGGAGCCGATCACCGGCAGCACGCCGTCCAGGTCGAGTCCGGTCACCCCGAAACGCCGGGCCAGCCAGTCGACGCAGGCCTGCCGCGTCTCGGGCAGCCCGATGGTGGTCGGGTAGCCCGGCGAGTCGGCGGCGTCGCACAGCGCCCGCTGCACCACCTCCGGGGTGGCATCGACCGGTGTGCCGACCGAGAGGTCCACGATGCCGTCCGGGTGGGAGCGAGCGCGGTCGCCGTACTCGGTCAGGCTGTCCCAGGGAAAGTCCGGCAGCAGCGCGGAGACCCCGCCCAGACCGCCGGGGAGCCTCCCGGATGCTGACGTGGTCAGGGCGTCAGTCGTCCTGGTTCTGTGGCGGGAGAGCGGCGATCATCGGGTGGTCGTGGTCGATCTCGCCCATCTTCGCGGCGCCACCCGGCGAGCCGAGGTCGTCGAAGAAGTGCACGTTGGCGTCGTAGTACTCCTTCCACTCCGAGGGCGTGTCGTCCTCGTAGTAGATCGCCTCGACGGGACAGACCGGCTCGCACGCACCGCAGTCGACGCACTCATCGGGGTGGATGTAGAGCATCCGCTTGCCTTCGTAGATGCAGTCGACGGGGCACTCGTCGACGCAGGCACGGTCCTTCACGTCGACACAGGGCTGGGCGATGACGTAGGTCACCAGGTCCTCCTCGGGCGGTCTCGGTCGGTGCGACTGAGGCAGGCGGTCGTTGCCGTAGGCGTCAGCCTAGTATCCCGATGTGCCCGAAGCCGCAGAACCCCAGCCCGTGGGACGTCTGGGTCCAGCGCAGGTCGGTTCGCGGGTCGTCGTACGACGGGTCGTCCGTGGCGAGACCGGCCCGACGGGCGGCCCCGCGTTCACCGACGTGCTCGGCGTGATGGAGTCCTGGGCGGACGGGGTCACCACTGTCCGTCGCGCTGACGGCTCCGTGGTCACGATCCGGACCGCCGACATCGTCTCGGGCAAGCCGGTCCCGCCGCGGGCCTCGCGGTTCAGTCGGCTGTCGGTGGAGGCGGTCGAGCGCCGGGCCGCCGGCATGTTCCGGCCCGACCTCGCCGTCCGGCTCGGTGCCTGGATGCTCCGGCTCTCCGGCGGGGTCAATCGGCGGCCGAGCTCGGTGCTGGCCGTCGGGGACCCCGGCATGCCCCTGGACGATGCGCTCGAGGAGGCGGTTCGGTTCTACGCAGCCCACGGCGCGGTGCCGTGCGCCCAGGTCGTGGTCGGTTCGGCCGTCCAGGAGCAGCTCGAGGCACAGGGGTGGCCGCGGCTCGACGCCGAGGAGGCCGACACCGACGTCATGCTGGCGGGCATTGCCGCGCTGTCGCGACGTCTGGGCGGCCACGACACCTCCGCGGTGCAGCACGCGGACACGCTGAGCCGCGACTGGCTGGTGGGCAACGACCGGGCGCTGGCGTCGTACGACGCGGTCGCGCGGAACCTGGACCTGCCCGACGCAGTCTTCGCCTCCCTCTCCGAGGGAGGCCGGCAGGTGGCCCGCGCGCGGGTGAACCTGGTCGACGACTGGGCGCTGCTCGCCGATCTGACAGTCCACCCCGACCGCCGGCGCAGCGGTCTCGCCAGGATCCTGACCGCCGATCTCGCCGGCTGGGCCGCAGAGCACGGTGCCTCGACGATGCTGCTCCAGGTGCAGTCGGACAACGAGCCCGCCCTCGCCCTCTATGCCTCGCTGGGGTTCGAGCGGCACCACTCCTACCGCTACTTGCGAGGTTGAGTGCGGAAACGGTCGCTCGAACGACCACTTCCGCACTCGACTGTCAGAGGCCGGCGAAGAGGTCGGTCTCGAGTCCGTCCGCGTTGAGCGGGCCCTGCTCCCCCTTGGCGATCCGGAAGAACTCGCTGCCCCAGACCTGGTTGCCGATGTTGTTGGACAGCGCGAAGAAGGGGCCGTCGACCTCGATCTGGGTGGCGTGCGCCTTCATCGCGGCCAGCTTGCGGTCGACGTAGTCGGTGGCGTCGATGACGGCAGCGAGGTTCTCGTCCTCGGTGATGAACGGCGGCAGCGGGCCGTCGGGGTCCATCCCCTCGAAGCTGGTGGTGTCCCCCGCCTCGCGCAGGCGGCGCAGGCCCTCGCGCATCCGGCTGGCCGACATCGCGCCCCAGTAGATCTTCGCGATGTCGTGCGGCTCGCCGAGGTCCAGGCGGTACGACGGGACCGCGGCCAGCGCGGCGGCGTAGGTCGCGACCCGGTGCGCCTGGATGTGGTCGGGGTGCCCGTAGCCGCCGAACTGGTCGTAGGTCACCAGCACCTGCGGCCGGACCTCCCGGATGATCGCGACGAGGTGGTCGGCCGCCTCGGTGAGGTCGGCTGCTGCGAAGGCGTTCTCGTGGGTCTCGTCGGCCGCGATCGCGTGCCCGTCCGGGTGCCACTGCATGCCGGAGTCCCGGTAGCGCTTGAAGCCGCCGAGGTAGCGGTGGTCGGTGACGCCCAGCTCCGCCATGGCGTTGTCGAGCTCGATCTTGCGCTGGTCGGCCAGCATGTCGTCCCGGTCGGCCGCCAGGTGGGCCAGCTCGGGCACCAGGATCTCGCCCATCTCGCCGCCCGTGCAGGTCACCAGCGTGACGCCGACGCCCTCCGCGGCGTACTTCGCCATGGTCGCACCCTGGCCGATCGACTCGTCGTCAGGGTGCGCGTGCACGAGGAGGAGGTGCTTGTCCATGCCGGTGATCCTAGGTGCGGCTCCTCTAAGTTGGAGAAGTGATCCACCTGCGCCGCACCGACGAGAACGTCGATGAGATCGAGGCGCTGGCACGGCAGTACGGCGGTCGAGTGGGCGTCGAGGGTGTCCTCGAGGCGCTGGACCGGCAGGCCACGAGGGTGTCGGTGCCCGGGCGCCAGGTGACGTGGGGCTTCCGCTGGGACGACGAGGACGCCACGCACCAGCGTTGGTGGCCGCAGGGCATCACCACGTCGGCGGACGGCCACGACGACGAGGAGGTCGCCGGCCGGCGGGTGCTCCTGGCGAGCTGGTACTCCAAGGACCTGGACGGCCAGAACCACGGCAGCCGGATCAGCGCCGTGGACCTCGCCACGCTTCGGTACCGCCACGTGCTGCTCGTCGTACCGGAGCTCGACGGCGACCACCCACGGCTGCGGCCGCTGCGGGTGCACGCCGGCGGCATCGTCTGGTGCGGCCCCTACCTGCACGTCGCCGGGACACGACGGGGTCTCTTCACTTGCCGGCTCGACGACGTCCTCGAGGTCGAGCCGTCCGAGGAGTCCCTGGGCCACCGGTTCGTGCTCCCGGTGCGGTTCAGCTACGCCTCCGCCGGTGAGGACGGCGTCGAGCCGATGCGCTACTCCTTCGTGTCGCTGGACCGCAGCACCACACCACCGGTGCTGGTGGCCGGGGAGTACGGCGTCCGCGGGCAGACGACCCGGCTGGTGCGCTACCCGCTCGACCCGGAGTCGCTGCACCTGGACGCGGGCGCGGACCGGCTCTCCCGTCCGGCGGGGCTGCCGGAGGACGGCCTCGGGCACATGCAGGGCGCGGCCGTCGTGGGCGGGCGCTACTACGTGACGCAGAGCCGGGGCCGGTGGCGGCTGGGGCACCTGCACGTCGGTACGCCGGGCCATTTCCGCCGCTTCCCGCGGGCGCTCCCCGTCGGCCCGGAGGACATCTCCTACTGGCCCTCCACCGACCAGCTGTGGTCGCTCACCGAGTACCCCGGCCAGCGCTACGTCTTCGCGATGGACCGCTCCCAGTTCGGCTGAGGCTCGGTAGGGCTGCCCGGCGCGGCTACTGGGGGCGGGGCTGGAGGGCGAGCTGGCGCGACTGGGCGACCAGGCGGCCGGCGGTGTCCCAGACCTCGCAGTCCTCCTCGAAGAAGCCACCCGCGAAGTTGCGGGTCTCGTGGCGGATCCGGAGGAGCCCCGGCGCGGGCGCGCAGCGGACGTGCACGGTGAGCTCCAGGGTCGGGGCCCAGCCGGGAAGGCCGAGCTCCATCGTGACGGGCGGCAGCGTGTCCACCACGGTCAGCAGCGCGACCGGGTCGATCGGGCGGTCGTCGACCAGCCGGAACCAGCCCTGGATGAACGAGTGCCCTCCCGGGTTCCCGGTCACCCACCCGGCGCAGGCCGGGTCGAGGTACATCGCGAACCGGTCGAGCATCGGCACGAACGCCTTGAAGTCGGCCGGGGCGTCCGAGGTGAGCAGGCAGTCCTCCACCGGCGGCAGCTCGGGGGGTACGGCGGTCGTGCGGACGTCACCGGAGACGCGGGCGAGGTCGCCGTACGTCGCCAGGGTGGTGATCCGGTCGACCGGACGCACGCCGTCGGGGCCCTCCTCGAGCTGCGAGAGCGTGGCCGCGACGGTCGAGGTGCCGCGACCGGCGCGGACCACCCGCACCGACACCGTCGCCGGACCCGGTCGCGACGCCGAGAGGTAGTAGGCGCTGGTCGTGTAGGGGTCGGGATGTCCCGCCGCGTCCAGCTCCGTGCGGATCGCGTTGCCGATCACGCCGAGGAGGTAGCCGCCGTTGAGCCCGCCACCGACGACCCAGCCGGCGTCCAGCTCGGCGGCGTACTCGCCCGGTGCGGTGCGGCTGACCGCGATGGCGGCGTCGTACTCGTGGCCCATGGCCGGGAAGCCTACGGGCGAGGTCAGGTCCCCTGGCCGGAGGGGACGGCCGACGGGACCTGCGTGCAGTGGGTGCGGGTGTAGATCGTCGGCATGCACTCGTTGCAGTGGTTGCAGACGCCCGCGTCCGTCTCGCCGGCCTGGAGGCGGTTGACGAGGTCGGGTTCTCGCAGCAGCGCCCGGGCCATCGCCACGAACTCGAAGCCGTCGGCCATCGCGCGCTCCATGGTGGCGCGCTCGTTGATGCCGCCGAGCATGACCAGCGGCATCGAGAGCGCCTCGCGGAAGACCAGCGCCTTGTCCCGCAGGAACGCCTCCTCGAACGGGTACTCCCGGAAGAAACCGCGGCCGAGCCGGGTCCGCAGGCCGAGCCGCACGGGGAGCGGCATGGTGGCGGCGAACTCCTCGAGGGGCACGCCGCCGCGGAAGAGGTACATCGGGTTCAGCAGGCTCGAACCGGCGCTGAGCTCGAGCGCGTCGAGGTTGCCCTCGGCCTCGAGCAGCTGGGCGAACTCCACGCTCTCGGGCATCGAGAAGCCGGCGCGGGACCCCTCGGTCATCCCGATCTTCGCGGTGACGGCGACCTGGTCACCGACCTCGTCGCGGACGGCGCGAGCGACCTGCCGGGCGAACCGGGAGCGGTTGTCGAGCGAGCCGTTCCAGCGGTCCTTGCGGCGGTTCTGCCCTGGCGCCAGGAAGGAGCTCAGCAGGTAGCCGTGCGCCATGTGGATCTCGAGGACGTCGAAGCCGGCGTCCGCCATGGTGCGCGCTGCCCGGACGTAGTCGTCGGTGATCCGCCGGATGTCGGCGGCCGTGGCGGAGCCGATCATCTGCATGCTCAACGGGGAGGGCATCCGGGAGGCTGCCAGCGCGCGGACGCGGTTGGAGCGTCCGTTGGCCACCGGTCCGGCGTGGCCGAGCTGCCCGGCGACCTTCGCACCGGTCTCGTGGACGGCATCGGTCAGCCGCCGCAGTCCTGGTGCCGAGTGGTCGCCGACGACGATGCACTCCCGGTGCGTGCGGCCCTCGGGAGCGACGGCGAGGTAGGCCACCGTGGTGAGCCCCACGCCGCCCCGACTGGGGGCCAGGTGGTAGTCGATGAGCTCGTCGGTGACCAGGCCGTCGGGCGTGCGGCCCTCGAAGGTGGCCGCCTTGATGACGCGGTTGCGCAGTGCCACCGGACCGAGCTGCGCGGGTGCGAAGACGTCGGGTGCGGTCACCCGCAAACTGTAACCGGTTTCAGTTCTGCCGTCGCAGGCTCGAGGTGGCGTTCGTCAGGGCGACGAGCTGGTCGAGCATCGTCTTCAGCTCGCCCTCACGGCGGTCCTGCGCCGCCAACCGGCCGTCCTCGAAGTCGGCGAACGTCGACAGGGCGACCTGGCCGCGCACGTCGTACATCATCACGTTGGCCACGATGGCGCGCCACTGCTCGACGGCCCGGACGCCGCCGTCGGCTCCGTAGGAGACGAACGCGACGGTCTTGTGGTTCCACTCCGGGTAGAGGACGTCGAGGGCGTTCTTCATCGCCGCCGGCACGCCGTGGTTGTACTCCGGCGTGACCCAGACGAACCCGTCGAGCTCGTCGACCTTCTGGCCCCACCGGATGGTCTGCGGGGTCTCGTACTGGCGGTGGGCCGCGCCGGGCACGGTCGGCTCGGAGAGCAGTGGCAGCTCGTACGACGCCAGCTCGACGAGCTCGAACTGCACGCTGTCGTCACCCCGGCGGGTGGCCTCGTCGTACACCCACTGACCCACCTGGCTGCCGATCCGGCCGGGCCTGGTGCTGCCCACGATGATCCCGAGCTTCATGCTGTCCTCCGCGACGTGTTGAGAATGCAACCGTTTGTCGTCATTTTCCCAGTGCCCGATGAATTGCCGATCAATGCCTGCCTTGTCGGTATTGCGACCTACGCTCCCGACGGAACAGGTCTTCCCCTCCCCGGGCGTCGGCGGGACACTGGGGACGGACGCGATGGGGGCCAGGGCAATGGAGCAGCAGTCGGATCCCGACAGTGACGCGCGCAGCGAGGTGCGGGACGTACTGGACATCCTGTCGCGTCCGGACGACGAGGAGCTGCTCGAGATCGTCCGCCTCGCAGCCGACCTCTGCGCTGCCGAGTCCGCCGGCCTGACGATCCTCAAGGACGGGGAGTACCACATCCGGCTGACCCACGGCATGGAGCCGCTGGTGTGCCCCGCCGACGAGTCGTTCTGCCAGTTCACCATGACGACCGAGGGCGCCTACTTCGTCGAGGACGCGCTGGCCGACGAGCGGTTCGCCGACCTGGGCTGGGTCACCGGGCAGTTCGGCTTCGCCCGGTTCTACGCCTCCGCCCCGGTCTACTGCCCGAACGGCACCATGCTCGGTCGGCTCTGCGTGATCTCGCGACAGCCCCAGCGCCTGACCGCGCTGCAGGAGCGAGCGCTGGAGGCACTGGCCAACTCGGTGACGCGGATCCTGGAGCTGCGCCTGAAGCAGCGCTCCCGTCCCGGGCCGATGGGCCAGGACATCGCGGTGATGTCGCACCTCGCTGCCGAGCTCAGCCACGACATGCGGGTCCCGCTGAGCTCAATCCTCGCGAGCGTGGAGATGCTCCAGGACGAGCTCGCCGACACTGCCGACCCGGCGGTCCGGATGCTGCTGGCGCGGGCCGGCGCAGCCGCCGACCGGATGAGCCGGATGCTCGAGCAGATCATGCACTTCGGCTCGATCGACGACCACCCGGAGCTGCACGACGTCGACCTCGGGAAGCTGGTGCCCCGGCTGGTCCTGGACTCCGGCGGCGTGCTGGACGCCCGCGGAGCCCGCGTCGAGGTGTCCGACCTGCCGGTGGTGCGGGCCGACAGCGACGAGATGTACTCCCTGTTCCAGAACCTGATCACCAACTCCGCGAAGTTCGCCCGTCCCGGCGTGCCTGCGCGGATCCGGATCAGCGCGCGGCGAACCGGTGACTTCTGGCGGGTGAGCGTGGTGGACAACGGCATCGGCATCCCGGAGGACCGGCGCGCTGACGTGTTCGCGCTGTTCTCGCGGCTCGACCCCGCGGTGGACGGGCACGGCATCGGGCTCGCGACGGCAGCCCGGATCGTCACCGCCCACGGGGGCCGGATCGCCGCGGAGGACGCCCCCGGCGGTGGCACCGAGATCTGGTTCGAGCTGCCCGCCCTCCCCGATGACCGGGCCGACACCTGACCGGCGGGGCCGACGCCTGCGAGTGGTGACGGCCGCGCTGGCGTGCGCCGTGCTGCTCGGCGGCTGCTCCTCCGGCGCGTCCGGCTCCACGAGCACTGCCGGGGACCGTCCGACGGATCGTCGTACGTTGGAGGTCACGCTGGCGCCCGAGCCGCCGGGGATCCGGCTGTCCTTCATCCAGCAGCGGTTCGACGAGGGCACCGCCCGCGCCGCGATCACGATGATGAACTACTCCGGCCACCCGATGCGCGTGCGCCGGGTGGGGCTCGACTGGCCCGGCTACCCGGGTGGCCCGCAGCGCCGGCCCTACGTCGTGCCGAGTGGCTTCACCGTCGACCTGCGCTATCGACTGCCGGTGCCGCGCTGTGGCGGTGACCCGTTCCGGACGGCTCCCATCGGGGTGGCCGTGACGGGCAGCCGCACGGTGCGCCGGCCGATCGATGCCCAGGGGCTTCGGTTCCTGCGTCGCATCTGGGCGATGGACTGCAACGAGCGCCTGCTGGCCCGCACCGTCCGGCTGGAGTACGACGGTCCGTGGCGGCACGGCCGCCGGGGTAGGGAGCCGGCGCTCGTCGGGTCGCTCCGCCTGCAGCGCCTGTCCGGAGGGGCACCCGTGGCGTTGACGGAGATCCAGGGTTCGCCGATCTTCGCACTGTCCCTGGGCCGGCCTCGGCTGCTCCGGCCTTCCGCCCGCGCAGTGTCGGTGCCGCTGTTCGTCACCTCCGGGCACCGGTGCGACCCGCACAGCCGCGCGGCCGTGACGACGCCGTTCACGTTCCGGCTGTGGGCGACCATCGCAGGCGAGCCCGTCACGGTGATCGCGGTGCCGCGGGAGCGGGTGCAGGTGCGGATGCTGGCCTTCCTCGACCGCGCCTGCGCCGAGGAGACGGGTCAGTAGCCGCCTGGCGGTGGCACCATCTCGCCGCGGACGCCGAGCAGCCGCACCGGCCGGTCGTCGGCGAGCCCGTCGAGCAGCTCCACCGCAGTGTCCGCGATGGCACGTGGGTCGAACGTCGGCTCGGTCAGCTTTCGACTGCGGTTGCTGGTGAAGAAGGGTGCGAACCGGACCTTCAGGTGCACCCGCTGGCAGGGGCGGCCCTCGGCCCTGAGATCGGCGACCACCTGCTCGGCGAGCTGGCCCAGCGCCGCCACGACCTCCTCGCGCTCGGTCAGGTCGTGCTGGAAGGTGGTCTCCCGGCCGTGTGCGCGCGGCACCCAAGGGGTGTCGTCGACGACGGTGTCGCCGACGCCCTTGCCCAGCGCCGCGTAGTGCAGGCCCATCCGCGGACCGAACTCCTCCTGCAGCATGCCGAGGTCGGCCTCGCCCAGCTCGAGCACCGTGTTGATCCCCCGCGCGGCGAGCCGGGCGGCGACCCGCGGGCCGATGCCCCAGATCCCGCTCGTGGGGCGCTCGCCCATCACGTCGTACCAGTTGTCGCGCGTCAGCGTGAAGGTCCCGCGCGGCTTGCCGAGGTCGGTGGCGTTCTTGGCGCGCACGGTGGTGTCCCCGATGCCGACGGAGCTGTGCAGGCCGGTGCGGTCCAGGACGGCTGCGCGGATCGCCTCTGCCGCCGACAGCGGGTCGTCGGTCTGCAGTCCGACGAAGGCCTCGTCCCAGCCGAGCACCCGGACCGTGCCGCCGGGCACCTCGTGGAGCACCTGCATCACCTGCTCGGACGCCGCCTCGTAGACCGGGCGGTCGACGGGGAGGAACACCGCCTCGGGGCACTTGCGGGCCGCCAGGCGCAGAGGCATGCCGGAGCGCACGCCGAAGGCGCGGGCTTCGTACGACGCCGTCGAGACGACTCCTCGCTGCGTCGGGTCACCGTTACCCCCGACCACCACCGGCCGGCCCACCAGCTCCGGGCGCCGCAGCACCTCGACCGCCGCGAGGAACTGGTCGAGGTCCACGTGCAGCACCCAGTCGGCCACGCGTGCTCAGCCCTCCCCCACGTCCCAGATGAGCTCGCCGTCCGGGGACAGGCGGGCGCCCTCGCTGACCCGGTGGGGCGTGAGCTTCCCGGAGTGCATCAGGTGCTCGACGGGGACGCCGTGCGCGAGCAGCACCACGTCGCTGATCAGCCGGCGGTGGCAGCGCCACCAGACCGCCTCCGAGCACATCACCGCCGTCCGGGCATCGGCGACGTCGGAGAGCAGGTCGGGGACCGCCGCGCGGAACTCAGCGGAGCGCGTCCACGCCGCGTAGGCCCGGAACGCCTTGACCTGCCACCAGGTGTCGGGCGAGGCCTGGTCCTCCTCCTTGCCGAGGTGCCGGCGTCCGCCGAGCCGTTCGTCCCACCGGTAGTCGAGACCGATCTCGTCCAGCAGGTCCGGGATCTCGCCCCGGGACGCCGCCTCGTTGGCCCGGCTGCCCGGGAACCGTCGTACGTCCACCACCCGCTCGATCCCTGCGTCCGTCAGGAGCGCGGCGAGCTCGTCGCGGGACAGTCGGCCGTGCCCGAAGGTGAGCAGCGCCGGTTCCACGCCGGGCAGTCTGCCACCGGACCGGCCTGCTGCCGACATTCGACAGCGCAGCCGACGTGGTGCGAACCTGCAGGGGAGGCCACCACCGCTCGAGAGAAGGAGCCGAACCCTTGGACATCACCGACGTGATCCTGCACCAGCACGCCGAGCAGCGGCGCATGTTCGCCATGCTCGACGAGATCCCGCGCGAGGACACCGAGACCCTCGGGGCGGTGTGGAAGCGGCTGGAGATCCTGCTGGAGACGCACGCGGAGGCGGAGGAACGGTACTTCTACCCCGTGCTGCTCGACGTGGGCACCGGAGCCGCCGACGCCTCGGACGCCCCTGAGGAGGTGACCGATGCGGTCAAGGACCACAACGACATCCGCGACGGCATCCGCGCCGCCGGCCAGCACGAGGTCGGCACCGACGCCTGGTGGAAGGCCGTGACCGAGTGCCGGGTCGCCAACAGCACCCACATGGCCGAGGAGGAGCGCCAGGACCTCGCCGACTTCCGCCGCCATGCCGACCTGCAGACCCGGCACGACATCGCCGTGCAGTTCCTGCGGTTCGAGTCGCTCAAGGCGGCGACCGGGGTGGCGCCGGAGGACAAGGACCCGAAGGGCTACGTCCGGGAGAAGAGCTGAGCGTCACACGTTGAAGCGGAACGA